>DGFH01000235.1:0-13543 GCA_002391565.1 Anaerolineales bacterium UBA3905
CAGGTCGGCGGGCGCCTGCACGGTGTATTCGCAGACCGCCGCCCCTGATACGGGTGGGTGCTCCCAGATTGCCATCTGCTGCACCAGCCCGCAGGAGGCCAAACCGACTTTGATCTCCATCATCTGCGGCGTGCGCGTGGCAACCTTGCGCGCCGCCGGGAACGCCTCGATGAAATCGAACTGCCAGAGCAGCGCCTGGTTTGGGTCGGTGACGCGCTCGTCGTCGACCAGGCTATGCCACAATTCTTCCTGCCACTTCAGGTAGGAGATGTACTGCGAGAGCTGGGTCAACGATTGTTCATTAAGGTCGGAGATGCGTCGCACAATGGCGTCGATACTCTCTTGACGGCTGTCGTAGTTAGACATAAAGTTTCCACGCAAGGTTGAACCGAACGAGCATGTTGACCTGGGCTGCCAGTCTGTTCGCTTCCCCAGTGTACCACGCCTATAAACTTAGCGCACGCGTGGCGATCTTTTCCTTGACGAGCGCCAGAAACTCGCCAAAGGCCAGACCGTTGCTGCGCGTGCCGTCACGCTTGCGCAGCGCCACCGTATTGTCCGCCATCTCCTGGTCGCCGACGACGAGCATGTAGGGCACTTTCATCAACTGGGCGTCGCGAATCTTGGCGTTCATGCGTTCGGCGCTGAGATCGGCTTCCGCGCGCACGCCAGCGGCTTGCAACTCTGCCGCCAGACGCGCGGCGTAGTCGTTGTGGTCGCTGGTGATCGGGATCACGCGCGCCTGCACCGGCGCCAACCAGACCGGGAACGCACCGGCAAAGTGTTCGATCAGGAAGCCGATCATGCGTTCGTGTGTGCTCAACGGTGCGCGGTGGATGCAGAGCGGCGTCTCTTCCTTGCCCTCGCGATTGGTGTAAACCAGGTTGAAGCGCGCGGGTACGGCAAAATCGACCTGATTCGTCGCCAGCGTAAACTCCCGCCCGATGGCGCTCCAGATTTGCACGTCGATCTTTGGCCCGTAGAAGGCGGCTTCGTCCGGCACTTCCACATAGGGCACGCCGCCGTTGTCCATCGCCCGCCGCACCATTTCTTCGGTTTTGAGCCAGAGGCGTTCGTTGTCGATGTACTTCTTGCCCAACCCCTTGCGGTGGTGCGTGCTGAGGCGCATCACGAATTTGTCGATGGCGAAGACTTCGAAGTAATAGCGATAAAGGTCGATCACCGCCATAAACTCCTGCTCGAACTGCTCTTCGCTGCAATAGATGTGGGCGTCGTTCATCTGCATCGAGCGCACGCGCATCAGACCGAACAACTCACCGCTCTTTTCGTAGCGGTAACAGGTGCCATACTCGGCCAGACGCACGGGCAGGTCGCGATACGAACGCGGCTTGGCGGCGAAAATCTTGTGATGGAAGGGGCAGTTCATCGGCTTGACGTAATAGCGCACCCCTTCGAGTTCCATCGGCGGATACATGCTCTCAGCGTAGTAGGGCAGGTGTCCGCTGCGCAGGAAGAGATCTTCCTTCGTCAGGTGTGGCGTCTTGACGCGCTGGTAGCCAGCGCGTAGTTCCGTTTCGGCAGCCAGGCGCTCCAGCTCTGCAATCATGATGCCGCCGTTGGGCAGCCACAGTGGCAAGCCCGGCCCTACTTCCTCGTCGAAGATGAAGATGTCCAGCTCGCGGCCCAGCTTGCGATGGTCGCGTTTCTTGGCCTCCTCGATCATCGCCAGATGTGCGTTCAGCTCCTTTTTGTTGCGCCACGCCGTGCCGTAGATGCGTTGCAGCATCGGATTCTTCTCGTCGCCGCGCCAGTATGCACCGGCCACGCTCATCAACTTGAAGCCATCGGCGGGGATTTGTCCCGTATGCTCGACGTGTGGGCCGCGACAGAGATCTTCGAACGTGTCCTGCCGGTAGGTGCTGATGATCGGCTTCTCTTGCGTTTCATTGCCGTATTCGTCGATGCCGCCTTGTTCCAGCCCGGCGATCAATTCCAGCTTGTAGGGCTGGTCAGCGAACAACTGCCGCGCTTCTTCGGCGCTTACCTGGCGGTAGATGAACGGATGCTTGCCAGCAATGATCTGGCGCATCCGCTTCTCGATCTGTTCTAATTCCTCCGGGGTGAAGGTGCGCGTTTTGCCGTTCTCGTCCTTGCCCAGGTCGAAGTCGTAATAGAAGCCATTGTCGATGGGCGGGCCAATCGCAATCTTGGCTTCCGGGTGCATCTCCAATACCGCCTGCGCCATCACGTGCGCAGCGCTGTGACGAATTTTGTACAGTTGCTCGTCTTCCGGCGAGCGGTTCAAGTGACTCATACTGTGCCTTCCCTGGCAATGCCTATGTGAAACCTTAACGAGATAATGTTGCTGCGATCCTTGTCAGTAGCTGACCAAGCGCCCCGGCGAGAAACTGTATGGCATTCCAGAGCGATACGGCAATCTCATCCAGCAATGCTCGATCATACCACCAGACAAGCAAGATAATCACCAGTACACTGATCAGCCCACGCTTCAGTTTGATCCGTTCATATTCCTCTGCCGCATCGCGCACTTCTTCCGGTTTTTTGTTCGCCTCAATGCGGGCCTCAATGTGTTTTTGCAGCGGCTTGTTTCCGCCCAAAAAATACCGGAAGAGTGTGCGCAAAGTCCAGAGAGCTGCAAGCACGACCGCTACAATCAGCAATGCGCCCAAATCTAAGGGCAGGCTTCCGACGACCATTCGTTTGCTCCAGGGTGCTCAAACTTCTATACAAGTTGCCGGTGCGCTCCGTACGCGATTGGATGCAAGATTTCAGGACTTGCAGACTGCGGAGAAGGATGATACGCTTCTAGTTATAGAACAAATGTGCTATTCTCTCCTGTCAATCCATAATGGAACTTCACAATGGCTGAATTCGACATCCTTAGCCCAATCGACACGCTCTTCGGCATCGCCCGCTACGGCAAAATGCATCGTTTTACCTTCGATGTCGACTCTGGCTTCACCGGCTACAAGGTCGAGAAACTCTTGCGACGGTACGGCGTCCGGGTTTGGGGGCGCCGCGTTGCCGGCAATCAGCGATCCTTTCTGGTGAAGCAAAGTCAGGCCGTCTGGGCTGAGTACATTTTGTGCCGGGCAGGCGTCCCTTTGTTTGGCCCGCTGCTCGACCCGCGCAACGCGCTCTATCCCGGCCAACATCCTGACGCTACGATGCCGACGCCCTGGACAGAGCAGGGCGTGCCGGCGATCAGCCTGGTTGATCACCTCGGCGAGTGGCTGGCAAAGCTCTTCGGCTGAGTGTTTAGCCGCCAGCGCCTAGCCACGTCGCCGCCCACATTGTCAGCGTCCACAGATGACGCAAGCCGCTTTCCAGCGGCGCTGTGGCGATCCACTCGTCAGTGCGGTGGGCGTTGCCGCCCTCCGTAACGCCGATGCAGACCGCCGGAATGCCGCGACTGAGCGGGATGTTGGCGTCGGTGCTGCTGATCCGCATGGTGAGTTGCGGCTTCACCTTGACGGCGTGCAGCGAGTTGATCGCCGCCAGCACCAACGGGTGGTCGTCGCCGATGGCGCCGCCGGGGCGGTCGCCGATCACGGTGGTGGTGACGGTGACGCCGGCTTGCTGCCAGCGCACACTTTGGTAGCGGGCGACGATGCCCATCACCTCCTGCACGATGGCTTCCAGCGCGGCAGGCTGCTCGCTGCGCAGGTCCAGCTCTAGTTCGGCGTGCTGGGCGATGGTGTTGACTGAGGTGCCGCCGCCGATCACGCCCACGTTGAAGGTTGTGCGCGGCGTCTTGGGGGGGCGCAGATGCGTCAGGTCGGCGGCGAGTTGCGCCAACACATGCACTGCGCTGGCCGCGCCAAAGTCGCTCCAACTGTGGCCGCCGGGCGCGGTGACCTGGATGCGATAGCGCCGTGACGCCAACGCCTGATGCACCACGCGCGATAGCCCCATGCCCTCGATGACGATGGCGGCGCCAACGCTTTCCGGCGCTGTTGCGGTGAACCGATCCACCGCCGCGCGCATCCCGCGCAGATCACCGTTGCCCTCCTCCCCCACGTTGGCGACGAACCAGATGTCGACCGACGGTGTTGGTTGAGTGCGCAGCGCCTCGGCCAGCCAAAGCAGCGCAGCCACGCCCAGCGAGTTGTCGCCCAGCCCTGGCCCAAAGATGCGACGATGTTTGGCGTCGCGCCGGATCGTCAGGTCGGTGTTGGCGGGGAAGACGGTGTCGGTGTGGGCGCTAACGATGAGCGCTGGTGTGCGCTGATTGCCAGCAGCGCAGGCATAGACGTTGTGGAGTGCGTCGATGTCGGGCGCATAGCCAAGTCGGCGGAAGGCATCGGCCACCCATGCGGCGCGTTGCCCTTCGTCACCGGTTGGCGCGGGAATCTGTTGGATAGCGATGCTCAGTTCGATCAAATGCCCGGCGGCTTCATGGAAATTCATCGTGCGCATGATCATAACGCCCGTGTCAACAAAACAAAAAAGCTTCGTCCCATGGGACGAAGCTGACGCTCGTGGTTCCACCCATGTTGCCTGCACCAGCCGCATGACGGAATAGCTCAGACCACTTGTGGCGCTGTTAACGGGGCGAACCGGAATGACATACTCACCTTGTTTTCTGTCATTCGCTCTCAGGGGGTCTGTGGCGGGCGCTCCTGCGACGAGTTTCAGCCGCTGCTCATCGCTCTCTGTCAGGTCGTTGCCGTCACAGTTGTCCTGATCGACGCTTTCGATTGATGTGTGGGAGATACTGGACTTGAACCAGTGACCTCTACGATGTCAACGTAGCGCTCTAGCCAGCTGAGCTAATCCCCCAGACCACGCAAGAGTATATCACGCATGGTGACGACCGCCAAATTTCAGAGTATGAAGGGGTCTCATTCTTGTTCTGTTGCAATGATCGCACTGCGCCAGCAGCGGGTGTATGCGTAGGTCATCGCCTCCGGCATGACATAGAGCGATGTGGTTTCGGCATGGCGCCGCTAATTGGGGAAGACGTAGCCGCTTGGCCCGCTATTGAGCGTGTGTACGTCCTCGCGTGTGTCGATCATATATTGGAGTAACAACATCTCGCGTGCCAGCAGCCGCCCTTCGAGCGCCAGCATTTCTGGCACGCCTGCAGCTTCGAGCAGATGCTGCTTGTCCAGGTCGCCAACCTGTAGTGAAATCGCCACCAGCATCGCCAGCGTCAGCGGATCTTCCGGCAGCCGATCCAGCGTCAGGTTGACGTTGGCGGCCTTCGACAACAGCGCGACATACTCTAGCACCTGGGGACGGACGCGCTGGCTGAGATCGGCGGCTAACTGGGTTGCGCCATTCACGACCGGAAAGTGACGCACCGTTGCCGTCAGGTAGCTATGGTGGGTGTGCAATTCCAGGATGCGAAAACGCTGTGTCCCCACGGTGGTGATGTTCATGCGTCCGTCGTCCAGCCGTTCGACGCGCGCAATGCGCGCCGCCGTACCGACAGTGTGGGGCTTGGCAGGCGCGCCCACTTCCTGCCCCTCCCGGATCAGCACCACGCCAAAGGGCAGGTGTTCGTCGATGCAGCGGTTGATCATCTCGCGATACCGCAATTCAAAGATATGCAGAGGGAGCACCATTCCCGGAAAGAGCACCACATGTTTGAGTGGAAAGATCGGCAGTTCCATGATGCGATTCCGCGCTGCGTGCATGTTTGAATCAGCCTGGCCGGCTGCTGGATCGACTGGTTTTTTCACCTTCATACTCATGCGTCATCTTCCGCAATGACCGACAACTGGTCTTCATCGACCTTCATCAATTCGCGCATCACGATGGTGGCGAAGGCGCCTTTCACCAACGTGAAGGTGGCGACCAATGCATCGTCCCGCAGGTGCAATGTCAGGTCGGGCACAAGCAACCGCCCCGCTCGTCGCGTGCCTTCGACGTGCGCCTGTGCAAAGTGCGCCATCGTGACGGGCGCCGCTGCCAATACTTCGGTTTCCAGCGCGCCCGCCTCGGCTGTTGCCATCCACATGTGCGGCCCATAGAGGGGCGCCGTGAAGTTGATCTCGTGAGCTGCATAGCGCATCTGTTCGGCCTCGACGTCTTCCACTGCGAACATGCCGCCGGTGGTCGTCTTCTTGGCGATGTCGCCGCGCAGGAGGCGGTCGAAGGCGCCGATCTCCAGCCGCCGCACCAGATAGCGATTGCAGAGATAGCTCTGATAACTCGAAATCAGGAAGCGCCGCAACCACTTATCGGCGCGTTGACGCTCACCCAACAACACCGCCAGCCCTTGCCGCACGTTGCCACCCTCCGGCCCGATGCGCTGCACGCCAAAGAAGTTGGGCAGCCCCCGCTGACGAATCTCGGCAGCGATGGCTTCGCCGCGCTGAAGAGCGATATCCGGCGCAACTGCCAGCCCGGTGACTGTGATCGTGAAACGGTTGCCGAGCAAATGACCGGGGCGCAACTTGTTGTGATGGAACTGCACCCAGTTCACCTTGACCGGCAATTCAGCGGCGATGCGCTGCGCAGCTTCATCGGCAAAATGCGCCGGTTTATGACCAACATTCAGGCTGAAGGTCTGCGTCGCTGTAGCGACTTTGTCCTTCATGCCTGCAAATCCCACGCTTCCCCGCTCCAGCCCAAAGAGTCGTTCCAGCTGCGCCGCCACTTCTTTTGTGGTCAAACCCACTTTCGTCAAGTTCACGTAGAGATGTTGACCATCGCCGGCTGCTGCGTACAGGCCAATCTCTTCGACGACGAAGTGATCGGGAGTGGCGCGCAAGGCGCCGCCGACTCCGGGTAGCCGCGCCGTCAGGTAAGGCAGCGCAGTCGTGATTTCGTATTCATTGTGCATGGTGAACCGTTCTTGCGCAGGAATGGATGTTCCAAAGCTGACCTGAAAATAGAGGAACGCGTGGTGGGGAGCGAGCCGTCGCCGCCGATGATCATTTGTCGTTGATCAACAAGAGGTGATAGCCCGCCAGTGTATGGGTGTGGTGTAGTCTACGGAAACCGGCTTCCTCGGCGCAGGCGCGTACGGCGCTGGCGCGCATGCAGGCAGGATTGAGCCACTCGTCGGCCACCAGCATCCGTGCGCCTGGCTTGAGCACGCGACGCAACTCATTCAGGGCGGCGGGCTTGTCGGGAATTTCGCCCAGTGTCGCGATGACTAGCGCCACATCGACAGTGTCATCGGGCAGCGGCAGTTCATACGCACCCGCATGATGGAGCGTAACGCGGTCTTGCACGGCTTCATACTCGACCTGTGCAGCGGTCTGCGCCACCATCGCCGCCTGCAGATCGACGGCGTGCACGCGCCCGCCTGCGCCCACCATGTGCGCCGCTGCGCGCGTGAAGAGCCCCGTGCCGCATCCCAGGTCGAGCACCGTCATTGCGGCGCCCACGCCTGCCGTGTCCAGAATGCGCGGCGGGTCAAGATATTCCAGGCGCACAGGATGTTCCAGCAGCGGCGCAAATTGTCGCGGCAGTGGGTGTGGTTGTAGATTTTGCTGCACGCGCAGGGTGATCTGAAAACCTGCCGCTGCCCCCAGCGCCGTCAGCGCCATGTTCGCCAATGCGTCGATGATGGTCGCCACAATTTCATCCTTTTTGCCTGATGCGCGTGAAAAATCTATAGCGTCGTCGGTGCACCTTCGGGCGGCGGAAAACGAATCTTGAGCACGCCGTTGACAAAGGTGGCGCCACTGGCGTCGCGTTGCGCCAGCACCGTCGGCAACAACATTTCGCGCTTAAAGTTACCGATGTTAACAAACAATTCGTCGCCGCGCTTGGTCAATCTGACCTTTTCCAACTCGACCTGCGGCAACGGCAGGCGTAGCACGAAGTCTTCGCCCTCTTCTTCGATCGATTGCGCCTGGCCGCGAAAGAAAATCTGGCTGGGATCATGCTCCTGGAACAGATCGCCCGCCAGCCGCCGCAGCCGGCTCAACCCCACCATCTCCTGGTCGTACCAGCGCGAACGCAGAATCGGCAACGGATAGAAATCTCGCTCGATCTCAGCCAGATAGCGCGCCTGAATCTCCTGAAGATGGCGCAGGTAACCGTCGCCGCTGGGCTGAACCACGCGGGCGCCGCCCGCGCCGTCGCTCTCCACGCCCGGCAAGATGCGATTGACGATGGCGGCATCCACCGGGTAGCCAAAGAGCGAGAGATAGGTGACCGCGCGTGCGCCCTCCTTGATTACCATCTTTTCCGGGTTGAGCACGACCCGGTAGCTGGTCACCGTCGGGTCGGTCAAGACCGCCTGCAGTTCTTTGACGCCTTCCACCAGATTGTTGAGACCGGTGAAGAGGTCTTTGTCTGGCACGATCCGGTTGAGCAGTCCGCTGGCGAGTTTGAGGGTGGCGTCTCCCCAACTGCGGAGCCGCCCGACGTACCATTGAAAGCTCTCCGGCATCGTGAGCAGACGCATCGTCTCACCGGTGGGCGCGGCGTCGACGACGACGCAGTCGAAGTGTTGCTCACGCGCTTGCTTGTTGATATGCAACAGGCTGACGACTTCCTCCATGCCGGGGATGATCGCCATCTCCTCCGAGACGGCTTTGTTCATGCCTTGTTTGCGCAGCACGTTGCCCAGGTAGCCTTGCATCTCGCCCCAATGTTCGCGCACCTCTTCGACGACGTTGATTTCCTGGGCAAAGAGGTTGGGGGCGATCTCCATCGGCTGCGCGTGCAGCGGTACATCCAGGCTGTCGGCCAGGCTATGAGCGATGTCAGTGCTGACCACCAGTGTGCGATAGCCCAGATCCGCGCAGCGGATGGCGGAGGCTGCCGCTGTGGTCGTCTTGCCGACGCCGCCTTTACCTAAATAAAGAATGATTCGCATTCGTATTCCACGCTCCTCAACGCCATGCATTTCTGCGGACTGTGATCTTGTCTGCGCAACGTTGCGCTGGAATCTATAGTACGCTGCATTGGCGTCCTCAGTCGCGCTGCGTGCGCCGCAGCAGGCTGATCACGAACGCGCCCGCAAGCGCAACCCCCGCGATGGCGCCCACCAACGCTGCCCGGCTGAGACCAAACCAACCCCGAATGCGCCACCAGAAAAACGGCAATTGCGCCCAATATGTCCATCGCAGCGGCCAACGCTGGCCGACTTGCAACACATATTTGCCCATGTGATTGTGCGGACTCCACACGACGATGTAGGCGCGTCCACCCACCAACGTGCGGGTGTCAATCAGCGGGCCAGGATAATAGCGGACACGCGTCAACAGATCTTTGGAGGGGGCGGTCAATTGTGCCGGCGGCGTTGCCACGACTGCGCTGAAACCGGCTGGCGTGTTGATCGGCAACTTCTGCATGTCGGCGCTGTAGGGTAGGCTCTGCGCTACGACTGCAAAGGCCGGCACGACGGCGCCACCCACCGGCAGCATTGGCACCAGCAATTGCACGCGCAGCCGCTCTCCGGCGCGACATTCCGCTGCATAGACATGCACCTGTCCCGGTTGACCGAGGCGGTTGAAGATCAGTCGCTTCGCCTGGAAGTTGGCGAGGCGCAGACCGGTCTGCAGGGTCGCGCCTGGTAGACCGGGGAAAGTAGGCGTGCAACCAGCAAAATCGGCGCTGGTGCGTTCAGGATGGAGGTGCGTCGTTGTCATACAATTCGCCACATCTGGCAATGACGCCGCCTGTATGCGGCGGCAAGGTCGAGCTATGCTGCGTCAAGTCTAGCATTGCCCGCCAGGAGCGTCAAAGTGTAAGTGACCTGTCAGGCATGGTCGGCTTGACCCGCGCCCAGGGATGATTTACCATAGCAGTTATGAACACGCTTGATGGCAACACGCGCCCGGTTTTTTCAGTGGTCATTCCGGTCTGGAATGAGCAAGAAGTGATTCCCGTCCTCTACGAGCGCCTGGTGCAGACGATGGACAGCACAGGCGAGTCGTGGGAAGTCATCTTTGTCAACGATGGCAGCCGCGACCGCAGCCTGGAGTTGTTGACTGACCTGAGTCGCCGCGACCCACGCGTCAAGGTGCTCAATTTCAGTCGCAACTTCGGTCATCAGATTGCGATCACCGCCGGTTTTGATTACGCCGAAGGCGACGCCGTGATCGTGATGGACGCTGATTTGCAGGACCCACCCGAAGTGCTGCTGCGCATGATCGAAAAATGGCGCGAGGGCTATGATGTTGCCTACGCTGTGCGCACCAAGCGGGTGGGCGAGACAAAGTTCAAGCTGTGGACGGCATCCGCCTTCTACCGCCTGATCCGCTACATCGCTGATGTCGACATCCCGCTTGACGCCGGCGACTTCCGGCTGATGGATCGTAAAGTGGTGTTGGCGATGCGCCAGTTGCGCGAGAAGAATCGCTTCATGCGAGGGCTGAGCAGTTGGGTTGGCTTCAAGCAGGTGGCGGTTGAGTATGAACGCGCAGCGCGCTATGCCGGTGAGACCAAGTACCCGCTGCGCAAGATGTTGCGCCTTGCCAATAACGCGATCACCAGCTTTAGCCATGTGCCGCTGCAACTGGCGATGTACACCGGCTTCTTCTTTGCTGGGCTGGCCGGGCTGGGCATCGTGATTGCGGTCGTGCTGCGCCTCTTTGGGCACGACACCCTGACAGGCCAGGCCACCACGCTTGTCAGCGTGCTCTTTCTCGGCGGCATCCAGTTGATCTTCCTGGGGATCATCGGCGAATATCTGGGACGCATCTATGATGAGGTGAAGAACCGCCCGCTTTATCTGATCGCCGATGCAATTGGCTTCGACGCCCCGGTCGCCCCGAACTCAGTCACCCCGGATTCGTTGCGCACCCGGCAGCGCGATGGGCAATCTTCGCACGTCCAGCTTGCCGAACGCCTACCCGCCTCAAAAGTCTAGAAACTTGTGGTTAATGTCCTGATGGACATAGCGAGCGGACATAGTGATCAACGCCCGAATCATTGGGACTGGCGACGCCGACACTGATGAAAGCAGCATCTGCCGGCGTCGCTTCTCACCCTGGATTGCAATTGGATGGGACCGACAAGCCGCTTACGTCGCCCCCACCATCAGCGACACCAGGTCGTCGTCGGTGACTTCAGCGGCGCGCACATCGCCCACCTTTTGGCCGCGCCGCATGACGATGATGCGATCGGCGACAGCAAAGATGTCCTGCATGTTGTGGCTGATAATAATCACCGGCACGTTTTGTGACTTGAGCGTCTTGACCAGCTCATGCACCTTGCGTTGTTCGGGCACGCCAAGCGCCGCCGTCGGTTCGTCCATGATCACCAGGCGTGCGTTCCAGTAGACGGCGCGCGCAATTGCCACGGCCTGGCGCTGCCCACCCGACATCTGACGAATGGGGCGGCGCAGGTTGGGAATTTTGATGTCTAGCCGCTCCAGCACCTTATTGGACTCCGCCAGCATGTGCCCGCGATCCACCTGCTTGAAGATGCCGAATAGTCGTTTGGTGGGTTCGCGCCCCAGGAAAATATTGACCGTGGCGTCAAGATTCTCGCATAGCGCCAAATCCTGATAGATGGTCTCGATGCCCAGCGCGCGCGCCTCCAACGGCGAGGCCATTGTGATCTCTTTTCCTTCCAGGTAAATGTGGCCGCCATCAGGTCGATAAACGCCGGAGATCATCTTGATGAGCGTGGATTTGCCAGCGCCGTTGTCGCCAGCCAACGCCACCACTTCGCCAGGGTGGATGTCCAGGCTGACATCGTTGACGGCGGTCAGACCGCCAAAGCGCTTGACCAGTCCGGTGGCCCGCAGTACAGGTTCGTGGGTTGTCGTTTGCGCATCCATAGCTTACCAACCTCTATTCCTGGGCGAACTGAGCGCGCGCCTGATCGATTAAGACGGCGATGATGATGACGATGCCAACGGCGATGAACTGCCAGAAGGGATTGACGCGCATGATCACCAGGCCGTTTGCCAGCACCGAGATGATCAGGGCGCCGATCAACGTGCCGATGACGGTGCCAGCGCCGCCAAAGAGCGACGCGCCGCCGATCACCACGGCCGCCACTGTGTCGAGCAGCATCGCCTCGCCGGCATTGGCCGCGCCGTTGGTGAAACGCACGTTGTAGACCAGCCCGGCGATGGCGGCAAAGGTCGCGGAGAGCATGTAGATCGTGACCAGCCGCCGCGCAACGGGAATGCCTGCGCGCATCGCCGCCTCTTTGTTGCCGCCGATGGCATAAGTGTGCAAGCCAAATTGGGTGCGCGAGAGCACCAGATGGGCGATCAACAGCAGCACCAACATCACGATGACAACAAAGGGGAAATAACCGGTCAGGTTGCGTAGATCGGCTTGCGCCAGCCCGGCCGGCGGCGTCAGGAACGACCAGCCGACGGTGGGGTGATAGTAGAGCAGAAAGCCGTTGCCTAGAAAGCCAAGTCCTTTGACATAGATCGGCACCGGCATGCCGCCTGAAAGCAAAAAGCCGATGCCGCGTGCAATGCCGAACATACCCAGGGTGGCGATGAAGGGCGGCACATTGAGGCGCGCAATCAGAATGCCGTTGACCAGACCCGCGATCCAGGCCGCCGCCAGCCCGACGCCTAGCCCGCTAAGCACAACCAGCCACACCGGCGTGGTCTCTGGTAAGCTGTTCATTACCGTGGCCGAAATGACAGCTGCCATACCCATCACCCAACCGGCGGAAAGATCGATGCCGCCGGAGATGATGACGTAGGTCTGTCCCATGGCAATGATGGTCAAAATTGCCATGTTTGCCAGAATGGCTTGCAGATTGAAAGCGGTGAAGAAGCCCTCGCCAGCAAGCGAGAAAAATAACACCATCGCCAACAAGAACAGCCAGGCCCAGATGCGACTGATGGTGTCGAGCCAGGCATGGCGGGAATACGTCTGATGACTATCTACGCCCATAAGTTGCGTTGTCCGAATGGAATGGATGCTTTTGTCGGGCAATTTTGCTTGATCTCCCAGGCAGATCGAATGCTGCCTGGGAGATGGTGAACCGGAAAGAACGCGTCGGCGCAGCAAGACCGACGCGTCAAGCGTTACTCACTCTTGTAGATCGACTGCTGCGCTTCTTCGCTGTCGACATTTTCACGCGTGATGATCGTGTAGCCTGTGGGCCAGCGCTTCGGGATCGCGTCAAACTCACCATTGACGGCCGCGACGGCGAACTCGATGCACTTCTGCCCCATCTCATAGGGGTGCTGGGCGATAACGATGTCGACCACGCCTTCATTGAGCGCCACGATGGCATCTTCGGGCGCGTCGAAGTTGGCAACCTTGACCACACCGGTCAGCCCGGCATTGGCAACGGCTTGCGCCGCACCGCGCGCACTGAAGAGGTTGGTGCCAAAGATGCCGCCCAGATCAGGGTTGGCGGACAGCACCGCCGCCGTCTGTTCTGCGGCTTTGGCGGCATTGTCATCGTTGTAATCCATGCCGATCAATTCCACAGCGCCATTGGTGGCGTCGATGGCCTTCTGGCAGCCCTCGACGCGCTGTTCGACGGTGCTGACGCCCGGTTGCGTCGTCTGGATGTAGAATTTGCCGGAGCCGCCCATGGCCTCGATGATGGCGCTGCAGCCGATCTCACCGCCCTGCACATTATCCGAACCGATGTAGGAGAGCAT
This sequence comes from Anaerolineales bacterium UBA3905, assembly GCA_002391565.1. Taxonomy (GTDB): domain Bacteria; phylum Chloroflexota; class Anaerolineae; order Caldilineales; family Caldilineaceae; genus Caldilinea. Next base: position 13,490 of record DGFH01000235.1, read on the forward strand.
CCATGACAGATCTTCCGTCGTGTAGTCGCCAGCAGTGTCGCCGATGAAGGTGTC
>DGFH01000235.1:13695-22564 GCA_002391565.1 Anaerolineales bacterium UBA3905
GTGTCGCCGATGAAGGTGTCGACGCTGAACATGTGGATGCCGGCGTCATAGGCGCGGCGCATCGGCTCGATCAGCGCCTGGCGGTCGGTGGCGGCGATGCAGATTGCATCCGGCTTCTGGGCAATGACGGCGTCGAGAATCGGCACCTGCAGCGTGGCCTGGAATTGCGCCGGGCCGTCGGCAAAGAAATTGACGCCCAATTCTTCAGCCTTCGCACGGGCGCCAGCCTCCATGGTGACATAGAAACCGTCGCCCTTCACGCCGTAGATCAAGGCGACGGTGGGGGCGCCGCCTGCTGGCGCTGCGGCGGCGGGCGCTTCGGCGGCAGGCGCCTGGGCGGCCGGTGCAACAGCCGTGCATGCACCGAGCGCCAGCATAAGCAGCGTCAGTGCACCAAGCCAAATCAGGGTGCGCATACGATGATGGGACATATGGTTTGCCTCCGTGTGAATTATGAACAGGATACAGGATAGATAGATGCCGGACAGCCAACCCCTTGCCAGAGGATTTGCGACCCGGATAAGACACGTGTTATTTGCGTCGATCACAGCGCGACGGCAACCATCAGTCAAAACGCCCAAAACCTTACCAGGTTGTCAGGATGCGTTTGCCACAATTTAGGGTATCATGATAGACGAGCAATTAGATCGTAATACGTGCAATAGACTTTGTCAAACTGAACAAAATTGAGTCAAAAGGCGATTTGCAGGACTGAGAAACCAAACCGATAGCATCTGAAAAGGTGCGTCTGTGCCTATCCGCAGCAGACGGCAGCGATCACCCCATCTGCTTGCGCAACCCTTGTGCCGTATCTGGCTGCCGGGAGGTTGGCATGACCTGGTCAATGACGCCGGTTTCCTATATTTATATCCAGACGGCGCTGATTGCTGCCGCCGTCGCCCTGTTTGCCTGGCGACGGCGCAAGACCCCTGGCGCTGCGTCATTGACCGGTCTGCTGGCGGCGGCGGCGCTCTGGGCGAGTATGGAGGCTGTCGAGAACGCAGCGCCCACGCTGGAAGTCAAGATCATGGCCTCCAAAATCAGTCATCTTGGCATCCAGTCACTCCCGGTCTTTTTTCTGCTCTTTACTCTACAGTACACTGCTGCTCCGACAGGTAGGATTCAAGCGTGGTTTCCCTGGCTGTGGGCGCCGCCCATCTTGGCTGTGCTTGCCGTCTTCACAAATGAGCAACATTTTCTCTTTTGGCGGCGGGTCGAGTTGGTGGCGTCGCCCTTTGGCGTCGAGTCGGTCTACGATCATGGCCCTCTCTTTTGGGTTGCAACCGCCTATCTATATGTGCTGATTGTGGTGGCGACGTCGCTGCTGGTGAATGCGATCCTGCTCCACCGAGACATTTTTCGAAGCCAGGCGCTGGTGTTGTTGGCCGCCGCCGCTGTGCCCTGGTTCGCCAATGCCCTTTACCTTTCGGGCGCCAATCCGATTCCTGGCTTCGACTGGACGCCAGTGGCCTTTGCGATCAGCGGTCTTTTGCTGGCATGGGCGATCTTCCGCGTTGGGCTGCTCGAACTCAAACCGGTGGCGTGCAAGGTGCTCTTTGAGCAAATGGGCGATCCGTTGTTGGTGCTTGATCTGGAGCAGCGCATTGTTGATGCCAATCCCGCCGCGCATGCGTTTCTTGGCGTCGGACGCCCCTTGACGGGGCGGTTGGTGACCGAGTTGCTGCCAGCGACGCTCATCCAGGCGCTCACCACAGCCGCTGAGGACAGCACGCTGACGATTGCAGGCGACAGCGGCGTGCATCAGTTCGATGTTCGTAGCTCACCGCTGATGGGCGCCAATGGTGTGTTGGATGGATGTCTGCTCGTGCTGCGCGACACCACCGAACGCATGGAACTGGAAGAAACGCTGCGTCAAAGTGAACAACGGTATCGGCGGCTGATTGACAACGCACCTTTTCCTGCGTTGGTAAGCAGTAAGGTGGACGGCGCCGTGCTCTACGCCAACCGCCGGGCGCATGACCTGCTCATGTTGGCGCCGGTCTCCGATATCCCTGATTGTTTTGCCGACTTTTTTGAGGAGCGGCGCGCCTACACCAACCTCATGACATGGATTACGGAATACGGTGCGGCAACTGACTTCGAAGTGCAATTGCAGGATACGGTCGGTCGTCACTTTTGCGCACTGATCTCGGCGACGCCAATCCTGTATACGGAAGAAGAGGCCATTCTCTCCAGCATCAACGACATCACAGTGCATAAGGCCGCAGAACAGGCGTTGATCGAGGCCAAAGTTGCTGCCGAGGCAGCCGCGCGCGCCAAAAATGACTTTTTAGCGACCATGAGCCATGAACTGCGCACACCGCTGTCGAGCATGATCGGGCTGGCCGAGGCGTTGCTCGATGAGGGCTACGGTCCGCTCACCGAGCGCCAGAAGCATTCATTGTCGACAATTGTGCAAAGCGGCGCGCAACTCACCACGCTCGTGAGCGAAGTCCTCGATCTCTCGCGCCTGGAAGCGGGCGTCGTCACCTTGAATCGCGAGATGACCTTAATCGATGAGGTCTGCCGCAGCGTATTGTATGCGCTCCAAAGCTCTCGACCGCCGCCGGCGCCGCCATTTGTCTATGCGATCACTCCGCCAGAGCTACAGGTGGAGGTTGATCCGCGCCGCCTGCGCGACATCCTGCTCCACCTGCTGTGCAACGCAGTCAAATTTACGCCGCCAGAGCGCCACATCGGCCTGACAGTGACTGCGCTGCCAGAACAAGGTCTCGTCCAGTTGATTGTTTGGGACGAAGGCATCGGCATCGAACCGGCGGCAATCGAGAAGTTGTTTCGTCCCTTTGCCCAACTAGACACCGGATTGGCGCGACGCTACGAAGGCATGGGCATCGGGCTTGCCATTGTTCAGCATCTGGTTACACTACATGGCGGCAGCATACGCGTGGAGAGCACGCCAGGCCAAGGGAGCCGCTTCATCGTGAGCTTGCCCGCATGATGCACCCAATACGATTTATCAGAAGTCAGTGAGGCGTTCAGCGTGTATGTCCCTTCCTACACCGACGATTCAACTCTTTGGCCCACCATCTGTGATGGTCAATCACCAGCCAATTACGCGCTATCATTCGCAGCGAGTAGCGGCGCTGCTCTTCTATCTCGCCGCCACCGAAGGCCCGCAGGCGCGCGCCGTACTGGCGGCGCAATTATGGGACACTGCCGATGCCCGACAGGCAAAAGCCAATCTTAGCAAGGGGTTGTACTATCTGCCCCACGCTGTCAAGCCGTTTCTCGTCGTCAACCGCGCTACTGTGGCGTTGCAAGCGCCAACTATTGCAGTGGATACACGCACCTTCATCCATCTGCACTACAACGCCATGTCCCCAGGTCTGCACCCTGCCACACGTATCACGGCGCTGATGCAAGCTGCTGATCTCTATCGCGGCGAGTTCCTGCAAGGCTTCTGCATTGAAGGCGCCGATCGCTTTAACGCCTGGGTGGCCGCCGAACGTGCGCACTATCGTCTACTGGCGGCCCAAACGCACCGCGAACTCCTTGCTTACCACGCCGGGCGCCGCGCACATCTGCAGGCAATTCGTCACGCCACTGCCTTGCTTGACTTGGATCGCACCGATGAGGCGACCTATCGCCAATTGATGCGTTTGCTGATGGAGCTTGGTCAACGCGACGCAGCCGCCGATGTGTACCACACTTGCTGCCAGGCGCTTCAGGACCTGCACGGCGCCGCCCCTTCCGCCGAAACTATCGCCCTGGCCGCAAACTTTCAACTGACGCCGGCTCACCATTGATTGCCAGGCGAAATTTGAGTTTCACATGTCACGCGGTGCGTGTCAGAATCGTCTATGGAACACGCACCACACAGCCATGCGTCGATCACTATACACTGGCAGCCAGAGCCAGTAAACCAACGGGAGCAGACTATGCCTGACTTGACCTTTCTATCCGCCACCCAGCTGGCGACGTTGATTCGCCAGCGCGCACTCTCCGCCGAGGAGGTGATGCGCGCCCACCTGGAACGCATCGACGCCGTCAACCCACACCTCAACGCCGTCGTTCAGTCCGACCCGGCCCAGGCGATGGCGCGTGCGCGTGCCGCTGACGCAGCCGCTGCACGTGGGGAATGGTGGGGGCCGCTGCATGGCGTCCCGTTCACCGTCAAGGATTGGATCGAGACCAACGACCTGGTTTGTACGGCTGGCTATGCTGCACGACTTGGCTATACACCGTCGGCTGACGCCACGGTAGTGGCGCGCATGCGCCAGGCTGGCGCCATCCTGTTGGGTAAGACCAACGCCGTCAGCGGCAACGAAGTCTATGGTCTGACCAATAACCCGTACAACCTGGCCTACAGCCCGGCGGGCAGCAGCAGCGGCGAGGCGGCGATCATTGCTGCGGGCGGGTCGCCGATCGGGCTGGGCAGCGATTCAGGCGGCAGCATTCGCCAGCCGGCGCACAACTGCGGCATCGCCGGCTTGAAGCCAACCACCGGGCGCGTGCCGTTGACCGGGCACTACCCGCGCATCAACGTCATGAACGATCCACGCACCGTGATCGGCCCGCTGGCGCGTTACGTCGAAGACCTGGCGCTGATCCTGCCCATCATCCAGGGGACGGATTGGCAGGACGCCAGCGTTGTCCCCATGCCACTGGCGGAGTGGCGGTTGGTGCGGCTGGCCGGTCTGCGCGTCGCCTTTTACACCGATTATCAGGCGCTCCCGCCGTCTGCGGAGGTTGTGCACACGGTGCATGCAGCAGCACAAGCACTGACCGACGTCGGCATGACCGTCAGCGAACAGACGCCGCCGCTGGTCGAACACACCTACCAGATCACTCGCGATTACTGGAGCCGGCCCGAACCTGAATCCTGGGAGGTGTGGGATGCCGGCGATGCAACGACGCTCACCAGCCTGGAGGTCGAGCAGCACCTGTTTCTGTGGGATCGCTTCCGCCGCGCCTTGATCGCTTTCATGGCGGACTACGACGTGATCCTGACGCCCGCCGCTCAGGCGCCGGCGCGCCCGCATGACGCTGACCCCGGTCACATCGCTTATACATTGACCTACAGCCTGGTCGGTTATCCGGCTGTGGTCGTGCGGTGCGGCACGGCGCCCGACGGCATGCCGATCGGTGTACAGGTGGTGGCGCGTCCCTGGCGCGATGACGTGGCGCTGGCAGTGGCAGCCTATCTGGAGCAAGCATGCGGCGGCTGGCAGCGCGTCGGGTTAGTTGTCTAGCCAATGCCACTGGTCGCACGTCACTCTTTACACGCGGCGGTTCACCGGTGACGCCCGATGTGTGACGCCTGACCTGCCCCGCTGCTTTTCTTGCACCTTGACCCAAACGGGTATACCATCGCAAAACGTGCTGGGCGCGTCTACCCGGCTGAAGGAGGGTGTCATGTTCCTGGATCAATTGCGACAGCACTGTTTGACTCAACCCGACAAGCTTGCCATCGAGATGATCGAGGACAGCGGGACGCCGACCCAACGCGTCACCTATGGCGAGCTAGAGCAGACCGTGCTGCGAACGATGGCGATGCTGCGCTCCAGAGGCGTGGCGCCGGGCGACCGCGTAGCGCTGCAATTGCCCAAGTGCCTGGCCTTTGTCTACCTGCATCTGGCAATTATGCGGTTGGGCGCCATCTCGCTGCCGCTAAATCCGACTTACCCGGCGCGCGAACTCGCCTACTTCCTGGATGACGCCGGGGTGCGGCTGCTCTTTGCCGACCGCCAGGCGCGCGACACTGTGCTGCCCTTGCTACGTCAACTGCCCGCGCTGCACGAATGCGTCTTTGTTGGTTGTGACGGCGAGGAAGCCTTTGACCGCCTGCTGGCGCCCTATTCACCGGCGGACGCAGCCATCATTCCGTTCCCCACCGATCCCGATGCCACCTGTCTGATGATTTACACCAGCGGCACCACGGGCCGACCCAAGGGCGCTGAGCTGACGCACGGCAACCTGACCGCCAACCTTGCCAGCCTGCACAGCGCCTGGGGATGGCGCAACGACGATGTGCTGCTCCATGTGTTGCCGCTTTTTCACATTCACGGGTTGCTGGTTGCGTTGCACGGCGCGCTGCATGCTGGCGCCACTGCGCTCCTGATGACGCGCTTCGAGCCAGGACGCGCCCTCGATCTGCTGGTCAATCGCCCTTGCACCGTCTTCATGGCCGTGCCCACCATCCACCGGCGCCTGGTCGATGCCCCTGACGCTGCCGGCGTCAGCCTGCGCCATATGCGGCTAATCACCTCCGGCTCCGACCGGCTGCCGGACGATCTTTTCGCCCAGTTCGAGGCGCGCTTTGGCGTGCGCCTGCTCGAACGCTACGGCATGTCCGAGGCAGGGATGATCCTCTCGAACCCGCTGCATGGTGAACGTCGCGTGGGGTCGGTGGGGCTGCCGCTGCCCGGCGTCGAGGTGCGCATCGTCGATCCAGAGACAGAGGCGCCGTTGCCCGACAACGTCGTGGGCGAGGTGCAAGTGCGTGGCGCCAATGTCTGCAAAGGCTACTGGCGTCAACCGGAGAAAACTGCCGCCGCCTTCACGCCGGATGGCTGGTTTCGCACCGGCGACCTGGGGTTGCGCGAACCGGATGGCTACTTCACCCTCAAAGGGCGCTCGAAGGACTTGATCATCAGTGGCGGCTACAACGTTTACCCGCCCGAAGTGGAACTGGTGCTGAGTGAGCATCCGGCGGTCGAAGCCAGCGCCGTCATTGGCTGTCCGGATGCCGAGTGGGGCGAACGCGTGGTGGCGATCGTGGCGCTGCGTGGCGGCAAAAAAGTCGATGAGGCTGAATTGATCGCCTTTTGCCGGGCGCGATTGGCCGTGTACAAGGCGCCGCGCCGCATACGTTTTGTTGCTGCGCTGCCGCGCAATGCATTAGGCAAAGTGCAGAAGTCGCAGTTACGCAGTACAGTTTGTGAGTGACAACGCATGAATGACAGAGTGCCAGGCGACCATTCGGCGCGCTCAACACGCGCCGCCGATCGCGATGAACGCGTTCAGCACCTGCTGAACTATATCCCACAGCGCCGCATCAGCGTCTTCGACCACCTGCGCCCACAGCGATGGAACTGGGTTCTGGTGCATCGCCCGCTAGAGCGCAGCCTCATCCATCAGGCGCCGCAGCCGTTGACGATCCGTCAGACGCGTAACCTGCGCTTCTTCTGGCTGGATGGCATCTTTGCCGCCATCAGCGAGTCTTTCTATCTGGCGTTCATTCCGCTGTTTGCGCTGGCCTATGGCGCCGACAATCAACAGGTGGGCTGGATCACGGCGATCGGCAACCTGGCAGGCGCGGCGGCGCTCTTCCCCGGCGCGCGCTTGTTGGAAAAAACGGGCAAGCGCCAATCCATTGTCCTGTGGAGCGGCGGCGGCATTGCACGCGTGATGCTGCTCCTGCTGGCGTTCATCCCGTTGCTGACCTTGCCTCCTACCGTGGCGATTCTGTTGATCGCGGTGATCAACGGTGTGCGCGCTTTCATGGCAAACTTCGCCAACCCGGCCTGGACGGCGATGGTGGCGGACATCGTGCCCGAATTTTTGCGCGGCAGTTACTTCAGCAAGCGCAACCTGACGATGGGGATCGCCACCCTGATTTTTGCCACTGTCGCCGGCTGGGTGATCCGCACCGGCAATCAGTGGCAGGCGGACCCGCTATTGGGTTACCAGTTGAGCTTTGTGCTGGCTTTTGTCTTTGGCATGGTGAGTACACTTCATTTCGCTCAGATTCGCGAGCCCCATTCCAGCCAGCATGCGGCGCAGGTGCGTCAGAGTGGCAGCCTGCGCGACGCCGTCAAGAGCAGCCCTGGTTATCTTGGTTTTGTATTGAGCGGCTTTGTGTGGAACTTTGCCCTGCAAGTGGCGGCGCCTTTCTTTAACGTCTACCTGGTGACCCACCTGGGCGCAAGCGTCGAGACTGTCGGACTTTTTACAAGTCTTTCCAGCCTGGCAGCGTTGGGCGGCCAATTGTTCTTCGGCAAGGTGTTGGATCGACGTGGCTCGGTCTTTCTGCAACTTGCCACCGGCTTCCCGATTGCACTGTTGCCCGTGATGTGGATTTTCTACACCGATCCCTGGCAAGTCGGCGTCAACAACCTCTTTGGCGGTTTCTTGTGGGCAGGCTTCAATCTGGCAAACTTCAATCTGCTGCTCCAGGTGACGCCTCATGTTGGGCGCGCGCGTGCGGTGGCGCTCTACCAGACTGGCGTGTTTGCCAGCGCCTTTCTTGGGCCGCTGGTGGGCGGCTACCTGGCCGATGCTGTCAGTTTTCAGTTGATCTTTCTGCTCTCCGGCGTTGGGCGGGCATTGGGGATGGTGATCTTTCTAGGATTGACCTGGTGGCCGATCCATCGCTTGCGCCAGCAGGCTGCTGATCCAGGCGTCGCCTAGATGCATGCTGTCATCGGGCGACGTTGGACATGCAAAAGCCCCGACGCGCCTGGCGCGTCGGGGCTTTTGCATGTTGTCGCTGGGTGTGGATGAGCGTGCGTATGTTTACTACCAGCGGCGATCGTTGCGATCATTGCGGTCATTGCGTGGGCGATTGCCGCCGCCCTGCGGGCGACCACCGCCACCCCGACTACCGCCGCCGTCTTCGCGCGGACGCGCCTGATTGACCTTGAGCCGACGGCCGCCAACCTCCTTGTCGTTGAGGGCATTGATGGCAGCCTGCGCCTCTGCATCCGACGGCATCTCGACAAAGCCGAAGCCCTTGGACTGCCCGCTGTCGCGATCTTTGATAATCGCGGCTGAACTCACGGCGCCATAAGCCTCGAAAGCTCTGCGCAGCTCGTCTTCGGTGGTGCGATACGACAGATTTCCTACGTAGATGTTCATAAATTCCTTTTCCAGATACTAGGCTTGATACAGTGGGTTCGGTGAACCC
>DGFH01000118.1:0-3897 GCA_002391565.1 Anaerolineales bacterium UBA3905
ACTATTACCGGAAACTAAAGATATACTAGAAATTCTCAGTCAGATCGCTTCACTTTGTATAGTGCACGGCTGCGCCTTTGAGTAAAGAACCCTTTCGGTTTGCGCCGCCAGCCTGTGCAGTGTACGCTGTGCTGAAGCAGATTTCCTATTCATGATCACTTTTGCAGAAATACACATCAAACTGATGCACCACGACCAGCGCCTGCCATCCAGTACACCCGAAGCCCAGGGTATTCCCTCATCTGCCATTCTTGCCTTTCTTGACGCCGTTGCGCGTGAAGGCGTCGGTCTACACAGCATGATGCTTGTGCGGCACGGCCACGTTGTTGCCGCCGGCTGGTGGGCGCCCTACGCCCCGGAGTTGCCGCACATGCTCTTTTCGCTTAGCAAGAGCTTCACGTCCACTGCGATCGGGTTGGCCGTAAGCGAAGGCTTGCTGACTGTCGATGACCCGGTGCTGCGTTTCTTTCCAGAGGACGCGCCGCCCGTTGTGAGTGAGCATCTGGCCGCCATGCGCGTGCGCCACCTCCTTAGCATGAGCACCGGTCATGCCGTCGACGCCACGTCAGCCACAACCACTGCACCCGACGGCAACTGGGTCAAGGCGTTTCTGGCGCAGCCAGTGGTGTATGAACCGGGCACGCATTTTGTCTACAACAGCGCCGCCACTTACATGCTCTCTGCCATCATCCAGCGGCTAACCGGCGAAACGGTGTTGGCCTATCTGGGGCCGCGGCTGTTGGCGCCATTGGGCATCGAAGGAGCGACGTGGCAAAGCTGCCCACGCGGGATCAATGTCGGGGGCTGGGGATTAAGCATTCGCACGGCGGACATCGCTTGCTTTGGGCAGCTCTATCTGCAACAGGGGGTGTGGCAAGGGCGACAATTGCTCCCGGCAGCGTGGGTGACGGAAGCAACGGCGCAACACATAAGCAATGGCGCCGACCCACACAGCGACTGGGCGCAGGGTTACGGCTATCAGTTCTGGCGTTGCCGCCACCACGCCTACCGGGGGGATGGTGCATTCGGTCAGTTCTGTCTGGTAATGCCAGAACAGGATGCAGTGTTAGCCATGACCGCTGGTGAGCAGGATATGCAGCGTATGTTGAACCTGGTGTGGACGCATCTGCTGCCTGCGATGCAGCCAGCGCCATTGGCGGACGAGCCCCGAGCGGTGACGGCGCTGCACACAAGGTTAGATGGGCTGGCGTTGTCCCCCGTTGTCGGGGAAGCTACCTCCCCACGGGCGGCGGAGATCGCAGCCCGACGTTACGCCTTTCGCGCAAATCAGCAGCAGCTCAGCGTTATCATGTTGACCTTCGGTGATGCCGGCGGCGCAGTGACGCTCGCCGACCGCTTTGGCGAGCATCGCATTGCCTTTGGTCTTGGCGAGTGGCGCATAGGTGCGACGGCGTTCGACTTCGGCGCGCTGATCCCGGTTGCAGCCAGCGGCGCCTGGACGACGCCAGACACTTTCACGCTTCAGCTTGTTTTTTACACGACGCCCTTTACACCACGCATCAGCCTGCACTTCGACGGCGACAGGCTGATGTATCAGTTCGTGGCAAACGCTGCCTTTGGCCGCCGCACCCGCCCGCGCCTGGCGGGGCGCGTCACTCGCTGAGGTTGAGTTCTGCATTACCAGAGCCAGCGCCAGCCCAAGAAGATTGCCATGCCCAGCACGATGGTTGCCAGCAGGTTGCGCGTGCGCCAGGCAATGAACCCCGATGCAAGGCCTGCTACGAGATAGGCGTTGCTCAAACGGAGGTCAAGCGCGCCGGTCGGGGTGAACATGGCGGGCGCAATGATCGCCGCCAGCACAGCCGGCGGGATGAACTTCATACCATCCAGCACCACTTGCGGCAAAGTGATGCGACTGACCAGCGCCAACACCGGCCAGCGCACCAGAAAAGTCACGACGGCCATGCCAGCCACAAGCACAATCTCTTGTGATGTCATCGAATCTCCCCAAAAATAGAACGCGGGTAACGCGCATCAGACGGATTTGCGCAGCGCTCTGGGAGGAATCTGCGTTGATCCGCCCGATTCGCATTATCCGCGCTCCATTTCAGTTTCCACATTGATTGAGGTCGCCGCTGTGCCGCCGATGCGCGCGGCCAGCATTCCCGCTGCCACGCCGATCAGTGCTGCGGCAATCAAGCCCAGACGATTAGGCGTCCCCGCCAGCGCGATGGCAGTGGCGCCCGCCGCCAGTGCGCTGGCCATGACGGGGCGATTGCGCAGAGTGGGCGCCACCATACCGATGAAGGTGACGATCAGCGCAAAGTCCAGCCCCCAACTGGCGGGATTGGGCAATGTCTGCCCGGCTAGGATGCCGATCCAGGTGCACAGATTCCAGTTGACGTACATGAAGACCGCAGAGCCAAGAAAGAACCAGTGCTTGTAGGGTGAGGCGTCTGGCTGACGATAGCGCTCCGCCACGACCAGAAAGCTCTCGTCGGTAAGCCAGAAGGCCAGGGGTGCGAGCCAGTGCTGCGGCAAGTGCTTCATGTGCGGCGCCAGCGTCACGCTGTAGAGGCTATGACGCAGGTTCACGACCAGAGTCGTCAAAACGATGACCGCAATGCCGACGCCGCCGCCGAAAAGTCCCGCCGCAATGAATTGCGAAGAGCCAGCAAAGACGAATGCCGACATTGCCGCCGCCGCGCCAACGCTCAAGCCGCTGTTCACTGCCAGCGCACCAAAGATGATGCCAAATGGGATCGCGCCCACCACGAGCGGAATCGTCGCCCGGAAGCCGCGCCAGAATTCATTGCTACGCGAGCACCCCAATCTCCAATCTCCAGTCTCCAATCTCCAGTCTCCAATCTCCAATCTCCGATCTCTGAATCCCTCAATCTCGCAATCCCTCCACCAACGCCCCCATCAGCGTGAACGAGCAATCCTCTTCCACTTGCAACTGTATGCGCACCTCGGATGGCGCGTGCGTGAGGAGCGTGCGCAGCTGTCGCACAGTTGCCGACGGCGTCGCCATGCGCGTCACCCAGGCCGCGAAGTCCAGGCGCAGCGCCCAGGTGAAACGCACTACCGGTGTAAAGCCTGCCGTCGCCAGCATGGTGAGCCATTGCGCCAGCGTATGGTCGCGCACGTGGGACGGGTCGCGCAACAGCTCGATGGCTTGCAAATGCGTGTCGCACACGAAGTCGTCGTAACCAACAACATCGGCGAGGAGCACGCGCCCGCCGGGACGCAGCACCCGCCGAAATTCCGCCAGCGCCTGTTGCGGGTGCGGCCAGTGATGGGCGCTGTAGCGCGACGTCACCAGGTCGAAGCTGGCGTCGGCAAAGGTGAGCGCCTCGACATCACCTGGCTGAAACGTGATGTTGGTCAGGCCACGTTCGTCTGCCAGCCGTTGTCCCTGAGCAAGCATCGCCGCCGCCAGATCGATGGCGGTTACATGTGCTGCGCCAGGGGCCAACGCCAGCGCCGTGTGACCCGCGCCGCAGCCGGCGTCGAGCACCCGCTCATGACCTCTCAGCGCGGCGGCCACCACCAGCTGCGCCAGGTCCTCACCACCGGCGTGTACGGCGCTGAGGCGATAGTGTTCGGCCACGGCGTCGAATTGGCGCGCGACGCTCTCTTTGACGGCGCTCCCCATTGCGACTTGAGGCACGCGAAGATCATGAGCCTGGCGATCAGGGGTGATGGTCTGCATGGCCGCGCTCCCTGGCGCGACAGTTGATGTGTTCGTCATGTCACACCGCTACTGGCTCAGCCGAAGTCACAGGCGCAGGCGTCATGACGTGACCGGCGTAGACCGGCGTCAACCAGTGCGCATACTTCGGTTCTTCGCCACGTACGACCCGGAAGTAGAGGTCGCGCAGTTGACTGGTCACCGGGCCGATGCGCCCACTGCCGATCGGTCGGTGATCGACG
>DGFH01000118.1:4145-22160 GCA_002391565.1 Anaerolineales bacterium UBA3905
CCATCAGTTCTATGACCGTGCGCCGCGTGATGCCCTCCAACACGTTGGCGTAGACCGGCGGCGTGATCAACACGTCGCCGCGCACCAGGAAGAAGTTCTCGGCGCTGCCTTCCGCCACATGCCCATCCTGATTGAGGACAAGCGCCTCGGCAAAGCCATTGAGCACCGCCTCGCTTTTGATAAGAGCGCTGTTGACATAACTTCCGGCGATTTTGCCGCGCGGAGGCAGTGCGGTGTCATCGACGCGGCGCCAGCTGCTGACGCAGACATGGGCGCCCTCTTCGTTTTCGATGTAGCGGCCAAAAGGCGTGCTGAAGATCGTGACGGCATCGTGCAGGTTGTGCAGGCGTACACCGATCACCGGGTCGGACTTGTAGCCGATGGGGCGGATGTAGCAATCCTCGCGATAGCCTTCGCACCGCAGCAGATCGATGGTGATGGCAGTGAGTTCTTCGACGCTGTGGTCGAGGGCGGCCATCAAAATCTTGCCGCTGTCAAGAAAACGCCGGTAATGGTCGCGGATGCGGAAAACGTAGAGTTGTTCCTGTGTGGGATTCCAGTAGCCGCGCAACCCGCCAAACCAGGCCGTGCCGTAGTTGAGCGCGTGCGTCATTACACTGACTTTGGCTTCTGCAATGGGGCGGATCGAGCCTTCGAAGTAGGCGTACTGCGTCATAGTTTCTTCTCCTCGTCGTTGGGTAGGGAACATTTGGGTTGTTTATAACAACGGCAGCCATTCGTCGAGCGCGTTGGCTGGCGACGACGCGTGTATCAGCTGCTGACGGATTACTTCCCCCAGGACTTCGACGCCGCGCCGGATGGCGTCTTCCGGCAATGCGCCAAAGCAGATGCGCAGGTGGTGATTGGCGCTTGCACCGGGCAGAAAGACGCTGCCTGGCGCCACAGCCCAGCCCTGCTGTAGAGCCAGGCGCGGCACGTCGCCCATGCCTGGGTGTGGCGGCAGCGTCAGCCAACAACATAGCCCGCCGTGTGGACGCGTCCACTGCACGCCCGGTGGCATCGACGCGTCGAGCGCGCGCAGGGTGGCGTCGCGGCGCTGGCGATAGACCGGCAGCGTGCGCCGCAGATGACGACGAAAGTCCCCGCGCTGCAAAAACGTCGCCAGCGCCCGTTGCAGTAGCAGTGGACTGCCCAGATCGGCGGCGATGCGCAGTGCAGTCAGCCGCTCGCGCAAGGCAGGCGGCGCCACCAGCGCGCCCAACCGCAAGCCCGGCATCAGCGTTTTAGAGAAGCTGGTCACGTAGATGACGCGCTGGCTGGCGTCCTCCGCCTTGAGGGGGGCAGGTGGCGCGTCGTCATAGGCAAGCCAGCCGTACAGGTCATCCTCGATAATGTAGAAATCGTAGCGATCCGCCACCTCCAGCAAACGCGCTTTACGCGCGGGCGTCATGCAGCAACCCGTTGGGTTCTGGAATGCGGGGATAGTGTAGAAAAAGCGGATGCGCTGCTGCGCCGCCACCTGCTCCACCACGTCGAGCGCTGGCCCATCGCTGTCCACTGGCGCCGCGCACGGCTGCAGGCCATAGGCGCGTAATTGATGCAAAAAGCCGACGTAGGTCGGCTGCTCCACCAACACACTGTCGCCAGGCTGCGCCAGCGCTTGCGCCGCCAGCCCCACCCCTTGTGTGACGCCGGCCACCACCAGCACATCGTCTGCGGTGGCTGCAACGCCGCGCTCGCTGAGATGTGCGGCCAACTCGATGCGCAACAAGGCGTCTCCCTGCGCAGCGCCATAGCCGCCGACAAGCCCCGTGTGTGCGCGTTGCATATCCAGGCTCGCCCAGAACTCGGCGCCTGGGAAGAGCTCTGGATCAGGGGATGCACTCGCCAGCGAACGCATCCCCTGCGCCTGCCCCATTTGCAGGATGTCGCCGATTACGGTGGCAGGGGTCGCTGCACCATTGACTGCGCTCCAGCGTGGCTGCATGGTTGCCTGGATACTGACAAAGGTGCCGCGTCCGACGGTGGCTTCGAGCCAGCCGCCGCTTTGCAACTCGGCGTAAGCAGTCTGCACCGTCAGCCGCGTGACGCCCAATGTGGCGGCAAGCTGGCGCACTGTGGGCAATTGCGCCCCTGCCGGCAGGCGTCCTTCGGCAATGGCTTCTTTGATCTGCTCACCGATCTGTCGATAGAGCGGCGCACGACTGGTGCGGTCTAAGGTAATGGTGGATAACATGGCAAGATTGTATCCGTCAAAGTTGCTCGATAGGTTCATTGTATCTATACAGACCTGCAAGTAAAGGGACAATCTTGGTGGATGTACCGGGACAATCTGGGGGGTGTGGCGTGATCTCACGTCGCGGGCAACCAATATCCCGCCCGCTACGCGCCACAGGTGACTTTTTCAGCGCTCGACGGAGCGTTGGCGGATGGCCGGTTAGCGGCTGATCAAAGGCAGATGAAGTGTGCGCAGGGGGAGCGTGCCGGTGAGAAGATATTCGACTGAAGCGACCTCGTGCGCCGCCAGATTGGCGGTGATGGTCGCCGGCGAGAGCAGGCTCAATTGCGCGCCGAGGGATGGCGTTATGACATGCACGTGGTAGAGGCCAGGCGCTAGATTGGAAAAACGTGCTCCGCCAGCGTCGTCGGTGATGAGCGTCTGGCGGATGCCATCGGGTGCAATCAGCTCGACCATGACGCCGGGCACGCCGTTCGCTGCATCTACTAGCTGCGCTTTGACGACGATCTCGCCCGGCGGCGCAATGGTGACGCTCCCCTGGGTGGTTGCACTGACGACGCGGCCATCTGCCAGCGTCGCATACCAGGTGACATCGCTGTGGATAGGGGTGGTGATTGCTCGAGTCTCGACGATGCCGACCGTCATATCGGGCCAGAGCGTATAGGGAAATGTTTGCTCCAGCCCGATGGCGGCGTCCGTGACACGGTGCAAGTTGAGGGCCAAGCTGCCATTGTTGAATGCGTTGTAACAGAAGACGACCGACGTTCCGGCTACAATGGTCAATTCGCCTGGGCGACAGACGGCGCCGGCGCGCGCATAGCTTACGGTCACGTCGATGGAGGGGGTGCGGACACTGGCGCTGGCAGTCCCGGTCACCGGAATCTGGCGTGTTGCGGTGCGCGCCGTCCAGGTGATCTGTTGACGCAGCGGCGCGGTCACTATGAGGGAAGAAGTGAGCATATAGGTTGCGCCCGGCGCCAGCACAAGATCGTCAGGCAGGGGAAGTGTGTTGCCCTGAGCATCGATCAACTGATGACCAATCAGCGGGTAAGGAGAGGGATTCAAGGCGCGAAAGCAGAACGTTGCTTCCCCGGCGGCGGACAGATCGAGGCGTGCACTGTCCGCACATGCGTCAGGCGTCTGACCGACGGTGGCCGTCACCACCAGCGTTGGCACGAAGATCGTGGCCTGGTCGAACGCGGAGGCGCTGTCGCCATTGTCAGCGTAGGCAGTCCATGTCATGGCGTTAGTGCCTGTGGCGCTGGCAGTGAGCGGCAGAACGAATCGGGCGGTGGTGGTTGGCGAGACGGGAAAGTACTCGTTTTCCAGAATGATTTTGAAGATGTCATCGACGACCGTGTGTCGCGTAAACAGGATGTCACTCTGGTTGTGGAGTTGATAACAGAAGACAATTGCTTCGCCAGGTGCAGCTTCGATGGCGTCATGAGGTGGGCAGTAAGCGGCAAGCGGGTCGTCCACCGGTTTGTCCGCCAGCAGCCCAACCGTGAGCTGCGCCTGAAGTGGGCGGCTATCATCGCGGCTGCGCTGTGTGGAGTGCGTCGCCAGCAGCAGTGGCGTCGGCGGCGGTGGGACGTCCTCAACGCCGTGTGCAGGCAGCGTCGCCAACAGCACGCCACCCATTACCAGTGGTGATAGCGCCACTAACAACATGAGCATAAACCAGCGACATCGCTGGCGGGATCTTGTCGAAACAAGTCGATCCATTTGGTTGACCCACAAAGGCAAGAAACATCTGGTCGGCGACGCCCTCAGCGGCGTTGTCGACGCGTGGTGCACACATGCGGGCATACTGTCTTTTGCTGCACTGCGCCAAGGCGGTTTCCTGTCCCATTGCGAAGTACACCCGGCACGCGTCTGGTCATTATGACCAAACGCGTAAGTCTTGTTATGATACGGAGTATAGCACGCTTTGCGTGGAAGGAAATACCTGCATTGGGCAAACCAACAAACATCGGTGAAACATGGCTGCGACGCAATTTACCGTCTCCAGGCTCACTTCGCATCTGGTGCGCATCTTCGAGCAGGATGATGTGCTGCGCGATGTACAGGTCATTGGCGAGGTCAGCAACTGGAAGCGCGCCGCCAGCGGGCACATTTATTTTCGTCTGAAGGACGAAGGCGCCGCGATCAACGCCGTCATGTGGAAGGGCAGTGCGCTGACGCACACCTGGCTCCCCCGTGATGGCGATCAAGTGATTGCGCATGGTTATGTTGCCGTCTATCCGGAAGGCGGGGCGTATCAACTGTACACCAATCGCCTGCTGCCAGCAGGCAAGGGGCAGCTGTATGCCCAGTTCGAGGCAATCAAGGAGCGGCTGCGGGCAGCGGGTCTGTTCGATGCAGCGCGGAAGCGCCCTTTAACCACGCGGCCGACGCGCCTGGGCATCGTCACCAGCCCCGATGCGGCGGCGCTGCGCGACATTTTGCAGGTGCTGGCAAAGCGCTGGCCGCTGGTGGAAGTGATCATCTTCCCGACGCTGGTGCAGGGCGCCGATGCTCCGCCGCGCCTGGCAGCCGCTATCGCTGCAGCCAATCGCTACAGCGATACAGTGGCGCCGATCGATACGCTGATCATTGCGCGCGGCGGCGGCTCCATCGAGGACTTGTGGGCCTTTAACGATGAGCGCGTCGCCTATGCCGTCGCCGCCAGCGCCATTCCCACCATTGCCGGCGTCGGTCACGAAACGGATTTCACGATTGTCGACTTTGTCGCCGACCTGCGCGCGCCGACGCCATCGGCAGCGGCGGCGGCAGCCGTCCCCGCGCGCGCCGAAATGTACGATCAGCTTGCGGCGCATCGGCGGGCGCTCCACCAGCACATGACGCACCATCTGTTGCGGTCGCGTCGCGCACTTGATCAATATGTGACGCGCCTGCAGCGCATCCACCCGCAGCGACAACTCGACGTGCAGCGTCAACGGCTGGACGAACGGCTGCGGCGGCTGCAGCTAGACGTCGACCGCATCCTGTTGCAGCGCCGCGCACGCCAGGTGGCGGCGACGCAACGGCTGGAGGCGCTGAATCCGCGACGCGTGCTGGGGCGCGGCTACAGCATTGTTCAGCGCGCAGATGGCGTCGTCGTCATCGATCCGGCGCTGTTGGCAGCTGGCGAGCGACTGGCTGTGCGGGCGGCGCGTGGTGAGTATGAGGTGGTTGTGGTCTAATTGAAGCGCCCTGCCAGCCGCTGCGCCGCGTTGACGGCAGGGCGATAGTCGGGATAGCGCTGTGCAGTTTGCTGATAGAGCGCCAGCGCTTGCTGCCAGTCGCCTAACTTCTCGTAGGCGCGCCCCAGGTTGAAGAAAGCGAAGACGCGCGCATCGTAGCGGGGAGCAATGAGCGCCTGTTCCAGCCAGGGAATCGCTTCATCGCTGCGGTCGAGTTCGATCAAATAGGCGCCGATGTCATTGTAGGGATTGCCAAACTCGGGGTCGAGCTCGATCGCGCGGCGGCATGCCGCCATGGCTTCGTCGTAGAGCGCCAGGTGTGCGTAAACCCAACCGAGGAAAGTGTACGCCTCTGGCGTGGGAAAAAGGCGGATGGATGCTTTATAATCGTGAATGGCGTTCGCCAGATCACCCTGGATTTGCATCCGGTAGGCGCGCTGGAAATATTCGACGGCTTGCTGCCAGACTTCAATTTGATCGTCGGGCAAGTTATCGGGCTGAGCAATCATAATGGTACTATGCCACAGGCGATTTGAGCTGGCAATCAGACGACAAGGAACGAAATCGTAGGAAACGCTATCATGTCGAGAATAATCCACCGGTCAGGCATACCGATGTTGGTGATGCTGGCAGCCTTCAGCATGAGCGGTTGCGGCATCTTGTTTGGCGGCGGCGATGATGCGCCCACCCCCACGGCGGCTGTGGCGCGCGCTCTGGTGCCCACTTTCACACCGACGCCTGTCGCTGCTGCGACGCCAACGCCAGCGGCGCCCCCCACCACACCGACGCAAGTCATCGAGATCGTCGTGAACGCGCCAGCGGCCAGTGCAGCCACGCCAGAAGCGGCAGCCTCGTCGACGGCTGCACCTACACCCAAACTCACGATCGATCAGGATGCCGTGAACGTCCGGCTTGGCCCCGGCACCAACTACGGGTTGGCGGGCGTGGTCAACCGGGGGCAGGAATTCACCATCGTCGGACGCGACCAGAACGAAGATTGGTGGCTGATCTGTTGCGTCAACGGCAAGGAGGTGTGGGTCAACGACGAGTTGACCTCCGAACGCGACGAAGGGTCGGTGGCAGTAGTGACCGCGATTCCTGCCGCACCACAGCAAGTTGCTGCTGCGCCGACGCAACCGCCTGCCGCCCAACCCGCCCCAGCCGAGCCGACAGCGACGCCGGAAGCTGCTCCGCCGCCTGCCGCTGACCCATGTGCGGGCATCGGCGGCGACGGCTGCAAATTCAAGCTGCGCGCCGGGCCGAGCTTTGCGCCCAACGGCGGCGGCGAACTCAAATTGCAATTGCACTTCATCCACAGCGGCGTCGATGGCGGGCAGCCCCAAGGCAGCTATTTTGTGTGGATGGAAAAGGATGGCGTCAAACTGCCTATCTCCGACAGCATCCGCAGCATCGCCTTGATCGATCAGCAGGGAACGTTGGGCAAGTACAACTACGAGGTCAAAATTGCCCCCAGCTCGATCCCAGGCAACACTGTCGCCGGCAATTACGCCATCTGGGTGCTCGACGGCAACGGTGAACGCGATAGCCAGACTTTCACCTTCACTGTTCCCGAAGGTCAAGGTGAGATCTGGATGCAGTTCGACCAGGGTTGAAGCCGCTGTAGCTACTCTTTGCCGGTGGGGCGCGCGCCGCTACGCTCGGTGTGTTTGTCCATCAATACCTTCATGCGCGCAATTGCGTCGTCGGTTGCCTGCTTGACATCAGCAAGATAGGTGGTGGGTTCTTGCGCCTGCGTCAGCGTCGTCCAGTAGCTATTGTAGATGATGCCCAACCAGGTGATGAACTGTAAATTCTCCTCTAGCGCCTGCAGCGGGCGGCTGATAAAGTAGCCGAGAAAAGCCGCCACGCTCAGCCCCCCAAAGACGAGGGTGGTGACGATGTTGTTCTGGATCAGCGCCACTGCCGCTGCCACGACAAAGGCTGTCACCCCCACGCCGAAGAGGATGCGATACATCCACACCGTCGTCCAGTAGGGGTTCATGAAGGCTTCAAGCACGCGGCGAAACATCGCTTCGTTGTTGCGGAAGCCGCGTTCGATGTGTTCGCGCCAGGCAGCATAGAGCTGCGGATCGGCTTCGGCCAGCGGGACGCCAGGTTTGGGCGAAGTTGGCTGTGGCGCAGCGGCAGGTTCCGGCGGCTCCTCCATCACCGCACCGGCGGGCAGCGGCGCCACTGGGCGGACACTGGCAAAGGCGGCGGCGTATGCGCTCATCTTGCCCGCATAGAAGTCGGGCTGACCGGGGCCGTTGTAGACCACGGCAAAGCGGCGATAATCCTGGTTGCGGATGGCATCAACCAGCCCGTTCACCTCCATGAAGCGGAAGAGCGCCCGCAACTGTGCACCGGCGTCATGCTCGAAGGCGGCGAACATCGCTTCCGGCGTCGGATAGCCAACCATTGCGTAGTTGAAGCCCATGATCTGCGCCGCACCCATGCTGATCGATTGCATTGCCGCGCGCTCATCAAGACGCCGGGCGAAGTCGAAGACTTGCCACTCGGCCACATTCTCGCCGGTGTGGCAGGGCAGCCAGGGGTCGTTGGGATGCGGGCGCCAGAAGTGTTCCTTCCAGCTTTCGACGGCGCCGAAACGGAAGTGCTGGTTGAAGACGTCCGGGTTGGACTTGCCCCAGAAGCGCCAGAATAGGTGATTCTCGAAGCGGATGACCATGCGCCCATCTGCCCCGAAAGGCTGTCCTGCCGACTCGGTGACCAGCACGCCGACTGCGTCCGCCGGATCGATGGCAAGTTTTGCGCACTCATCGAGAATCAGCCCGCCGTAGCGATTCCAAAAGCGCGCAGCGGCTCTGGCCGTGAAGTCGGTGATTGCTTCGGCGTCGATCAACTGAGCGGCGGGCGGTGGGAACTCCGTGACAAGGTCGCCGCTGCTAACGGGCGGCGCAAAGACGATCGTCCACACTGGTTCGCCAAAGAGATTGCCCACCGGGTTCGCCAGCCGCCAATCGCTGCGCAGCTCGCCAGGGGAAGCGTGGGTGACGAACTCGACGCTGATCATTGCCTCGGCGCCGGGCAGCGTGACAGGCACGGGCACGGACTCAGGCGCGCCCAGGCGTTCATTGGCGACATGCACCAGCCGGTAGCCGTTGCCCCAGGTGGTGTCGCCGGTGTTGCGCATCACCCACTGCTTGACGAAGCGCTGACCTGGTTCGAGCACAGCGCCATCCTGAATCGGGTCGGCGTCGCGCACGTAGCGGGCGTCATCTACGCCCACCGGCGTAGGGTCGCTATTGACCGGATCGCACAGGGTGACGGCGGCGGGTGTCGCTTCGTCAGCAACAGAGGATTGGGCGGACATAATTCCCTCCTGTCGGGCAGAAAAAACGACAGCGCGCTGACTTGTGTGGCGGGCAGTGACTGAATGGCGCCTGGCCTGCATTCACCGAAGGTGTGAGATGCAGGCCAAAGACTGAGGCTGAATGACTCTCTACTCGCCCTTGCCTTCACCGCCCATTAACGCCGGGTCCGGCGCGCCCATGATGTTGTAGCCGCCGTCGACGTAGAGCACCTCGCCGGTGATGCGCGTGGCGTGGTCACTCAGCAGGAAGACGGCGGCCTGTCCCACGTCTTCCTGATCGACGTTGCCCATCGGCGCCACCTGGCCGACGTAATTCAGGCTCTTGCGGAAGCCGCTGACGCCAGAGGCGGCCAGCGTCTTGATCGGGCCGGCGCTGATGGCGTTGACGCGGATGTTGTCCTTGCCCAAATCCCAGGCCAGGTAACGCACGGAGGCTTCGAGTGCAGCCTTGGCGACGCCCATCACGTTGTAGTTGGGCGTCACCTTCTCGGCGCCATAGTAGGTCATCGTCACCATGGCGCCGCCGTCGGTCATGAGCGGGCGGGCGCGCTTTGCCAGGGCGATCAAACTGTAGCAGCTCACATCGAGCGCAATGCGAAAGCCGTTGCGGCTGGTGTCGATAAAGCGCCCGCCCAGTTCCTCGCTCGGTGCAAAGGCGATAGAATGCACCAGGAAGTCGATCTTGCCGAAGTGCGCCGCCACCTTCTCGAACAGGACGTCGATAGCGGCGTCGTCCGTTACATCGCACTCCTCTACAAAGGTGGCGCCGATGCTCTCCGCCAGCGGCTCCACGCGCTTTTTGAGAATTTCGCCGGCATAGCTAAAGCCCAGTTCGGCGCCTTCGGCGTGCAGCGCCTGGGCAATGCCCCATGCAATTGAGTTCTTGTTGGCGACGCCGAAAACAAGCCCTTTTTTCCCGCTAAACAGACCCATACATGAATCTCCTTTGTCGTCATAAAGAATATGGAGCGACCTTTGAGTAGTTGCTCCACGGGATAATGCAAGTGTACGACAATGTAACACCGCAGACGCGCCGGGGTTGCGCCGGAAGGCGGCTATCGCCCTGCGCTTTCTTTGCGTCTTTGCGTCATTGTCAGAGCATGCCCAACCGCTTTCCGCGTGCGTCAGGGCAACGCAGCCGGCAACACACGCAGGAACTTGCGCTTGCCGGCCTGAAGCACCTGTTCGCCAGCCTCAGGCGTCAGCATCAGCTCTTTGGCGGTCACAATCTCGCCATTCAGACGCACGCCGTTCTGCTCGACCAGGCGTCGCGCCTCGCCTTTGCTCTTAACAACGCCACCTTCGAGCAACACGTCGAGGATATTCATCGGCGCCGTCAATGTAAAGGTGGGGGCGTCGCTGGGCGCCTGCCCCTCGAACATGCGCCGCGCATCCTCGGCAGCCTGATTGGCGGCCTCGTCGCCATGGAAGATGCTGACGATCTCCCACGCCAGCTTGTGCTTCAACTCGCGCATCTCCATCTGTCCGGCGGCAACCTGAGCGAAGAGGGCGTCGATCGTGTCTTGCTCCCACCGTGTCACCAGTTGGGCGTAGTTGCGCATCACATGGTCGGGCAGATTGAGCACCTTTGTGAAGATGACGCCCGGCGGTTCATCGATGCCGATGGAATTGCCGGTGGATTTGCTCATCCGCAGCACACCGTCGGTGCCTTCCAGGATCGGGAAGGTCAGCACCACCTGTGGGCGCATCCCGTGCGCCTCCATCAGCTTGCGCCCTGCCATCAGGTTGAACAACTGGTCGGTGCCGCCGATCTGTACATCCGTCTCCTGCGCCACGGCGTCGTAGCCCTGCATCAACGCATAGAAGAACTCGTGCAGCCAGATGGCGTCGCCTTTTTCGTAGCGTTTGGCAAAATTTTCGCGCGCCAGGAACTGTTGCACGGTGAAGTTGCTTGCCAGGCCGACGACATCGCCAAAGGAGAGCTTCTGCAGCCACTCGTGGTTGTAGCGAATGCGCGTCCTGGCGCGGTCGAGGACGCGAAAGGCTTGCTCGGCGTAGCTCTGGGCTTTGCTCAGCGCGTCGGCCAGCGTCTGCTGGCGCCGTGCGCTCTCCTTGTCGCTGGGATCGCCCACCATGCCGGTGAAGGTGCCGATCAGGAAGGTGACATCGTGCCCCAGGTCCTGGAATTGGCGCAGCTTGCGCATCGAAATGGTGTGCCCCAGGTGCAAGTCCGGCGACGATGGATCGTAGCCGCAATAGACGCGCAGTGGGCGACCGGTGTCGTAGCTCTCTTGCAGCCGCTGGCGCAGCTCTTTTTCCATGTTTTTGTAAGTCTGCTCATCGCCAAAATCGACGCCGCGCATCAGAATGCGCATCTGTTCATCGACCGGTGGGAAAGTGCTCATCGATCTCCTCCATTCCTGAAAATCATTATGGCTGCTCCATGGCGCAGGCAAACAAAAACGCGTGAGCGATTGGCTTGCCCACGCGTTGGTGACACAAAGTGAACATCACGTCAGGTGCACAGCACACCGGCGCAGCGCAAGGGTGAGACGGGGCAGCCTGTGCCCCCGCGATACAAATAGTGCGCTGTCGCCATCAGACCCTGTGCACGCGTGTCGTTCATGGCGCTTATCTTACCCTACTGTCGTCGCATTTGACAACCTCCGGCAGGGCTGGCAAATTGAACGACGCGTAACAACTGTTCATCAGCTCAGAAAATCGAGGCGTCATGCTCCAGCAACCGTTTACGTTCATGCTCAATCAGGCGACTGCCAGCATCGAAGGCCATACGCCGCTCGTGCGTCGGCTTTCGTCGCTGCGAGGACAATTTCTCGACCAGGCGGCGTACACTGCCGCGTTGGCGCAAGACGACCCGGTGCTCTATCAGGTCTACGCAGTGGATCGCCCCGACGTGGTCGGCGAGCTGTCATCAGGGTTGACCATCCTGCATCCGGGGCGGGTCGGCGAGGAGTATTACATGACCAAAGGCCACTTTCACGCCGTGTTGGAGACGGGCGAGGTCTACTACTGTCTCGGTGGGCAAGGCAGGATGGTGATGGAGACGCCTGAAGGCGACTGGCACGTGGCCGAGATGACGCCGGGCGCCGTCGTCTATGTGCCGCCACGGTGGGCGCATCGCTCCGTCAACGTCAGTGACCGCGAGGATCTGATCTTTTTCTGGGTCTATCCGGCGCACGCCGGCCATAATTACGGCGCCATCGAGCGTCAAGGTTTCCGCAAGCTGGTCGTGGCGCGAAATGGCGCACCAGTGGTTATTGATAATCCACGCTGGTTGCCGCCGGCAGAGCGTCATGAACATTAAGGGCGGTTGCACCGCTTCTTTGTGCAACCGCCCGCTGCCATCTGTCCGCCCGATCAATTGCTCCACTGCAACGTCCCGGCTATTTGGGTTGCGTAGTTCAGACAAGATTTGTCAGTGTATGGAGCAGCACCGCCGGCCAGATGCTGCCGCGTGAACGTTCCACCAGCCAGCCAAGCGCCAGCCCGCTCAGTACATGACCGGGAACGACCAGCAGCGGCTGACCGACGAGATGCGCCAGCGCAAAGAGCAGCGCGGCGAAGAGGTTCTTACGCGTCAGCAGACCCCAGCCCTGCTCGCCCCACAGCGATGCGCCGACGCTCTCCTGGAGATAGCCGCGAAAGAAGAACTCTTCCGCCAGCGCCAGCATTGTCACCAGCGTTAGTCGTTGCACCAGTCCGCCAGGATAGCTGACGGCATAATCGAGAAAGACGCCGAGACCGTAGCCCTGGCGCGCAGCCAGAAAAAGCGCAGCCAGCACCGCCCCAGCCGCCACTGCCAGGGCGATGCCCCAGCCTGCGCGCCGCCAGGCAAGCGCCACATGCAGCCCCCCTTGCTGCAACCAGCGTCTGCCATCAAGCCAGGGCAGCCCCAGACAGCAGCATAGGAAGAGACCGGCGCTCCAGCTCACACCGCGGTTGTAAAGCCACGCCGACGCGATGACCGCCGTAAACATCAACGGCGTCCACCCCCAGCGTTGCGCAGCGATAGCGGTCATGCGGCGCTCCCCACACGGATGCGCGGCTGGCGTCCCCAGGTGCGCGCCAGCATCACGCTGCTGACCACCACCAGCCCGATGCAGATCACCTGCGCGAGCGCCAGTTCGCCGACCATCGGCTTGACATCGCCGCGGTAGATCTCCACCACAAAGCGCAACACACCGTAGCCGCCCAGGAAGAGCCAGAAAAGCCTGCCGCGCCACTGCGGTCGATTGCGCAGCGCCATCAGCCACAGGAAGAGCAGCAAACAGCCAGCCGCTTCATACAACTGCGTCGGATGCACGGGGATGCCGCGGTAGATCGAGGCCGAGTGCGGGTCGTGAAAGGTGACAGCCCACGGCACGCCCCACGCCGGTTTGCCGTGACAACAGCCGCTGGCGAAGCAGCCCAGCCGGGCAATCGCGATGTAAAGCGCCGCCGCTGGCGCCAGCAGATCGAGCCCCGCTGTGATCGGAATGGGGCGATCACCCATCAGATAGCCGATGCCAAGCATTATCAGCACCGCCAGTAGCTGGGCAAAGGAGTAGTTGCCCGGCATATTCGGCGCCAGGGGACGCAGCAACAAGACGAGCAGCGGGCCGCCGATCACCGCCGCCACTATCAGCAGCACGGCGCTGTCAAGAACAGGCAGCAATGGATAGCCGCGCTCACGGGCAAGCCACAGCGCCACCCCCACCGCAGGAAGAAAGCCCAGCGCGTAACACAGCACGTACAGGTTGATGGGGATGTCGTACAGATAGAAAATAGGTTCAGGGTGCATGTGTGCTTATATCCTGTTGATCTCTAGGTTGTCACGTCATATCGCTCACAATCTTCCCGGAAGCTATTGAGCTTCCGGGAAGATGAAATACGAAGGCCTGTCCGTGACCTTCCCGGAAGCTCCAAAGCTTCCGGGAAGATGAAAGACGAAGGCTTGTCCGTGACCTTCCCGGAAGCTCCAAAGCTTCCGGGAAGATGAAAGACGAAGTCCCATCCGTGACCTTCCCGGAAGCCATTGAGCTTCCGGGAATGTGACAATATCAAGCACCGTCAGCGCTGAATCACCGGCAGAAACGCGCGCAGCGCCACCCACGCCTCGGTGGTCGCCTGGTTGTTCGCCGGGAGCGCCTCCGGCCCGGCGGAGCCAATCGCCAACGTCACGGGCAGGCGCGTGTCCAACGGCGCATCGGGCAGCCCCACCGTGAGCACAAAGTTGCGGTCGTCGCCAAAGCTGAGCGGCTGCGGCAGCGTCCAGACCAGCGTATTGCCGTTGACCACCGGCGCCACGCCCAATGTATCGGCGACGTAGGTCAGGCTCACGTGCAGCGTGGCGGTGATCGTGACCGCCGCCGCATCGGTTGCACCCTTGTTGCCAAACGCAATCGGGATCGCCGCCGCGCCCGCCGCCGGGCCGGGCGCCAGCGCCGGCGCTGCGATGTAGGCGTCGACATCGGGCGTCGTCACCTCCGCCATTGCCAGCTTGAAGACCATGCCATCGGGACAGGCGGAGCTGCCGCAGTCGCCGCCGCCAAAGGTCGTATCGAACGCGCCCGGCGTGGTCGGGAAGGCGCTGGAATAGGTGTAGCCCGCTACCTGCACCACGCCCGGCGCCAGCACGCCGATGCCAGCGCCGAGGTCGGCGTGAGCGGCGCCGACGTAGCTGCCGTAGATCAGGTCAGCCGCGCCCTGCCCGGCCGGACGCAGCCGCGCCACGAAGACATCATCCGAACCGGCGTAAGCGCGCTGATACGCACCGGGGGTGACAGGAAAATCGCTGGAACGTGTCTCACCAGTCAAGTAAATGTCACCGTTGGCGTCAAGCGCAAGATCGCACTCCCAAAATGCTTCGGCGCCTGCACCACCCAGGTAGGTCGCGTAGCGCAGATCGGCGGCGCCCTGTGCGCCAAGATGGAAGCGCGCCACAAATGCGTCGCCCCAGAGTCCACCCATGGTGCGGTCGAAAGCGCCCGGCGTGGTCGTCATCCCGGCGTCGCTGGTGTAGCCACCGACGTAGACATCGCCAGTAGCGTCAAGCGCAATCGCATGTCCCTCAGTGAGATCACTGGTGGTTGCGGTGCTGGGCGAGCCAAACAAGGTGCTGTAACGCAGGTCGGCGGCGCCCTGACCACCGGGGAAAAACTTGATGAGAAAGGCGCGTGTGCCGCGCACCATCGGGCCAGGGTCGAAGGCGCCCGCCGTGGTGGGAAAGTCGGGCAGGTTCTCGATGTAGGCGAGCTGCGCGTCGTGATAACCGGTGAGGTAGGCGAAGCCTGCCGTGTCGACGACGATGTCGGCGCCGCGTTCCTGCCAGCCGCCGCCGATGAAGGTGCTGTAGAGCAGATCGGCGCGTCCACGTCCGGCTGGGTTGAAGACACTGAGGATGATGTCGTCATTCAGACCGTATTCTTCACGCGCAAAGACGCGCTTGTAGGCGCCGGCGGTGGTGGGGAAATCCCACGACGTGGTAAAGCCGGTGACAAAGATGCGGCCCTCGGCGCTGACGGCGATGCCCAACCCCTCATCGTCGCCGCCGGAGTCCACGTAGGGCAGATAAGAGCCGCCCAGGTAGGTGCTATAGACCAGCCGGCCGGCGGCGTCGAGTTTGGTCACGAAGGCGTCGCCGCAGTTGATCGGTTGGTTGTCGGCGGTGGCGCATGTTTCCCCGCCGTTGTAGGTGGTGTCATAGGCGCCTGGCGTGGTGGGGAAATCATTGGAGTAGGTGTGGCCGGTGACATAGGCGGCGCCACTGGCGTCGATCGTAATGGCGTTGCCTCTATCCATCATCCAGTCGATGAACTCGGGCGGCGGTGTATATGCGCCGCCCAGATAGGTCAGATAGTGGACGCCGCTGCCGTCAGCCCGGAGACGCGCCACGAAGGCGTCGCTGTTGCCGCCCAACGTCGTGTCGAGACCGGGCGTGGCGGGCAGGTCGGGCGAGAAGGTGACGCCGGTGACAAACGCCGCGCCGCCGCTGTCGAGCACTATGTCTCTCGCCATATCGAAGGCGCTGCCGCCGAGGAAGGTGCTCCACACCAGCGAGGCGGGGACATCCTCCGGCTGGGCGGTGGCAGGATCGTCGGCAGGGCTGAGCGGCGGCAACGATGCGGCGGTCTGCACAGCGACGCCCTCCGCAGGAGCGCCCTCCACGCGCAGGCGTGAGGCCGCCGCCGTCGTATCGCCATTGCCTGTCAACCGCCACGCCCACTGTCCGCGCTGCGCGTACACTTCCAGATCGACGCCCGGATAGAGATCGACGTAGCGCACGCCGCTCCACACCGGGACATTCGTCCGCCAGCCTGCCGGGTCGGCGCCGATGAAGTAGTTGATCTGCACATCCTGACGGGCGAACGGTTCTAGCAACGGCGTCGGATTGGCGTCGGCGAAGCTGAGACGGAGCGCCAGCCATCGGTCATTCTCAACCGGGCGGCTCACCCACAAGGCGTCGTGCAAGAGCCAGAGCGTTTCGTCGCCAACGCGCGCCAGGAAACGCACGGAGGGATCGAACTGACCGATGTTTTCAACAAAGAGCAGTGAATTGTCGCCGGGCGGGGATGCCTGCGCCGCCGGATTGCCGACTGCCAGCGAGATAACGATCACAACAACCAGCACCCAGAATCGATGTGTACACATAGAGCTTCTCCCTGTCTGCATGGTGCAATCGATTATTCCCAAAAGGACGGCTACGCTCGATCCGATTTTCTGAAGAACACAGCCTGCAATGCCCGTCTTGCGCCCAGGAACACCAGCAATAGCGCCAGTCCGCCGAGTGCATATCGGAACAACGCATCCTGTTCATTTTCGACTGGCAATAGACTGCATGAGCTACAACAACTGCTACTGCTGCTGCTGACGGTCTCAGGTGTTTTATATTTGTTGAAATTGGTGGTCTGTCGCACCGTATCGTAGTCCGAAACCGGCTCCGTACCTGGGTGGGAAGTTGTTGGGAGGGGTAGCTTGGTGGCGGATGAACGCTTGCCTATGTTAGCTTGCATGGCCTGGTCACCGAACTGGGCGACGTTGGTTGGTAATCGGCTGCTGCTGCTGACGTTCACCCACTTAATATTGCCTTTTTCATCAACTTGTCCATATGTAATGTTAAGTCCCTTGTACCAGGTTAAAGAGTCTTTGCTCAACCGTTTACCGGAATCGTCGATGTAGTAGGACTCAAGCCCGCTCGGATCGATGAAGCTCAGCGGATTCTGCCCGACATACTGATATGGATTGAGCGACTTGGGGTCAGCCAGGTCGGGCCAGAGCGGGTCGCGTGAGAGGAACTGGATCGTGCGGCTGTCGTAATAGCGGGCGCGCATGTGATACAGCCCGCTCGCCCCTTCCTGGCGCACGCCGTGCTCGCCCACGAAGGTGAAGGGCTGGTCGCTCTCGCCCAGGTGTTTGACCATCTCGCCGTAGACCGTGTAGCCGTAGGTGTCCGCCACCGCACCGGCGGCGTTGGTCAGGAAGAGCGTCGTGCCGATGTGGTTGAAGTGATAGAAGCGCGGCGTCGGCGCTGCAACCGGCGTCTCGACGGCGTAGAGCAGGCGGCCATCCGGCGTGTAAACGTAGAAGCGCGTGTACGCACCGCCGCGCCGCTCGGCCATGATCGGGCGGTCGGCGATGGCTTCGTTGTAGAAATAGTCGGTGCTGACGCCGTTGACCGTGCGCCGCGCCAGGTCGCCGCGCGCCGTGTATTCGAGATCGACCGTCGTTGCGCCCTCGACGATGCGCACCAGCCGGTCGGCGGCGTCCCAGGTGTAGGTGCGCTGCGGGTCGGCGGTGCGCCGGCCGCGGGCGTCGTAGGTGTAACCTGTGCTCGTGATCTGGTTGGCGTCGTCGTAAGCGAACTGGCGCAGCTCTGGCTCCAGGAAGGCGGCCACGTCCAGTGGCAGCGCCTCGATGATCTGCGTGATCTGGTCTTCGGCGTCGTAGCTCAACGCCAGCTCGCCCTTGTCGCCGTGCTTGATTTTGGTGATGCGCCCGTTGGCGTCGCGCGTGATGTCGGTGTGCACGCCGTTGGAACGCTCCATGCGCACCAGCAGCGCGTCGTCATCGTAATCGAGCCTGATCCAGGCGTTGGTCTTGTTGTCCGTGACCTGGGTGAGCAGGTCGCGGCTGTCGTAGCTGTAGGTGACGACCATCTGCCCGTCGTAGGTGACGGTCTGCACGTTGCCGCGCGCATCGTAGCTGGCGCCCCAGTTGGTCCCGCTCATGGCGGTGTTGGTGGGCTGGTTGCGGTTGTCATAGGCAAGGGCAACCGGCGCGCTGCCGGTGGCGGTCAGGCGGTTGAGCGCATCGTAGGTGAAGGTGAGGTTCAGTCC
>DGFH01000118.1:22325-41192 GCA_002391565.1 Anaerolineales bacterium UBA3905
TCCAGGTGCGCCCGTTCGGATCGGTCAGGCTGACGAGCCGCCCCATGCCGCTGTAGGCGAAGTCCCAGTGCTTGCCGCGCGGGTCGGTGATGCGCGTCACCAGCCCGAGTGCATTGCGCGCATAGGTCACTGTCCCGATCACGGGCAGCGTGATCGAGGTGAGGTCGCCGCCGCTGTTGTAGGTGAAATCGCTGGCGCGGTTCAAGCGATCGACGACGCGGATCACGCGCTCCCTGTCGTCGTATTCGATGGTGGTTGCCTTGCCCAGCGGGTCGATGATCTGCGTGAAGCTGCCCATGGCGTTGCTCCCCAGCGCAATCTGCCGTCCCGCTGGCGTGGTCGCACCGCTGGGGATTGACTCGCGGTCGCGCGTCGCCCGCCAGACGTTGCCGGCCGGGTCGGTGAGGCTGCTGAGCCAGCGCCGCGTGTCGTAGCCGAACACGTAGGCGGCGGCGCCCGGCCGCGTGATCTGCTGCAGCGCGCCCAGGCTGTTGTAGGCAAACGTCGTCTGCTCGCCAGCGGCGTCGGTGCTCTGGATGCGGCGATCCATGGCGTCGTAGGTGTAGGTCTCGGTCTGGGCGATCGGCAGTCCTTCCCCGCCTGTGAAGACGGTCAGGTTGCCACCGGCGTCGTAGGCATAGGTGTACACCGTGCCCAACCGGTCGGTGTAGCGTGTGAGCCGGTCGTTGGCGTCGTAAGTAAAGTGCTCGGTGGCGCCGCCGGGGTAGGTGATCTGCGTCAGGCGTTTGTGTGCATCGTAGTCAAAGGTCACTGTTCCGATGCCGGCGTCCGAATCGGTGAGGGAAGCCAGCGCGCCTGCCGCCGGGTCACTGTCCGGTTTGTAGGTGAAGGTGACGACGCCGCCCGCCGGGTTCTGCTCCGTCAGCATCTGCCCGCGCGCGTTGTAGGTGTAAGTCCACACGCCGCCGCGCGCGTCGCGCCAGGTGAGCAGATTGCCGGCCGCGTCGTAGGTGAACTGCTCGAAGGCGCCGTCGGGGTAGTCGATGCGCGTCAGGTCGTAAGCCGTCGTGCTGCCCGAACGCAGCGCGTAGGTGTAGGTGGTCGTCTTGCCGCGCCCGTTGGTGACGCTGGCGAGGCGACCGGTGGGCGCGTGATAGGTGAAGCTGGAGACTGCGTCCAGCCGGTCGGTCATGCCCACCAGCCGCGCCAGCTTGTCATAGCGGAAGACGGTGCGCGTCCCGCCCTGGTCCTGGCGCGCGACGTAAAAGCTGGGGCGCAGCATCCCGCCGTAGTCGAAGAAGTGGACCACCTCGCCGCCGTCAGGGAAGCGTTCGACGTTGCGGTAGCCGCTGAAGAAGAACTCGCTCTTGGCGCCAAGCGCATCGGTTTGTTCTAACACGCGTCCCCAGGCGTCGAAGACGTTGGTCGTCTGCGCCACTGTGGTGGAATCAGCCTTGAAGATCTGCGTGAGGTTGTTGTCGGCGTCGTAGGCGTAGCGCCAGACCACGCCTTCGGGGTCGGTGTAGGCGATGAGCTGGTTGCTGGCGTTGTAGGCAAAGCCCAGCGTGCGCCCGCCGCTGGCGGTGACGCTGGTGAGCCGGTCGCCGGTGTAGGCGAAGGTCAGCGTGCCGCCCAGCGCGTCGCGCACCTGGGTCAATCTCCCGTTGCCGTCGTAGGTGAAGGTGGTCGTGTTGTTGTTGGCATCCTGCCAGGTGGTGATGCGCCCGGCGGCGTCGTATTCATAGCGGGCGCCGCTGCGATCCTGGAGATGATAGCCGCTGCCGTCCACGGTGAGCAGATCTGTCGTCCCCACGGGCGACGCATAGGAGCCATCCGCCAGTCGCACAAAGGTGCTGGTTTCGCTGCTGGTGTGGAGCGAGACGGCGTTGTTGAGCAGCTGATCCATCGCCCACTTCGTGGCGACGGCGGTCGTCGTCCAGCCCTGCGGATTGAGCTGATTCGCCAGCAGGTCGAGGGCCACGTGGGTGTAGGCGATGGCGGAGGCGGCGTTGACGGCGCCGCCCGCGCCCAGCCCGGCGGCGCCGTCGCTGTGAACATTCGCCGTCCACTGGTAGCTGTGTGTCCAACCGTAGCCCAGCGGCCCGAGCGTGTAGTTGTTCGCGCTGGTATAGCTGCGGGCAAACGCCAGCCCCAGCGGCGGCGCGTCGGGTCCGATCTCCAGGTCGGTGCGGTCGTAGAGAAATTCGCCGGTCAACATATCGACCGGCTCGCCGCTTTTAGGAGTTTCGGTTCTCCAATAGTCGGTGGTCAAGGGGTCGCCACGGAATGCGGGATCGGTCATTTTCGGTTCCGTGCCTTCGCCGCCAGCCAGCCCGCCGTTGATGATCATGCCCATGTCGGCGTTGTCTGCCGTCTGCTTGCGCTGGATGTAGCCGACGCCGCTCCAACTGCCCACAGTCTGCTGGCCATCCTGGGGCAGCACCAGCTCGTAGCCGTCGGCGATCAGCGTGTCGAACCAGGTCAGGCGGCTGGGAGCGTAGTCGACCAGCTGGCTGCGGATGCCGGCCCAGTTGCTGCTCGTGGCGAGAAAGGTTTTCACCCCCTGGGCGTTG
Source organism: Anaerolineales bacterium UBA3905 (assembly GCA_002391565.1). GTDB lineage: Bacteria > Chloroflexota > Anaerolineae > Caldilineales > Caldilineaceae > Caldilinea. The sequence continues at coordinate 24,860 of DGFH01000118.1, forward strand.
CCGAACTGCAGCATCCGGATCGTGGAGACGGCGTCGAAGCCGGGAATCTGTTGCATCTGCAGCAGCACGCCGTGCTCGAACGCGCTGTCCATCATCGTCTGGACGCGGCCGCTGAGCCAGACATCGCTGACGCCGTCGGTGGAAGCCAGACCGCTGTACGCCAGCGGGATGTCGATGAAGAAGCTTTCCTCCTGCCCCACGATGCCGACGCGATGCTGGGTCAGCGTGCGCGTGTGGTTGAGGCGATCCACCAGGTCGTCGAAGAGCGCCACCTGGTGCATCCAGACCTGCCCCATCAGGTTGAGCAGTTCGCCGCGCACCGGTTCGGTGCGACGGTGCAGCCCTTGAAAGACCGCCTGCGTCAGCAGCCGGTTGCGGCGGCTCAGCAATTCCTGCGACGCGCCGTTCCAGTCGTGCACGATGGCGTAGGAGCCAGTGCCGCTGGTCAGGTCGAAATCGCGCTGCTGGTCGGGGATCGTGAGCGGGTGGTCGATGGCAATGTTGATGGTGAAGACGGTGCCGGTCGGCGTGGCGGTGTAGGTAACCACCGGCGTGCCATCCACGCGCAGCACTGACGCCGCCGCGCTTTCATCATAAAAGATTGTGACCCGGCGGCTGGCGATCGCGTAGGTGTAGAACGTGCGGTTGTCGCCTGGCTGGTCGTTGCGCGTGATGCTGAGCTTGTGGCGCATCCCGACCGGCAGATTCGTCATGCGCGCCGACTGGTTGGCGACGGCTTGTGCAAAAGGCAGGCTGGTCGCGTAGCTGCTCATCTCTGTGGCCACGATGGTGCGTCCGCCCACCACGTCGTCGAAGCCGGCCGTCGGCAGGTTGGTGCGCAGATGCTGAACCAGGTTCATGCTGTAGGCGGTCAGGTCGGCGCGGATGTTCGCCTCGTTGATGTTCTGGGCAGAATCCGCCGTGACGGTGGCGCCGCTCTGGGCGCGGCTCATGAAGGTTGTCCGGTTATAGCCCAAGACGCCGCCGAGGTTGCTCAGACCGGTGGTGGCCTGATACTCTTTCATTGCCGGGTCAAAGGTGTACCACGCACCGCCGATGTTGGCTTGCGCCCACACGCGGAAGACCTTGACCCCGCCCGTCACGCCTTCGACCGGTATCCCACCGTTGCCGAGCACGTTGATCGCCTCGGCTTCGGTTGCGCCCACCCAGTTCGCCAGCCGCGCCGCAGTATACGTGACATCGCCGGTGACAAAGTGCGCGTCGTAGCCCGCCGCGCGCATCAGCGCAATGAACAGCGCCGCCTGATCCGCGTCGTTGCCGCGCCCGGCCAGCAGCGTCGCCGTGGCGCCGTTGATCGACCCGTAGACCGGCGTGTAGTCGATCATGTTGTGTACGTAGTCGAAGATCAGTTTTGGGTCGTTCTTCAGCGCGCGCGCCTGCGCTGCGATCTCCGGCGTGATCTCGGTCTCGGACGGAGTGACGGCGGCGGGCGCAACTTCTTCTGTTGTGGCTAATGCGGCTCGCGCTGCGTCCGGCGTGATGGGCGCCAGTGTGGCGTAGCGCCAGCCTGGCCCAGGCGCCGGCGCGGGCGTCTGAGCGTGCAAGGGCGTGTGCCCCCCAAAACTGAACAGACTCATCAACGCCATTGCCGCCAGACCGGCCAGCCATGCGCGCTGACGGATAAGCCCACTTCTGGATTTGGGTTGCGTTTTCATGGCAATGTCTCCAGTGACAGTTGACTTCTGCGCCTAGCGCGTGACAACCGGCAAATAGATGCTTGCCCGATAGGTCTGCGTGATCAGGTTGCCAGTGGCATCATAGTGATATTGGAGTGTGACGCCGCTGTAATCAGCGGTGGTGATGCGCCCGGCGCCATCGTAGCTTAGCGTGATGACGCGGGCGGGTGGCGGTGCTGCGGAGGCAGGAATCGGCGCTGTCGATGCTGGCGCCAGCGTCAAAGGCGCCAACTGTAGGCTCGGATGGAGACGAGGAAAAGGGGCGCCTGCCGCTATCAGCAACAGCGAAGCAAGCAAGAGCATCGACAACAGCACTTTCTGATGCATAGCATTGATCTGGGCGTGGCGCACGTGGAACTTCATAGGCGCTCGTTCCTTTCAACCGGGGATTGTATGATTGATTACGCTATACCTGAAGGTTATCATAGCATAGTTGACGTTTTCACTCAATACTTTCGTAAGGTTTTGGGCGTTGTTGATTTTTTTGGGGTGTATTTCATGTTCGGGGGGCACAGACTTCGATTGATGAGGATTCACAAAATGATCCGGCAATCGACGTTGTTGCCATCAGCGCACAGAGCGGCGCCTCCCGTAGGTCATCGCCTCCGGCGGGACGGCGTCATTGGCCGGAAGCGTCCGGCTGAAAGCCGAATCTGCAATGACTGGTCATACCTGGGCGCGGCGGCTTGCATCCAGCAATTGCTGCGCCAGTGGCAGCGACAACACCAGCGGATTGGCGGCCAGGGCGCGCGTCATGGCGGGTGGATCATCGTGCCAGATCGACTCGGCAGCCAGCCACTGATATTCGGCCAGCATGTGCAGCAGCCCAACAACCGTCGCCGGCAGCCGCTCCTGCACCAGTGGTGTGGCGCCTGTTCGCTCCAACCGCGCCGTGACTTCGACCACGCGGTCGGGCGCAAAGTCTGGCAGTGCGGTTCGGTTGGGAACATTCAGCGTGTGGATTGCGCCTTCGCCACGCACCAGCCCGCGCAACACTTCCACCGCCATGTCGCCAAAGATCGAACCACCGCGTCCGTGCGTCAGGTGCGGGACGGCGGCGGCAATCTGCTCACGAAAATGAGCATAGTAGCCCGGCAGCGCCTCCAGGATTTCCTCGGCGCGCGTTTGTGGTTCGGCCAATGCTTCGGCGACCGTCTCCTCGCGATAGTAGTAATATTGCAAATAGCTGTTGGGCAGCCGCCCATACTCACGCGTCAGGCGGAACTGGCGTTTGACGCGCGCCGAGACATCGCCTCGCGCCAGCACTGCGTCGGAGTGACGCATCATCACTGCCACGCCATCCTCACCGTTGATAGTAAAGCGCGTGCTCCATGTGGCATGGTTGAGCCCGATCGACTCCAGCTCGATCGTTGCCTCTGGCATCGCCAGGGCGTGGCGCAACTTGCGCGCGTCGTCCTGACTCTGGTCGCAGATGGCGATGCAGGGCACGCGGCTGAAATGCGTCACCGCCTCGGCCACGATCTGTGTGGGGTTGGTGTAGTTGACCAACACTGCACCCGGCGCCAGCCGCGCCATGTCGGCGACGATGCGCTTGATCACCGGCAAGGTGCGCATGGCAAAAAAGAAACCGCCCGGCCCGATCGTCTCTTGCCCGATGACGCCAAAGTGAAGCGGGATGCGCTCATCCAGCCGCCGCGCTTGAAAGCCGCCCTGGCGAAAGGTGGTCAATACGTAGTCGGCGCCAGCGATGGCAACTTGCTGGTCGGTCGTCGCCGTGATCGTCAGGTTGGCGCCCGCTGCCGCCGCCAGCCGCTGTCCCAGCTGCTGCACGATTTCCAGCTCAGGCGAGGCAATGTCCATCAGCGCCAGCTCGGCGCCGTCGAAATCCGCCGCGTGTTGGATGAAGGCGTTGATCAGGCCGGGCGCGTAGGCGCTGCCACCGCCGATGATGGCAATTTTGCAAGCCATGCTTCCATTCCTTTGAAGTTAACCAGCGCACGGGTGATGCCCGGTGTTGTTACGGCAATACCGCCACAGGCTACGCCGGCGCGCATACACACGTCGAGCGACGCACCGTGTACAAAGCGGCTCAAGAAACCGGCGTCGAAGGCGTCGCCCGCGCCCGTCGTGTCGATAGCCTGCACTGCCAGCGCCGGGACATGCACCGGTGGCTGGCCGTTGCGTGAATGCGCTGTTGCGCCCGTCGCCCCTTGCTTGAGCACGAGCACACCACGCCGCATGGCAGCAAGCGTCTCAGTGATAGCAGTCGCCATATCCGGCGCACCAGCAATGTGTTGAAGTTCCATTTCGCCGGGCATGAAGAGATCGAGGTCGGCGATCATGGCGGCCAGACGCGGGTCGCGCAGCGCGGCTTCATCCCAACCCGGATCCATCGACACCGTCATACCTGCGGCGTGTGCAATGTCGCAAGCGTTGGGCGTCTCCAGCGCAGCTAGAAAGCTGCATACATGGAGATGTTTTGCCGGGTGTGTGCGCAAGATAGTCGCCAGGTCGGGCGGCGTAGCGGGGCGCTGAAACCGTGTGACGAAAGCGCGATCGCCTGGAAAGGAGAGCGCCACCGTCACCTGTGGCAGCGGGTGTGGATGCTCGCGAATCAGGCTGCGATCCAGCCCGGATTCGTCGAGCAGCCGCCGCAACAAGTCGCTGAAAGGGTCGCTCCCCAACTCGGCGATCAGCCCGACGCGCACCCCCAGGGTGTGCAGCACGGCGGCGACGATGGCGCTGCCGCCCAGCGACGCCGCCAGGTCGCCAGCAAAGATCTCTGTACCCGGCGTCGGCATTCTGGGCAGGTCAGTGAAGATCAGATCGCAAAAGATCGGCCCGTAGACGATGACATCATACATCATGGTGTTGCTTCAGTCAGGGCGCGTAGCCCACGATGAAAGAAGGGTGACGCAATCGGTCCTACCAAGAGCGGGTCATTGGTCTCCGCCATCCACTTACGCAGAAGCTGGCGAAGTTCGGCAAAGATTTTCGCGTACAGCGGATCATCGACGCGATTGACGCGCTCGTGCGGATCATCGATCAAGTCGTATAGCTCGAAGGGCGGGCGCTCGACGACAATTTCTTCAATCAGCGCCGGATAGATCGGGCTACGCATGACGTCGCCCGGCACATTCATGATCCCCGGCTCGGCGTTCCAGATCAGCTTAAAGCGCTCCGTGCGCACGCCACGCTGCGGTTCATAGGCAGTGTGAAAGGTTTTCTCGGCGAAGAGGTGCAGGCGCGGCGTGTACGCATTGCCGCGCAGCAAGCTGGCGAAGCTGTGTCCTTGCAGCGCACCCGGCAGCGGCGCTTCCAACATCTCCAGGATGGTGGGAAGGATATCCACATTGCTAATCAGCTCGTCGTAGACGCGTCCACCTGTCAGCCCCAATGCGGGCGCCACCATGAGCAGCGCCGTCTGCAAGCCGGGGTCATAGAGCGTACACTTGGCGCGCGGCATCGCCAACCCGTGATCGGTGGTGAAGATCAGCCATGTGTCGTGTAACAGACCACTATCCTGCAGCGCTGCCCAGATGCGCCCAACTGCGGCATCCATGACGCCAATCACGCCTTGCAGTTCGGCAAACTCCTGTCGGGCGGCGTCGCTCTGCGGCAGATAGGGTGGCATCTGTACGCCGTGGCTGGCGTCGGGCGGCGCCTGCCGGTAGCGCCCCTGTGCGTCGCGGTGCGGTTCCGGAAAACCAATGTTGAGAAAGAAAGGCTGCGAAGGTCGCTGTATCAGAAATGCCACGACATGATCGGCAATAGCGGCAGCGTGGTCAGCGGGTATAGCGTGGTCGAAGCCAAGCGCCTGCACGGAGGCAACATCGTGGCCGGTGACATGTTGTACGCCAACCTGGATGGTGTGATAGCCGATTTGCTGAAGATGAAGCGCCAGGTGTACTTCATCGGGGTGCAACCGCCAGTCAAAGGGCGGATGCGCCAGCCCTAACATGCCGGTGGCGTGTGGATAACGTCCGGTGTAGAGCGCCGCGCGGCTGGGGCTGCACTGCGGTGCGGTGCAGAAGCTGTTGCGGAAACGCACGCCTGCCGCCGCCAGCGCATCGAGATTGGGTGAGGGCACGCTCGTCCAGCCATAACAGCCAAGATGCTGTCCCAAGTCGTGGCAGTCGATGAGGATCAGGTTAGTCATCGCCTCACCCTTTGACTGCGCCCGCCGTCAGCCCGGCGGCGATACGATTCTGGAAGATCAGCACCAGCACAACCAATGGAATCGTGACGATCATCGCCGCCGCCATGATCTCGGCCACCGGCTCCTGCATGGCGTCGATGCCGCTGAACTGTGCGATGGCAACGGTCACGGTCTGTGCGTCCGGATTGGTGATAGTGAAGTTGAGCGCAAAGAGATACTCATTCCAGGAGCTGACAAAGGAGAGCAGCCCAGTTGTCACTAACGCAGGCGCCAGCAGCGGCAGCAAGATCAACCGGAAGGTCTGGAAGGGTGAGGCGCCATCGACGATAGCGGCCTGCTCGATCTCGGCGGGCAGGCCGCGAAAGAAGCTGGTCAGCACCCAGACGGTGAAAGGCAGCGTGAAAACAGGATAGGTGAGGATCAACGCAAAGGGCGTGCCAAAAACGCCAAACTCGCGCACGATCGTGTACAGCCCTGACAGAATCGAGATAGCAGGGAACATTGTCATCGAAAGCACAAGATAGAGCAACAACATCCGCCCGCGAAAGCGCAGCCGCCCCAACGCGTAAGCGGCAAAGGCGCCAACCATCAGTGAAAGCACCGCCGTTGTCCCGGCCACGAACGCCGAATTGCGCAGCGCCACCAGGAAGCCTCCGTCGCGCAGCACATACTGGTAATTTTTCAGCGTCCACGTCTGCGGCAGATAGGCAGCGCGGCCAAAGAGTTCGTTTTCGGTCTTGAACGAAGTCGTCAGCGCCCAATAGAAGGGAAAGAGCGCATAGATCGCAATGACGATCACCAATAGATAGAACAACCCACGTCGCAGCATTTCACCCAAACGCGCCATCAGTCGGTCTCCACATTCAACATGCGTACATAGATGAAGGCGAACACAGAGATCAACACAAAGAGGATGATGCTCACCGCCGAGGCGTAGCCATCCTGTCGATTGTTGACCAACACCTCGTAGTTATAAGTCGCCATCGACAACTTCTGGCGGCCAAAGAGTACGTTGAAGAGGTCGAAGACGCGCAGGGCATCGAGCGTGCGGAAGACCAACGCCACCGCAATCGTTGGGCGTAATAGCGGCAACGTGATCGCAAAGAAGCGGCGCACAGCCGAAGCGCCATCCACGCTGGCGGCCTCGTAGAGATCTTTCGAGATCGACTGCAACCCGGCCAATAGCAACAATGCCATAAAAGGCGCTGTCTTCCACACATCCACCAAAATCACAGCCGGAAGTTGCAGTGACACGGAGGAGAGCCACGCTTGCGGCGCCGTGATGACCCCCAAGTCCATCAAAACGCGGTTGATGATCCCGGCGCTGGTGTCCTTAAGCATTAGCTCCCATAGACGCGCTGAAATGACAGTTGGGATCGCCCAAGGGATCAGCATCACGGCGCGCATCATGCCGCGCCCGCGAAAGCTAGAGTTGACGGTAAGCGCCATGAAGAGCGCTAACAACAACTCCAGCGTCACCGAAAAGACGACAAAAACCAGCGTTGTCCCAATGCTCTGAAGGAAGTCGGCGTCTGCACCGCTAATCGCCAGCGCCTGCGGCGGGTCGCGGCGCGGCAGTGGAATGTTCCAAACTGTACGATAGCCTTGCTGCATTAGGCTGCGGTCGATGGATTCCCAGCGCACCGTGCCATCGGCGCGCGTGGCGCACGCGCCTGTTGCCGCATCCACGCGACAGCCTGTCACATCCACGCGCACGCCGAGCAAGTTCTGGTAATTCTGCAGACCAACGAAGTTGGGTGCCTGCGGGCTGGCAAAGCGTTTGTCAGTCAGGCTGCGAATGAAAGTCTGCTCTAACGGGCGCGCCGCTACAAAGACAAAGACCACCAGCGTCGGCATCAGCAGATTCCAGGCCACGCGCGCCTCGCGTTGACTGAGCTGCTCACGCCCGGCGAAGACGCTCTCCGCGTTGCCGCGCAGCCAGCGCCATGCCCACCACAACACCAAACCGGCGAGCAGGGTTGCTCCTGTGCGCATGATCAGCGTTGTATCGACCGGTGCATTGGACCGCTGCACAAACCCAACGACCATCTCCAGCGCGCTGGCGGCTGCGACCACCAGCGCCCCGCCTGTTAGCCAGATCAACACCGACTGCGCCCAACGCGCCGCCACGACATCGCGTTTGCGCAGCCGCAACCCCAACCTGATTGCCGCCAGACTTAGCCCAATTACCAGCAACGGCATGGCGATGCCGAACTGTGTCAGGAAGGCCATGATCGATGAAGGGGGCTGCTCACCTGGCGCAGGCGTCCAGGCCAGCGCAGCGCGGATGGTGGGGTCATTGAACACGGCCAACGCAAACCACACGAGCGCGGCCACACCCATCAGCACAAAGAGAGCAGCCAACAGCAGCGCTGCGCCGCGTCCAGTTTGTGGTCGAGAAGTTGTCTCTGCGTGGTGCATGACTGTCACCGCAATTCAGGTTTCAGGGGCGACATGAACGCAGACGGGGCGCTATTGCTCGCTTGCGCGCGGCAACTTATCGCGCTGACTGCGTTCATGCCTGCCTACGAACCTATTGACCGAGCAACTTTTGCAAATCAAGCTCCAACAACTCGAGCGCAGTGGCCGCATCCTCCTCGCCGGTCAAAATCGAGTGCACCGCCGTGAAGTAAAGCGTCGAGACTTCGTTGTATTTCCCTGCCGTCACTGTGGAGGGGCGCGGCGTGGTAATCGCCACGATCGCCGGGTCAGCAAAGGGGATCGCCGCCTTGATGTCTGGGTCTTCATAGAGGGCGGCCACTGCCGGCGGCGACGATGTGTCAATCGAGTAGTGCTTTTGATTCTCTGCACTCGTCATGTAGGCGGCAAAAGCTGCTGCAGCCTCCGGATGCTTGGAGTAGCGCGACACGCCGATGTGCCAGCCACCCAACGCCGCTGCACCCACACCTGCATCACCAGCTGGCACCGGCGCTACAGCAAAGTTGCCGCCGATCGCCTCACTATCGCGACTGCTGCTGTAGGCGTAGGGCCAGTTGCGCATAAAGGCTGCATTGCCTGCGTGCCAGACCGCGCGCGCATCTTCCTCCTGATAGCTCACAACGCCGGGCGGGCTGATTGTGCCTACCCAGCCAGCGGCGCGCTCGAAGGCGGCAGCCGTCTCCGGATTGTTGACCTGAATCTCACCTTCTGGGCTGACGATCATGCCGCCGCCATTGGAGACCTGCCACTCCAACGCGTTCGTCGTCAGGCCTTCGTAGGCGTTGCCCTGCCACACGAAGCCCCAGAATTCGCTGTTGCCCGCTGCGCGTTCTCCATCTTGAATGGTCTGCGCCATCATCGCCAGCTCGTCCCAGGTGGCAGGCGGTGCGTCGAAACCATACTTCTCCAGCAGGTCGGTGCGGTAGTAGAGCATCCCAAAGCCGATGCGCAGCGGCAACGCCACCAGGCGCCCATCCACTGTATCATTGACGATCAGCGCGGGCAGGTAGGAGTCAATCTGCTCCTGCGACACGAATTGTTTCATGTCTAGTAGATGATCCGCTAGCAAGCCAGGCCAGATTACATCGACGCGGATTACGTCGAGGTCGGCGCTTTGCGCCTCGAAGGCGGTCAGGTAGGAGGCCAGCAGGTTCTGGCCATTGGCATCGCCTTCGATACGGTTGACGGTGATGTTGGGGCACAACGCCTTAAAGCGTTCGATCGTGGCGGCCTCAGCCACAGGGTGCTTGCCCGCCGGGTCGCCTACGTAGGTGATCGTCACCTCTTCATCGGCGCCGCAGACGGAAGGCGCCGCTGCCTCCGCCGGTGCGGCTTCGGTGGCGGCTTCTTCAGCGACCGGCGCCGCCACCGGTGCAACGCAGCCTGCCAGCAAACCAAACACAACAACCAGCGTCAAGAGAGTGAGTTTGCGCATGTGAGAGTCCTTTCCTTTCAAGTTGCAAGTTCGGTCGACTACTCCGTTACACAATACTGACAGTTGGGTGGGTTCTCCTTCCTTTCAGCATTCCACCCAGATTGGTGAACTCCACGCCCATTGATCGTTGCGCTGCCGCACGCGCACGGTGTACCAGTCGCGTTGCGTTGCAGCGTGACGATGCAAAAACGCAAAGCGATGGTGATATTCCGTCTGCGGCGCCGCGCGGTGAAAACAGATCGCTGGCGACACAAAGCCGCCCAGATAGAAAGTGCGCGCGCCGGTCATCAACTCGCCCAGCGCCAGCACAATCTGCTGCCCATCGAAGACTACATGTAGCTGTGTCGCCGCGTCTCCCTCGACTTCCAGCGCCAACCCCTCCGTGCCCGGCGTGTGCAACGAGGGATTTTGCCGCGTGCGCGTCTGAAAGCGAACATGACCGGCGTCGAGTTGCTGCCAATGGCTGCTGGCGTAATCGTGATCGGTTGGATCGTCGGTGGGGCCATATCCGCGAAAACGCGGTTCGACGCCCCGCACTGCACCGCCAGTCACGCGCAGATCGACATCCCACGTTGTGGCGCCGGCGCGCTCACCCCAGCCCACTTCAATGTAGAGCTTGTAGACGCCATGCTCGGTTGGCTGAGCGAAGATGTTCTCGCGATGGATGATCTGGTTGTTGTGCAGCACCTCGACATAGTCCAGTGTGTCGCCGCCCGCCGCTGCCACCTCGATCCAGCGTTCCTGCGCCGGCGGACAGATCGCTCCCATCGGCTGGCCGTTGACGGCAAAAGCCAGTTCGATACGGTCACCCGTCAGCGCGTAGGTGCGCCGGTTGGCGATAGCCTCCCAGATGGCATCGCGCGTCAGCGCCGTTGCCCAGACGCCGAGGCGACCGTAGCCGTAACTGCCTGGAAAGGCATTGTGATGGTCGGTCGAGCCGATAACGCCGAAGATGTGGCCCTGCGCCCAACCATAGTGCGCTGTGCTCTGTTCGTGACGTGGCCCCATCGAATGTAAATAGGGGTACGGTCCTTCGCTGCTTTCAGAGAGGCCATGAAATGAAAAAATCTCGGCGACTGGAGACAGATCCGGGGTAAAGGCCGCCCAGTTGATGCCCCGTGAACCACGCTTATAGCCAATATGATGCGGAATCAAGAAAGCAGATGCGGGCGCCTGTTTGACTGCCGAGCGCAACGTCGCCAAATCCGGCGCATCAATGATCGGTGCATTGGCGGCCTGCTTATAATAGACACAGTAATCACCATAGGCATTGGAATGCCACTCAAAACTGGCAAAGGTGACGAAGCGCCCATCTTCGTTTTGCGCGTCGATGGCAGCCAGGTAGCCCGGCCAATTCGCCTGCGCACGCGCAAACCCCGTGCGGTGATATTCGACCAGATACTCAAGCGCCGGGTCATTCACCGGCAAGTCAGGCCAGACGGCATGCACCGTGACGCTGGCAAAATCAAGCTGTAGGCGAGCGTTGTATAAAGCTGCGTCCAACGAGCCATGCCCATAGCTCAGGTCACAATGATTGTGCAGGTCGCCAAAATAGACGCCAAAGGGTTGATAAGCAGTGATCTGCATAGACATGATGCGATGCCAGCCGCCTTTCGCACATCACGGTGCGACATGCCAGGCTAATTCCTGGTGGCTCTGCTACAATGACACGCTGATGGCAACCAGGAGAATAATTTTTGGCTATTGATTGTTGAAGACGATAGTTTTATAATATCATTTATAAAAGTATTGTCAATATCCAATTTTAGACGCAACCATGTCACTCCAACACTCCATTATTCGGCATCTACTGACCGCACCAATGTCGCTGGCCGATTTACAGCTTGCTACGCAGGTGAGCTTACCTACCCTACGTCGCGCGGTGCAGGTGTTGGCCGATGCGCATTGGCTCCGTGTCGTTGGCCAGGCCGAAGCAAATGGTGGGCGACCGGCGATGCTTTTCGGCGTCGATGATAGTCTGTATGCGATCATTGGTGTGCATCTGCAACTGCCAGGTGTGCGGCTGATCCTGACAGATCTGACCGGACAGGTGCTCAATGAAGTCGAGCGATTTGACAACATGGTGCCCACGCCGGAGGAGTGTGTGCAGGCGGTGGTGGGTTATGTAGCCGAGATCAAAAATACGTTTTCGTCACGGCAAGTGTTGGGGATCGGGATTGCAACTCCAGGTTTCATCGACCTGGAAAATGGCGATATTCTCGCCATTGGGCGTGTGCCGGCATGGGGCAGCTATCCAATCTGCCGGCGGTTACAGGCGGCGTTGGCGTTGCCCGTGTATATTGCCAACGATGTTGACTGCATGGCCTTTGCTGAGCTGCAAGACACGCATGCCCCGCGTGAGGCGAATCTGGCCTATGTTGGCTTTGATGAAGGGGTCAAATTCAGTCTATTCCTGAAGGGCGAGCTGTATAAGGGCGCGCTGGGCAACGCCGGCTTGATTGCGCCACAACTGCTGTGCGCCCCCGATCTGACCGCGCCCGACGACCTGGCGCAACTGCTGACAATCAATGGGATGAATCAGTTGTTTGCTCTACGGCTGGCGCGGCTGACAACCGAGATGCAGGCGCAATATAGCGCGATTCTGGCGGCGGCCAACCCGCGCGAGCGTGTACAGCAAATGCTGGTGCACGCAGACTTGCCGCTTTGTGAGGCGCTGGTGCGCGACCAGATCAAGGCGCTGGCGGCAACGATTGCCAACATGACCTTACTAGTGCAGCCCGATGTAGTCGTGATTGGCGGCTTGCTAAGCGCGTTGCCGGCTGCGTTATTTGCTGTGTTGGAGACGTCGCTACGAGGGTATCTGCCTGCATTGGTGAGTCACAACACCATCATCCGTCAAAGCAAGCACAACGCCCAGAGCAGTGCAGCACTGGGGTCAACTCATCATTTCTTGCAGCTTTACCTGACGCAGGCGAATGGTGAACTCGCCTGAATCGAGCGCCAGGGCGTGTCATATCCCGCTCACCGAGCGCAGCAGGGTGGTTGTCGCCGCCAAGAGATATTTCCACAGGCGGGCGAAGATAATCTCATTGAAGCGAAAAATGAGGGTAAAAAATATGCTGACTGTGGTCCCCCGAAGGCTGGATTGGGGCCAGCCACCACAGTCAGCATAGTAATAATATAGTACTGACAGAGCATAGTGTCAAAAATGCGGCTCCTCCGAAACCACCACGCGCCGTTGGTGATGGCAACTGCAGCCGGCAAGCATCTCTTTGTTGAGAAGCCGCCGCGCGGAAGCCTGACCCCACGCCTTCGAGCTATTCCTCTTGCTGCATCAGCGGCAGATAGATGGATGCGCCGCTCCCACCAATCCCCGCAGCTGAGGTCGGCGTGGCTGTTGCAGTCGCCGTCGGCGTCGGTGTGGGAGACGCGGCAGTTGGCACCGGCGTCTGCGTGGCTGTCGGCTGAAACTCGCCGGCCCAGAATCCGCCGTGCAGGCGAAAGGCGCCGCCCGTCATGACGCCTGCTTCCGGTTGGCCGATTGTCCCGCGCAGGGTGAAGGCGCCGCCGCTGCTGGCGCCGCCGCCCGTGGCGATGACCTGATTAACGCTGTGGATCGCCAGTGGCGTCAGCGTGAAACCCTGCTCGGCGTGTGAGTCTGTGGTCAGCGCGCCCAGCGCCGCCAGGCACACGAGCAGCACGGCAAGGATGCGCACTCTCTTAACGCTCATCATAGGACTCCTTTTGCGTCAGAAAATGAGTACGACGATGTTGCCGTTCTCACGCACGCCGGCATCGGTGAAGCGCTTGCAGTAGAGGCTGGCGCCGGACGCATAGGCGCAGGTGACAAAGCGCGGTGAGGCGGCAATCGCCGTCGCCACATAGTAGCGCTGTGAGATATCGAAACCGAAGTCAATCACGCAGGCGTCCAACCCGGAATTCCAGCTTATCGACGCCGTTGGCGTCGGGACGGTTGGCGATGCGGTGACGATGGAGACGAAACTGCGTGCAATTGTGGGGCTGGTTGAGCTACAATCGGCAAACACACCGGCTTTCGCCAGCCCGTGCGCCGTGTTGGGTTGGGCGATGCGGCTGTTGCGCACTTGCAGCATCGGTCGATCGATGAATGCGCTGTACACTTCCAATGCACCGTTGTTGAGGTTGGGCGAAGTGCTATTGTCCGGGTTGGGGTTGTAGGTAGTCCAGGCGCGGAAACTGTCGCCGGTGGCGTAGCCGTAGAACGGTTTGCCTTCCGGCGACACGGTGTTGACATACATTCCACCATAGTTGTTGCCGGTGGCGCCGAAATCGGCGTTGACGCCAAAGACCTCGGCGCCGGTAATCTTGTTGGTGCGGCCGACGCCGACGAATTGAGCGGCTTGATTGGTGAAGACGCCGGGCAGGGCGCTGGCGACCGGTGCGGCGCTCACTGGCTGGCGCGGGGTCAGGGTGGTGTAGCTGCCGCCGCCGCCCGGCCGCACGCGCACCTCCAGGAAGGTCTGCTGCTGCCAGAACGGATTGCCAAAGTCGAGCTGCACGGTGAAGACGCCGTTCGCCACCGTCACCCCGGGGACGGCAAGTGTGGCGCCGATCTGACTGCCCGTCGTCGCGTCGTCGAACAGTGCAAACTCAAAATCGTACACGCCGTTCGCCGGCGCGCCGCTGTCATCAAGCCGACCCTGGTAAGTGAAGCCACTTCCGGTGACCGCCTGGGGCGCAGCGCTCTGCGCCTGGCTGGTCTGGTAGAAGGTGTTCGCCACACTGACGAGCAGCGCCAGCATCGCCACAATCGACGCAAAAGCAGGTCGTGGTTTCATGATGTTCTCCTCTCTGTGTGTTAGCCTGTTGGAAACGGGAAGCGTGTGAGACGACTGACCGGTGGGTCAGGGTTCGGATTGTACCATGAGCAGGATCAGGTCATAAGCCAGTGAGATTGGGCGGCTGTCGTTGTATAATTTGGCCCCAGGTTCAAAGCAAAGCATCTACTCCGCAGAAAGGGCAGGTTCCATGCAATACAACCATATCTTCATTGAGGGGCAACGCGTCGCATATACAGTTAGCGGGGATCATGGCCCGGCTGTTCTGCTGATCCACGGCAACTCATCGTCGAGTCGCACCTTCCAGCCGCAACTGGAAAGTGAACTCAGTCGCGCCTATCGCATTGTCGCCGTCGATCTGCCTGGATTTGGCGATTCGCAGCCGATTGCCGATGCGGCGTCCTGGCTGGGCATCCAGGGATACGGTCGGCTGGTGACGAAAGTAGTCGATGCATTGAAGCTGCGTGACGTGGTGCTGGTCGGGTGGAGCCTGGGCGGACACGTGGCGCTGGAGGCAGTGGAGGATATTCCCGGCTGCAAGGGTGTGCTGATCTATGGCACGCCGCCGCTGGCGTTTCCGCCCGACATGGCTGCGGCTTTTCTGCCCAACCCGGCGATGGGCGCGGCGTTCAACCCGCAGTTAAGCGAGACAGAGATGCAAGGTTTTGTGCAGGCATTCTTTGCCCCTGGCTATGTTGTGAACGACGACCGCTTCATGGCGGACATCCGCCGCGCCGATGGACGCGCCCGCGCCGCCATTGCCGCAAGCATTCGCCCTGGCGGCTACAAAGATGAAGTGGACGTGGTGAAGAACCTGCGCGTGCCGCTGGCGGTGGTGCATGGTGGACAGGAGCAACTGATCAATGGCGCTTACTTCGATGGACTCACCATGCCGACGCTCTGGCGTGGCGCCGTCCAGGTCATCGCTGCGGCAGGGCACGCGCCACACTGGGAGACGCCTTCTGCCTTCAACGCCCTGCTCGGCGATTTTCTGGCGGAGCACCTGGGATGAACTGTCCCAACTGCGGCGCGCCCATGCTCCTGGCGCCGAATCAGGATTACTATGCCTGCTTCTACTGCGCGACGCATTATTTCCCGCAGCCGTCGGACGATTATGTGCGCGTGCTGGCGGAACCAGTGGGGCTGGCGTGTCCGCTCTGCCATGATGTGCTGGTGGCCGGTTCGGTGGAAGGGACGCGCGTGGCTTGCTGTGCGCGCTGCCGGGGCGTGCTGGTCAACCGTCTGGTCTTTGGTCAGGTAATCAGCTATCTGCGCAGCTGCGTCACGACGCCGGCGGTGGCGCCGCGCCCGGTCGATCTCAGCCAGCTTGAGCGCACGCTGCATTGTCCGCAGTGCGGGCGGGCGATGGACGTACATCCGTACTATGGGCCGGGCAACATCATCATCGACACCTGCGGCGCGTGCCAGTTGCTCTGGCTGGATCACGGCGAACTGGCGAGCGTGATCGACGCGCCGGGCAGCGACCGGCGGCGCTAGGAGGCAAGGCTACGCATGGCAAAGCTCAAGCTCGACCTGCACGACATCTACAACCGCGGCGACCAGATCGAGGCAGAGTTGAATCGCATCATCGCGGAGGCGGTGGAGCAGCGCATCGCGCTGGTGGAGATCATCCCTGGCAAAGGCAGCGGGCAGTTGAAGAAGCGCGTGCTGCGCTTCCTCAACCAGAGCAACATTCGGGCGCTCTATCACCGCGTGGAGAAGGACGACAAGAACTTTGGGCGGATTTTCGTCCACTTTCGCCATTGAGTGAGTTCAGGGTGTATTTCATGTGCAGGGCGCACAGCCTTCGATTCAAATCGAGGCTGAAAGCTGAAGTCGGCTCATGAAGATTTACAAAATGATC
>DGFH01000121.1 GCA_002391565.1 Anaerolineales bacterium UBA3905
TTGAAGACGCCGATCGGGATGCCCGCTTTGTTCGCCTCGCCGACGATGGTCACGGCGCTCTCACCATCCTGTGGGATGATGATGATGCCGTCGACGCCCTGGGCGATGCAGTCCTTCACCTGCTCGAGCTGCTTGTTGGCGTCCTCATTGGCGTTGCGTTCGATGACGTTCACGCCTAGCTCGTTCAGCGTCTCAACAATGGCTTTGTGCCCTGCCACCCAAAACTCCGTCTCCAGGTCCTGATACGCAAAGCAGATCGTCTTTTGATCGCCGGACGCCGGCGCTGCTGCGCTTTGATCTCCCGCTGCTGGCGCTGCCGCCGGCGCCGCCACAGGCGCGGTGCAGGCGGAAAAAAGCAGGCCCAGCGCCATCACAATCGAAAGTATCGTCACAAGTCGCTTCATAGGTTTGTTCCTCCAGGAAATTCAGATGATGAGCAAACAAAACGAACTTCACGCATGCGTCTACACGCACGTTGGCTGGTCTGACCGATCGCCTCCTCCTTTCCGATTTACATCCGTAACCTGGTTCAACGGCGCTGCTGCCGGGCTGTGCAATTACCGATCAGCGACTGCAACGGCGCAGTGCGCATGGTGCTGCCGCCGATCCCATCATGCAGCGAACGCCTGCTTCCCAGCTATGGCATGAACACCGCCTTCAACACCTTGCCCTCCAGCGCCATCATCGCCCCTTGCTTGAACTCCGCCAGCGGCAGGCGATGGGTGATGAGCTTATCCACCGGAATGCGGTTGGATGCCACCAGTTTGACCGCCAGCCGGTAGTGGCGCGGGGCAAAGGTGGTCGCACCGATCAGCGCCAGCGCGTTGTAGTGGACCAGGTTCATGTCCACCGGCGGCTTACTGTCATCTTTGGGTAGACCGCCAAAGAGCAGGATGCGCCCGCCCTTGCGCGCCATCTCCACCGCCTGCACGACCGCGGCCGGCGCTGGCGTTGCGGTCACGATCACGTCGGCGCCCTTGCCGTTGGTCAACCGACGCACCTCGCTCACCAGGTCGGTCTGCGAGACATCGATGGCGGCGTCCGGCTCGAAGGGCGCCGCCAGCCGCAGCCGCTCGGCGTTGATGTCGGCGATGATGACGCGGTCGGCGCCGTGCAGCCGCGCCAGCGCAATGTGGATGCAGCCGATCGGCCCCGACCCGATGATTACCACCGTGTCGCCCAGCCCGACGCGCCCGCGCTCCTGCGCGTTGAGACACGAAGAGATCGGCTCCGCAATCGCGGCATTGCCCGGATCGACGCCTGCTGGCACGCGTTCGATCACGCCCAGCCGGATCGCTTCCGGCGGCACTGCCATCTGCTCTGCCAGCCCACCGGGCCACGCCTGTGCGATCTCGCGGTAGTTCTCACACAGCTCGAACTGCCCTTCCAGGCAGAAGTCGCAGTGCCCGCAGTAGACGACCGGCCCCATGCTCAGCAGATCGCCCACCTGCCACGGCCCGGCATAGCCTGGCCCGGTCTCCGCCACCACGCCGCAGATTTCATGCCCGATGATGTAGGGCAGCGTCACCTTGCGATGACCACTGCGCAGCGTGCGCAGATCCGACCCACACAGCCCGCACGCCTTGACATCCAGCAACAAGCCACCGGCCGGCGTCTCCGGCGCTGGCACTTCTTCGACGTCGAACGCCATCGGCGCCCGCACCACCACTGCTTTCATACGCGTCCGCCCTCTCTCCTGCTCAGATCAACGTCTCATGGGTTGCTTACAACCGATCGTCCAGACCGGCGGCCGCAACTCGCCCCTCGCCCCTCGCAACTCACACCAGCGTCTCCTGCAACTGGCGCAGCTTGTAGACCAACTGCGTCGTATCGGGGGCAAAATTGTCGGTCGTGAGCAACTCACCGCGTGCGATGTCCTTGAGCACACGCCCACCCGGCGTCAGACCCATCGGCATACCGTGTAGCGCCCTGGCATCTTCGGCGCTGTAGATGCGGCTGAAGAAGTCGTAGCCGCCGATGCCATCCACCTTCTGCCCGGCTTTGAGGTCGCGCTTGGCGACGCTCACCAGCTCCGCCACCATGCGCTGCGGCTTGAGCACCGCCTCACCATAGATCACCGCTTCGGCGATGGCTTGCGGCGTCTCGATGCTGCACAGGTGAAACGGTCGATAGAGCGTGTAGTACGGCCCGTCGCCCATGGCGTAGAACTTGAGATCGGCGCGGATGTGGGCGTCTGGCGTGGAAATAATGGCGAAGACGCCCGGCGCCACCTTACCGACCGAATACTCGACGCAGCCGCGTCGGCTCAGAATGCCGCCATCTTCCTGCGGCACCAACACCTTGTTGAGGTCGGGCACATCGACTTTGGCGCCGTGCGCGCCTGGCACATCGGGTGTGAGACCGGTGGCGTTCGCCATCGCCGCCAGCTCGACCATGGTTTTGGTGCCGTCCTTGAACGCCGCCAGCATCTTGGGGTTCATGTGCTTGCTTTCGGCTTCGGCGCGACAACTCTCCGGTGTGGCGTAGAAATCGATGGGGTTGTTCTTGCCCTTGCCCAGGCAGACAACTTCAAAGCCCAGGCCGACAGCAAAGTCGTAGAGTTGTTTGCAGACGCCTGGCTCGTCGCCGGTGGAGGCGGTGTAGACGCAGCCCATCTTCTCTGCCATCTGGCTTAAGATGAGCCCAACCGTCACGTCAGTCTCGACGTTGAGCATCACCACATGCTTCTTGTGCATGATGCCCTGCCAGGCAAGTTGCGCGCCGACCTCGGTCACACCGGTCGCTTCGACCAGCGCGTCGAGGCTTTCGAGTTGCGGCAGCAGCAACGCATCCTGCGTCACGACATAGTGGCCGCGCCGCAGCGCGTCTTCCGCCGCCCCAACCCGATCGGTTACACAAATCGATGATTCCGGGATGCCCAATGTCTGCAAAACATGCAGTGGGCGAGCGAGGTCAAGGTCGGCGATGGCGAAGGTTTCCAGCCCCGCCATCTGCCGGGTGACATGCACCATCCCCGACCCTTCCTGACCACAGCCGACCAACCCCACACGGATCGGTCGGCCCTCCGCCTGGCGTTTGCGCAGGTGACCTAACAATTCCATACAAGCGCTCGCTTTCGTTTGACTCTTGATGAGGCTTGAGACTATGCACTTGTTGCGGCCACCGGGCGGTTATCAGGATAGTGAGGTCAGGCAGGGATCGGCAGCCTGTCCGGTATCTTTTCCTGCAAGAGTCGAGTGGCCGTCATTTCATCGGTAATCAGCACGTCGATCAGTCGTCCGCGCACAGCCCCGCGGATGACCTCATATTTCCCCTCCCCACCGGCCACGCCGATCACCCGTGGAATCTGCTTGATCTGCGTCAAATCGAGGCCGATGATGCGGTCGTTGATAGGGTGATCGATAGCGCAGCCGTTTTCATCAAAGAAGCGCAGGGCAATGTCGCCGACGGCGCCTTGTGCGCGCAGCTCCGCCAGATCGTGCTCGGTGAGAATGCCAGCCTCCAGGATGACAGAGCCAGGCAACGGAGCGCCGATCCCCACCAGCGCCAGGTCAGCGCGCGCCGCTAATGCCAGCGTTTCGGCGATGTTGACATCCTCCAGCAGCGCGTCGCGCACTAGCTTGTTCGAGACAATGCCTGGGGAGGGTAGCAGCCGCATCCGTGCACCCAACGTCTGCGCCATGCGCATGGTCAGGTCTGCCCCATAGGTCTCCGATTCCGCCCGGCCCAGACCACCCAGCATCTGCACCACGCGCAGATCGGGCAGGCTCTGCGGCGCCAACATCTCGATCACCGCCAGCAAGGTGGACCCCCAACTCAGGTCGAGCAACTGCTGGTCGCCGAGACAGCGCCCCAGATAGCCCGCCGCCGCCATACCCAGGCGCGGCACGACTTCGTGTTGTGCGCCATTGTTGGCGGCCACCACTACCACTTCATCTAGCCCGTAGGCGGCCTCCAGTTCGCGCTCCAGGTCGCCGAAGGAGTCCATCGGCGGCGTGATCGTGATCTGTACGACGCGACTCTGTCTGGCCTGTTGCAGCAGCCGCGAAATTTTGATCCGCGACAGACCAAAGCGCTTGCCGATTTGATCCTGCGTCAACCCATCTTCGTAGTAGGCTTTTGCGATCTTGTAGAGAAGTGTGTTGTCGGTCATGGTGGTGCCTTGTTAATTTGTTCATGTGAACACCACTGAACATTTGACCTGAAGATAGGGTAGCACGAAACCCGGCTTGTGTCAAGTGTTCATTTGTGTTCATTTGTTCAGTTTGCGTGATTTGCTTTGGCGATGCGTTCCTGAACATCGTTTAGGCGCGCACTTGCAACGATATGTTCCGCCGAAGCGATGGTAAATGCAAGTATTCGTAGATTCGGCTGCATGACGTTTACCAGATAGCTTCGCTAACCGCAGGTTCGGTTTCTAGCCGGGCGCTTCCGGTCGGCCATGTGATCAAGCCGGAGGCGACGACCTGCGGGAGGGGCCGCTTCACATGCGGAAAGTGACAACGTTGATTGTCGGATCATATTGTGGATCCTCTTCCAGCCAGACGGCGCCGATGGGCGATAGGGTCACACCGGAGGCGATGACCTGCGTCAGAGGCTGTTTGAATATGACCAACATTGACGCCAGGGCGCAAAGATGCAGAGATGCGCAGAGAAAAAACGACAAGGAATGCAGCCGTTTCTCTGCGTTTTCTTTGCGACCTGGCGTCTCTGCGTCAAAGAAGGATTTTCCAGGCGGACCCTCAAAGGTCGCTGCGTCACCGCGGGCGCCTGTTTGTTATCCCACCAACAAGCGGATGCCGGCGATCAATGTCAGCACCAGCGCCAGCAACTCGAAGATCTGCTGATTGATGTGATGGATCAGCGCCCGTCCTGTCAGTGCGCCGGCGACGGCGACCGGCGCCAGCAGCAGGCTGATCGGCAACGAGTCAGCGTTGATCAACCCCAGGCTGTAGGAGAAGGGCACCTTAAAGAGGTTGAGGGTGAAAAAGTACCAGGCGGAGGTGCCCATGAAGATCAGTTTGGGCAATCGCATCGCCAGCAGGTAAATGATCATGATCGGCCCGGCGGCGTTGGCGACCATCGTTGTGAAGCCAGCGCTGATGCCGGTGACTGCGGCCAGGAGCGGATGAGGTTTCGCTTCGGCTTCCAGCTCGGCGAACGCTTGCTTGCGCATCCGTCGCCAGAAGTGGACCAGCGTGATGAAGACCAGGATGGCGCCGATCAACTTTTGCGTTGTGACGGAATCGATGCGCCCCATCACGAGAAAGCCCATGACGACGCCCGCCGCCGCCCATGGAAAGAGGCGCAGTAGATGGGGCCAGCTCGCCTGGCGTCGATAAGCGATCACCGCTACGATGTCAGCTGCAATCAAGATGATGAGCACGATGCCGGTCGATTCACGCGCTGGCAATGCGCTGGCAAAGAGCGCCACCGAAAAGATGCCCAGCCCGGCGACGCCTGTCTTCGAGATGCCCACCAGATACGCGCCCAGCGCCGCCAACGTCCATTGCCAGGGAGTGAGTGAGGAGAATAGTTCAGACAAAATTGACTCGTTTCGTGATGAATGATTGTGGGATTTAGAGAGTGGGAGATTCAGAGATTCGAGATTGGAGATTTAGAGCCATAGATTCATTGCTATTCAGACAATGCGAGCGCCTAATCTTCCAATCTCTCAATCTCTACTCTCCAATTTCTGCTAACTTCGCATACACCGGCGCCAAGGCCAGATAACTCTCGGTGAAAAGCGCCAACAGCGTTTCATATCGTTGACGATTGGCTGTATTGGGCGCGATCTCTTGCGTCACCCGGCTACGTTCGGCGGCGATTGACCAGTCGTAGAGACCGACGGCGACGCCCGCCGCCACCGCCGCTCCCCAACTCGTCGCCTCGCCCGTCAATTCCAGCCGATGGATGGGCAGCCCAAAGATGTCGGCCAGAATCTGCGGCCAAAGCTGGCTTTTGCCGCCGCCGCCGATCAACCGCACCGCGTCGATGCCCGGCACGTGCTCACGCAGGCTGTCAAGAATCTGGCGCAATCCAAAGGCGACGCCCTCCAGCACCGCCCGCGCCATCTGCGCTTTGTCGTGTGGCATCGCTAACCCGACGAACGCCCCCCGCGCCTGCGGATTCCACCAGGGGCTACGTTCGCCCATCAGGTACGGTAGAAAGATCAAGCCGCTTGCTCCTGGCGGCGCCGTCGCAGCAGCAGCATCCAGATCGAGGTCGCCGTCCGCCAGCGCCTTCCATGCCCACGCGCGCGCCCCGCCCGCCATCTGCTGCACGCCCATTGGCGCGTATCGCTGCGGATGCACATGATGGAAAGTCATGGTGCGCTGCAGTGGATCGGGTACGGGCGCCAGCGTGCTGACGCTGATCCACGCCGAGGTGCCGATGACGCAGTAGGCTGCCCCCGGCTCGATCACGCCGGCGCCGACGCCGGCGCAGCTGCCGTCGCCGCCGCCGATGACAACCGGCGTGCCTGGCGCCAGCCCACTTGCACGCGCTGCCTGCGGGGTGACGCGCCCGACCACCGTGTTCGATGGATACGGCGTCGGCAATTGATCGGCGCTGAGATCGAGCGCTTCCAGAAATGGCTGATGCCAGCGCCGCGCTATCAAGTCGAAGAGCAGCGTGCCTGACGCATCCGAATAGTCGGTGGCAAATTCGCTGGTCAACCGCTGCACGATGTAGTCCTTGGGCGCCAGAAACTTTGCCGCCCG
This sequence comes from Anaerolineales bacterium UBA3905, assembly GCA_002391565.1. Classification (GTDB taxonomy): domain Bacteria; phylum Chloroflexota; class Anaerolineae; order Caldilineales; family Caldilineaceae; genus Caldilinea. The sequence goes on from DGFH01000121.1 coordinate 6,684, forward strand.
TGCATAAATCTCCGGCTGATGCGCGCGCACCCACAGGATTTTGGGCGCCACATACGCCGGGCTGGTGCGGTGGCCGCAACGCTGATAAACCTCATCGGCGCCACAACGCGCTGCGATCAGCGCCGCCTCCGCCTGTGCGCGCTGATCCGCCCAGATGATGCACGAACGCAGCGGCGTCCCCTGCGCGTCCACCGGCAGGCAACCCATCATCATCCCGCTGAAGCCAACAGCGGCAATTTCTGTAGCAGGCACCCCGCTGGAATCAAGTAATTTTTGCGAGGTCGTGCAGACCGCCTCCCACCAGGCCTGTGGCTCCTGCTCCGCCCAATTGGGAGAAGGTATCTGCGTTGTATACGGGGCAAAAGCGCTGTCCACCAGGCGCCCTGCTGCGTCGAACAACGTGGCCTTATTGCCGGATGTCCCTAAATCGTGAGCAAGAATGTATGCGCCGCTCATGATGCTCTCCTGCTTGCATTCTACTGCGCATGGAACGCTCCGCAAAATATGCGAAAACTAGACTTTCGGTTTTGGTTTTGGAATCAACCTTTCGGCCTTGTTTTGCCCTTGCAGGATGAGGTGTTGTGTGCTAAAGTGTTGACAACTAATGGCTGCCTGTTGTACCCCACCCAAACAGTGAGTTCTATCATGATACAAACCATCGCGGATACGCAACTGGAGCATGTCCTGAATGACTTTGATGCTGCGACGCGACATGCAGCGTTGCAGCAATTGCTGGACGCCGCACCGCCGCCAGCCTCGCCGCGTGGCATTGCCAACATGCACTGTCATACCTTTTTTTCGTTCAACGCTTACGGTTATTCGCCTACAGGGCTGGCCTGGTTGGCGCGTCAGCAGGGTATTGACCTGATGGGCATCGTCGATTTCGACGTGCTGGACGCCGTCACCGAGTTTTTAGACGCGTGCGAATTGACGGGAGTACGCGGCAGCGCGGGCATCGAGACGCGCGTCTATGTGCCAGAATTTGCCCATCGCGAGATCAACTCGCCCGGGGAGCCCGGTGTGCTTTACCACATGGCGATCGGCTTCACCGACACGACTGTAGCCCCTGCCGCCCAGGCCATCATCGACGAACTGCGCGCACAGTCGGCGGCGCGTAACCGGGCGCTGATTGCGCGCGTCAACGCGTATCTTGACCCGGTGAAGATCGATTACACCGCCGATGTGCTGCCGCTGACGCCGTCGGGGAATGCCACGGAGCGCCATATCGTCGTCGCCTATATTGCAGCGGCCAGGCGCACCTTCGATCAGCCCGCCGCATTTTGGGCCAACCGTCTGGGCATCGAGGCGACCGCCGTCGAAAAGGCGATGCTGGATAGCGCCGGCTTCCAGAATACGGTGCGCAGCAAGCTGATGAAGCGCGGCGGGCCTGGCTACATGCAGCCCGACGCCGGCACCTTTCCGCGCGTCGAGCGGCTGCATGATCTGGCGTTGCTCTGCCGCGCGTTGCCCTGCGCCGCCTGGCTTGATGGCATGTCCGAAGGAGAGCAGGCGATGGACGAACTGCTGACGTTGTTGGTGGGCAAAGGCGTCGTGGCGCTCAACATTGTGCCCGACCGCAACTGGAATCTATCCGATCCTAAGCTCGCCGCACTCAAGCAGGAGAAATTGTATGACGTTGTGAGGCTTGCCAAAGAATTTGATCTTCCCCTCAATATCGGCACCGAGATGAATAGCTTTGGACAGCCCATCGTTGATGACTTCGATGCGCCGGCATTGGCGCCGGTGCGCGACGCTTTTCTTGATGGCGCCTATTTTATTTATGGTCATACGCTGTTGGAGCGTCGTATGGCGATGGGCTATCAGAGCGACTGGGCAGCGGCGCATCTGCCTGCGCGGGCGGCGCGCAACGCGTTCTACACCGCTGTCGGTCGGCGCATCCCGCCGGGACGCGCCGGCGCGCCGCTGTTGGCGCAGGTGCGTCCAGAGTTGACCCCGGCGGAGGTGTTGCAGCGCCTGGCATAGGCGGGCTGGCGGTGCAACCGTGCTAAGCGCACTGTGCTTTCAGGGGCGAGGGGGTGTTGTACGCAGATGGATGTGCAGAAAGATATGGAAACGATGAGCAGCACGAACGATTCCAAACTCGAAGAATATCGTAAGGGTGAAGCGCCGCAGTCGGCGACAAACCGGTTGTGGCCGCTCTACGGCGCCGGCTGGGAGAATCTCGGCAAGGATGGCGGGGCGATGGAGACGCCGCTGCCGCAGCCTGGCCCGGATGAGTTGTTAGTGCGTCACGATGCAGTGGGCATCTGTTTTTCGGACATCAAGGTGATCCGCGCCGGTGAAAAGCATCCGCGCATTCACCGCAGCATGAAAGATCAGCCGGTTGTGCTCGGCCATGAAGTGGCGCTGACGGTCGTGGAGGCTGGCGCCAATCTGCGCGACCGGTATAAGCCGGGAGACCGTTTCATCGTGCAGGCCGACATCTACATCGGCGGCAAACCCTACGCGTATGGCTATGAATTGCAGGGCGGTTTCTCGCGTTACAGCATCATCGACTGGCGGGTGCTGAATGGCGATCATGGCAACTACCTGATTCCCGTCAATCCCGATGATGGCTACGCTGAGGTGGCGTTGTGTGAACCCTGGGCATGCGTCGAGGCCTCGTATACAGTCGTTTACCGCACCCATTGGCAGGAAGGCGGCGTCGTCTGGCTGGTGGGAGATGGGCGCGGGGTGAGCCTGGGGGAAGCCGTGACGTGGCGCCCTGCCAAAGTGGTGCTCGATGTGAAGGATGCAACCTTTGCTGCGGCAGTGCGCACCTGGGCGGAGGCCGCCGGCGTGACTGTGCAGGAGGGGGACGATGGCGCCGCGCGCTATGACGACATCGTCGTGTTGGGCGCCGACGCCGACCAGTGCGAACGCGCCTTTCCCCGCATGGCGAACGGCGCCATTCTCAACATCGTGTTGGATCGCCCGCTGGAGCGTGCGGTGGCGGTGGACATCGGGCGGATGCACTACGATCACTTGCTGGTGGTAGGCACGGATACAGGCAATCTGGCGGCGGCTTACACACCGGTGCGCACACAACTCAAGCCTGGTGGACGCTGTTGGATTCTGGGGGCAGCTGGGCCGATGGGCCAGATGCATCTGTTGCGCGCGTTGTCGATGCCGGGGCGACCGGCCAAGATCGTGGCGACTAATTTGCACACTGCGCGCATGGCGCCGGTGCGCAAGCAATTTGCCCACCAGGCCGCAGCGTTAGGCGTGGAGATTGCTTTTCTCTCGCGCGATGAGTTCGACAGCGAAGAGGCGTTTCTGCAGGCAAAGTGGCGTGCGTCCGACGGTCAGGGCTACGACGATATCGCCATCATGGCGCCCACCATCGACGCCGTGCAACAGGCGGCAGAGGTCGTGGCGGATCACGCCGTGATCAATGTCTTCGCCGGGCTGACGCGCGGCACGCTGTGTCCACTTGATCTCAACCCGGTGGTGCGACGCGGCGTGCGCTTCACCGGCACTAGCGGCTCATCGATCGATGATCTGCGCCACATGCGCGATCTGGTCGAAAGCAAACAACTGCCGACCAATCATTCGGTGGCGGCCATTGCCGGGTTGGAGGGCGTCGGCGACGGATTGCGCGCAGTGGCGGAAGGGCGTTTTGCCGGGAAGGTTGTCATTTACCCAAACCTGAGCAAGCCGCTGCCGTTGACGCCACTGACTGAACTGGACAAAGTGCTGCCCGGCGTCGCCGCCAGGCTTGATTCCGACGGCATGTGGACGCGTGAGGCTGAGGATGAATTGTTGAGGGAGATGTTGTAGAGATCACGCGTCAGGCGTTACAGGGTTGAAAGACGCGTGACGCATCGCTCTCCAAATCTTGGGGTATCGTATGAAGCAATTATTGGATCGCGTGGCGCTTGTCACGGGAGGCGCCCAGGGGTTAGGTGCAGCGCTCAGTCTGCGGTTGGCGCGCGAAGGGTGTCACGTCGTGGTTGCCGATCTCAACCACGAGCAGGCGCAACAGACCGTCAATGCGATTGCACAAGAGACCGGACGCCGCTGTCTGGCCGTGCAGGTGAACGTAGCTAACGAGGAGCAGACGCGCGCCATGGTGGAGGGCGCAGTCGCTGCATTTGGCCGCCTGGACATCGTCGTGGCCAATGCCGGCGTCGTCCGCTCTGGGCCGGTGGATGAAATGAGCCTGCGCGATTGGCAGCTGGTCATCGATGTGAACCTGACTGGCTATTTTCTCACTGCCAAATACGCCGCCGCGGTGATGAAGGCGCAACGCAGCGGCGTCATCATCCAGATCAACTCGAAATCGGGCAAAAAGGGCAGCTTTAAGAACGGCGCCTACGCCGCCAGCAAATTTGGCGGCATCGGACTGACACAGAGCATTGCGCTGGAATTGGCCGAATATGGCGTGCGCGTCAACGCCGTCTGTCCGGGCAATTTGCTTGACTCGCCGCTGTGGGTCGATTCTCTGTACAGCCAGTACGCCAAACGGCTGGGCATCACCGAAGCCGAGGTGCGCCAACGCTACATCGATCAGGTGCCGATGAAACGCGGCTGCACCTACGATGATGTCGCCAATGTCGTCGTCTTTCTGGCTTCCGATCAGTCCAGTTACATGACCGGTCAGGCGATCAATGTGACCGGTGGGCAAGAGATGCGCTGATGGCAACCTTTGTCGGCTTTGGCTTTGGCCCGATTCAGGCTGGTTTGTTCCTGGCCGAAGCATCGCAGTCGGGCGCTTTCGACCGGCTGGTGGTTGCCGAGGTCGTGCCCGAAGTCGTGGCAGCAGTGCGCGCCGCCGGTGGCTTCACCGTCAATATCGGTCATGCGGATGCCATCAGCGCGCTGCGTGTGACGCCGGTTGAAATCTATAACCCCACCGCGCCGGCGGATCGAGCCGCATTGGTGGCGGCGGTGGCGGAAGCCAGCGAGTTGGCGACGGCGCTGCCCAGCGTGGCGACTTACACAGCCGGCGGCGCTAATAGCGTCGGTGTGATTTTGGCGGACGGACTGCTGCGCAAAGTCGCTATCAATGGGCCGCCTGCGGTCATCTATACGGCTGAAAATCACACACGCGCCGCCGAGTTGCTGGCAGAGGCGGTGAGCGCGGCGTTGCCGGACGACCGGCGCACGGCTGCGCTGACGCGCATCCAGTTTCTCGACACCGTCATCGGCAAGATGAGTGGCGCCCCGGAGGAGGTCGCCGATCTCCAGCCGATAGCGCCCGGCCTGACGCGTGCTTTTCTGGTGGAAGCCTTCAACCGCATCTACATCTCACAAATTCAGCGCCCGGCCGGCGACGCAACCTGGCAGGCGTTTCGGCGCGGCATCACGGTCTTTAGCGAGCAGCCAGACTTACGCCCCTTTGCCGAAGCCAAACTCTACTGTCACAACGCCGGGCACGCACTGGCCGCCTACCTGGCGCATCAACTCGGCTTCCGGCGCATCGACGAGTTGCGCCAACGCCCCGACGTGCTGGCTTTTGTGCGCAGCGCCATGATCGCAGAGTCAGGCGCGGCGCTTGTGGCGCGCTTTGGCGGCGTCGATCCGCTCTTTACGCCGGAGGGGATGCGCGCCTACGCCGATGACCTGGTGGTGCGGATGGTCAATCCTTATGTGCGCGACACTGTGGCGCGCGTGGGGCGAGACCCGGCGCGCAAACTGGGGTGGGACGATCGGCTGGTGGGCGCCATGCGGTTGGCAAACAGCATTGGCGTGACGCCGCACCGCTATGCAGTGGGGAGTGCTGCGGCCTTGCAGTGGTTGCAGATTCCCCCTGAGGAGGCAGCGGCGTTTCTCAGCGATCTGTGGCGACCGGCCGCCCCTCCCGCGCACGAGCAATCCCGGATACTGGATTTCGTTCTTCAAGCGTATGACTGGTTGCTCAAGTGGGAGCGCCAATCGTATCCTGATTTGGTATAATCCGGCGAGCAGGCCAGTCTTGCCCGCCGTTCATTTCTCCTCTCAATATGCGGCGACGCCATGCAACGGTCTGCATCGATCTGAACAAGCGATTGACGTGGCGTCCAATCTTGCGTCTAGTGACGCAGTGCGGTGGGCGCTACAACCCACAACGACAAGGAGGAAGAGATGAACGAGAACGAGCAACTGCCTGGACGCCCCTACGAGGAGTTTGCGCCATTCAATCTATCGAGTGAGGAACGCCGCGAACGCATCATCCAGGTCTTACGTGAACAGGATGAGGTCTCTGTCACCGAATTGAGCCAACGCCTCGGTGTATCCGAGGTGACGACGCGCAAAGATTTGCAACAGTTGGAGGAGCAGGGCTACCTGACGCGTGTGCGCGGCGGCGCGGTGGTGTCGGGACGCGGCCAGCTGGAACTACGCTTCGCTGCCCGTCAGCAGGTGAATCTGGAAGAGAAACGCCGCATCGCTGCACGCGCCGTCGAAATCATCCAACCCGGCGCAACGATCTTTCTGGACGGTAGCACGACCGCCTTTCAGATGACGCGTCTGCTACGCGATATGCGCAACCTGACCGTGATCACTACGGGGCTGTACGCCGCGCTGGAGCTCAGCTTTGCGCCCGACGTAACGACTATCGTGGTAGGGGGCATCCTGCGTCGGCGCACCAGCAGCCTGGTCGATACGCTCAGCCCCAAGTTGCTGCGTCGTCTGCATGTGGATATTGCCTTCTTGAGTTGTCGCGGTTTCACCGCCGAACAGGGCATGATGGAGTCGGACCTGCGCGAGGCGCAGATGAAACGCGCCATGGCGGAGACCGCCGCTCGCAAAGTCGCCATGATCGATCACTCCAAATTCGGCGAGGTCTTTGTCGCCACCTCGTTGCTGCCAGAGGAGATCGATTTGCTGATTGCCGACAAAGGGGTGGATGAAGCGCACCGCAAGGCGCTGGAAGCCGCCCAAATTGCAACCGAATATGTCTGAGAATATGTTCGAATTGAAAGAGCAAATTGTATGAGCAAAACGGCGAATTTTCTGGCGGCGGATCTGGGCGCCTCGAATGGCCGCGTCTTGTTAGGGCGCTGGGATGGTGAACGCTTTCGTCTGGAAGTGCTGCATCGCTTCGACAATGGCCCGACCAATGTGCTGGGGCGGCTCTACTGGGATGTGCTGGCGCTGTGGCGTGAGGTCAAAACTGGCATGATGCGCTACGCCGCCGCCACCACAGAGCCACTCGCCGGCATCGGCATCGACACCTGGGGCGTCGATTACGGACTGCTTGATGCTGCAGGACGCCTGCTGGGCAACCCGGTGCACTATCGCGACAGTCGCACCCAGGGCATGGTCGATCACCTCTTTACACGCATCCCCAAACAGGAAGTCTTTGCTCTGACCGGCATCCAGTTCCTGGAATTGAATACTCTCTTCCAGTTGTATAGCATGCGCGTCCAGAGCGACCCACAACTGGACGCTGCACGGCGCCTGCTGTTGATGCCCGATCTCTTCCACTACTGGTTATCTGGTGAGCAGGTGGCCGAATATACGATTGCCTCGACCACGCAGATGTTGTTGGCGCGTGAGCGGACATGGGCAACGGAGATGTTGGCGCGCCTCGATCTGCCGACCTCGATCCTGCCGACCATCGTGCAACCCGGCGCCGTGCTCGGCCCACTGTTGGCGCAGGTCGCCGAGGAAACCGGCGTTCCCGCCGGCGCGCCGGTCGTTGCCAGCGCCGCGCACGACACAGGCAGCGCTGTCGCCGCCATCCCCGGTCTGGACGAACGCAGCGTCTACCTGAGCAGCGGCACATGGAGTTTGATGGGCATCGAAGTGCGCCAGCCGATTATCAACGCCAAGATGCTTGATCTGAACTTCACCAACGAAGGCGGCGTCGATGGCACGATCCGTATTCTCAAAAATATCTCGGGGTTGTGGTTGCTGCAAGAGTCGCGACGACAGTGGGAACGCGAAGGGCATGCCTACACCTGGGAATCGTTAATGATGGAGGCGCAAAAGGCTGCTCCCTTCCGTTCGATCATCAATTCGGATGCGCCCGACTTCAACACGCCCAGCTCGATGGTGGACGCAATCCGCGCCTTCTGTCGGCGCACCCACCAGCCCGAACCGCAGACGCCCGGCGAAGTGGTGCGTTGCTGTCTGGAGAGCCTGGCGTTGCGCTACCGTTGGGTGGTGGAGGCGCTGGAAGAAATCCTGGCTTCGGCAGGGCTGTCGCAAGGACGCCAGCTCGATACGATTCGCGTGGTGGGCGGCGGCAGCCAGAATCGCCTGCTCAATCAGTTCACGGCGGATGCCTGCGGACGCACCGTTGTCACCGGGCCGGTGGAGGCGGCGGCGCTCGGCGTCATCATGATGCAGGCCGTCGCCACCGGCCATCTTGCCAGCGTGGCCGAAGGTCGCGCTGCTATCGCCGCGTCGATCGAACAGGAAGTCTTTACTCCGCATGGAACGGCGGAATGGGATGCTGCCTATGCCCGTTTTCTGCGGCTGATCGAATAAAGCCAATCGACGAAGGTTGTGCTACACTGCCATTTCTATGGCGTCTGTGAGCTATTACCAGACTCTGCAGGTCAAACAAGACGCAACGCAGGCGGAGATCGCCGCCGCCTATCGGCGGCTGGCGCGACAGTGCCATCCCGATCTAAACCCTTCGCCCGATGCGCACCGACAGATGCAGATCATCAACGAAGCGTACAATGTGTTGCGCCACCCGGAGCGGCGCCGGCGCTATGATGAGACGCTGGCGCCACCGCTCTCTTTCACACCGGAGTCGAGCGCAGTGCACAACTCGTCGTCGCCCAGTAGCCGCTCCCCGCACAACTCTGCGTGGTTAAGCTATCAAAAGCGCATCGGCGCTGAGATTGTCTTCACCATCGGCCACGCCGAGGTCATGACGGTTCTGCTTGCCGATCTGCAACGCCGCATCCCTCCGTCCGGTCGGCGCTATGACATCACGCATAATCGCTGGCATGTCGCCGTCGAATATGAAGATGTGCTGCGCACGCTCTTTCGCAACTATGCGCCTGTCGTGCAGACAGCGCCGCCAGCATCCCAACCAGCAGTGCGGCGTCCGGCCAACGCTCGCCGTACTGCAGAACAGGCGCTGCACCATCGACCTCGCGCCGATCGCAGGGCGTGGGGCGGAATGGCGCTGGCTGTGGCGGCGGCCCTGATGGTCTATGCCCTGATCTTCAGTCGGATGGTGCTGTCGGACGTGACGGCTGCATCCCCAGCCCCGACGGCTACGCCGCCGGGAGAGCGCACTGCACGCGCGCTGGTGGCACCCGCCGGCGAGGAAGACGCCGGAGACCTGACGTTTCCCGATGATTGCACCTCGCCACAGGCGGCCACCGCACCACGCTACTTTCAGGAAGCGTGCAAAACGCTCGATGTTCAGGCCGGGCTGGCGACGCCTGATGCGCCGCGCGCTTTCGCCCTGACAACTACGCGCGTCGCGTCCAACATCCGCAGTGGGCCGGACACGCGCTTTCCTGTCCTGACGACCGCGCCGCCAGGAGCGCGTCTCCAGCTTGTCGGTTACACGGTGAGTCGCGGCTATGTCTGGTTTGTCACGAACTTTGGCGGCTGGATTCGCAGCGATCTGCTCACAGAAGCGCCGATGCATCTCCCGCTGATTGGTGGATAGCCCGCTTCAGCGCCAATCTATCTTTACTCACTCACTGCTTCTGGCGTCCACGTTGGCGTCGCCTCGAAGGGTGGTGGCTCGGCTGGTGGAGTGTCAGTCGGCGGCAAAGGCGTTTCGGCAGGGATCGGCGTGTCCGTGGGCCACGGTGTATCGGTGGGCCACGGTGTATCGGTGGGCGGTATTGATGTTGGCGTCTCTGTTGGCGTTGCAGTCGGCGGTTCTGGCGTCCAGGTGGGCGTCGGCGGTGCACTTGTCCACGTCGGCGAGGGTTCGGCCGTCGGCTGTGAATTATCGACAAAGAGACGTACGCGCGTCTCATACAGAGCGCCATTGCTGGCGCGCAGCAGCAGACGCAGGGTATGCGGCCCATTGTCCAGAGCGGTCGTGTCCCATGTTCCCAATTGTCCGTTGATCACTGGCGCGCCAAACGGCCCGCTGATCGGCGCACTGAAAGCGCCAGGATCATGGCTGACGCCGTACTGCAGCTCGTAACTGGCAAAGCCCGGCAGCGCAGCGCTGCCAAAGACCGGCACAACCCCGCGCACGGTGGCGCCCTCGCCAGGGCTGGTGATGGCGATCTGCAACTCGCCGGGGGCCGGCGTCGGCGGCGCCACGACTGCCTCGATCGGTGGTTGAGGAATGCCGTTACGGATCGCCCACTCGCGATATTCCAGCGGGTAGACCTTGAAGACGCGTTCCTCAATCTGATCCGCCGGCGTAAATTCATTGGCAAGTTGATCGGCGCCGCGCACCATGCGGATGCGCCGCCACAGGTCTTGCTCTTTTGGCAACGGTGGACGATCCTCGGCGAACCAGTGGACGCGTTTCTCCGGGCAGGCGTCGCCGGGCAGCGTGCCGGTGTCGGCGCAGACCTCGAATTGGCGCACGCCGGGCGGCGGCGTGAAAGGCTCTGCGGGCAGACCACTGTGCGCCGCCGTCATAAATTGATTCCAGATCGGGCCGGCGCCGGCCACACCGGAGATATTGATCATCGGCGAGTTGTCGGCGTTGCCCACCCACACCCCGGCGACCAGTTGCGGTGTGTAGCCAACGGTCAAATTATCGCGGAAGTCGTTCGTTGTGCCGGTCTTGACCGCCGCCGGGCGATCCAGCCGCAGCACAGAATTGGCGCCAAAGACAGGGGTGCGCGCTTCGTTGTCGCTCAAGATATCGGTGATCAGGAATGCATCCACCGGGCTGACGACCTGTGTCGCCGCCTCGACGCCAGGCTGGCAAGGGCGCGCAGTGCCCTGCTCACAGATCACTTCGCCCCTGGCGTCGGTGATCTTCAGAATCGTCACCGGGGGAATGCGCTTACCGCCGTTGGCCAGCGCAGCGAAGGCGTCGGTCAGCTCGATCAGCGGGATCTCACCGGCGCCGAGCGCCAGACTCAGCCCGAAGTCGGGGCGCGTCAGCGTTGTCACGCCGAAACGCCGCATCAGATCGAGGAAGACGGGCAGCGTCGCTTCCTGCAGCGCCGCCACCGCCGGGATGTTGCGGCTGGTGGCGAGCGCCGCGCGCACGGTCATCAACCCCATTTCCTTGCCGTCATAGTTGACCGGTGTATAAGGCGGATTGGCGCCATCCGGGAAGGCGGTGCTGATGTCTGCCAGCAGCGTGCCAGGCGTCCACTGTTGCTCTTGCGGGCGGCCGGGCAGGTTGAAAGTGCTGAGATAGACGAAGGGTTTGGTCGAGCTGCCGGGCTGACGCGGGGCGAGCGCCATGTTGACCTGGCCGTCAATCTCGACGTTATTGAAATCGGCGCTGCCGACCAGCGCGACGACTTCGCCGGTCTGTGGGCGCATTGCCACCAGCGCGCCATTGGAAACGTTGCGGTCGGCTAAAGCGCGCACTTGCTCGGCGACGATGCGCTCGGCCTCGGCCTGGAGGCGCGGGTCAAGCGTCGTGTGGACGCTGTAACCGGCCTGGTAGAGCGCCTCTGGTCCAAAGAGTTGCTCCAGTTGCTGCCGCACGTAGAGCGTGAAGTGCGGCGCAACAAGATTGAATTCCAGCGGCGCGTAGGTCAGCGGTTCGACCCATGCTGCGTTCGCCTGCTCCGCCGTGATGTAGCCGGCCTCCACCATCAGCCCCAACACGACGCCCTGGCGCTTCTTGGCGCGGTCGGGGTGCGTGTAGGGATCGTAGTAAGCAGGCAGCTGGGGCAACCCTGCCAGCAGCGCTGCTTCGGCCAGCGTCAGCTCACCGACTTCCTTGCCAAAGTAGGTTTCGGCGGCGGCGTCGATGCCGTAGGCCAGATTGCCGTAATAAACCTCGTTCAGATAGAGTTCAAGGATGTCGTCCTTGCTATAACGTCGCGTGATCTCTGCCGCCAGGATTGCTTCCTTGATCTTGCGCGTGGCGGTGCGTTCGGAGGAGAGCAACACGCGCTTGACAAGCTGTTGCGTGATCGTCGAGCCGCCGGAGACGACATCCCTCTCCTGAAAAGCGTAGTAGACCGCGCGCAATAACGCCACTGGATCAATGCCAGGGTGTTGGTAAAAATTAGCGTCTTCCGTGGCGATGGTCGCCTGGATCACGTAGGGAGAAATATCGGCCAGCGCCACCTCGATGCGTCGTCCGGTGTTGGGATCGAAGGCTTCATTGAGCAGATTCCCCTCACGGTCGTAGATGCGCGTCGTCTGGAAGGTGCTGGCGCGCTGACGCAATTCGCTGGGTGAGGGCAAATCTTGCGCCATCACTGCGTAACCGATCAGCAACCCGCCGATCACCAGTACGACGAGGATGAGAAAAGCCAGTACGCCGATGCCAAAGCCCTGCCAGAAGCGGCGGGCGCGCATGGGTGGAGGCGTGTTCCCGTTAGTGCGTGGGCGTTTGGGCGGAACTGGTTGTAGTTCGTACATAATGCGTTCGTCGTTTCAAGCCACAGAGGCGAATCAATGCTCAATCCGGCCATTGCCAGGGCAGAGTATTCTGGTAAATCCATGCCAGCGTATGCCACCCTTGCAGCAGGAGCAGCGGAAC
>DGFH01000124.1 GCA_002391565.1 Anaerolineales bacterium UBA3905
TCTTGCGTGATCCAGGTGGACACCTCACAGAAGCCGCAGCCTGCGCCAGCCCAGGCGTCGCCGCTCAGGTCGAGATTGTTCTCGCCGAAGCCGTTGTCCAGTTGCAGCGTGACGCTCGCTTTGACCGCCGCCACACACAGCGCCTTGCCGGTGGCGTTGACGCCCAGACGCACGCCCCAGGCGACCGAGGGCTGGCCGACTTCGTTGAAGATCCAATAGGCGGTCTCGCCGCCGCCGCTGATGCGCACGCCCGGACAACTGCCCAACACGTCGAAGATCGGGATATTGTTGGCGTAAAGCTGCATGTACGCCCCCTGCACGATCATGCCCGGCTCCGGGTCGAGCGCCGCCATCACGTCGCCGTATTCGCGTTGCAGCACCGGGCTGGTTGGGTCAAGCCGACCGAAGAGGAACGAACCGCCGGCGTTGATAAGTCCCAGCGCCTCCAACTCCAGCCACAAGTCGAAGGTGGCGCCGGTGTAGAGCAGTTTGATGGCGTTGTTGTCCACTGTGAAGCCTGCCACTGCGCCGGCTTTGTTGACCGTCGTCAACGGAATCACCACATCGTAGAGGGTGATTCCGCCCTCGATGCCGTAGCCCAGGTCGTTGTAGTCGAAGAGCAAGCGCAGGTCTGCGTCCAGCCGTACATCCAGCTCGGCCATGGTTGTTTGCAGATTGGTCACTGCCAGATAAATTTCGCCGTCGGCGTCCCAGTTCATGGCGAAGTTGCCGGAGAGCAGCTTTTTCACCTCGGGGTCGTTGCGCCCGGCGTTGTAGACGGTGACAAAGGCGGCGGTTTCCAGCAGGGCCAGCTTGCCGTCGATCACGCGTCCGGCGCCATCTGTAACCGGCTCGATCACCCCGTCGCCGCGCACCCACTGCAACTGCAAGGGCGAGTTCGCCAGCTTCTGCTGGAAGAGCGGCAACCCGACATGCACATCACCGAAACCGGGGTCGGTCAGCCAGGCAGCGATATTGCCGCTGTAGGTGTAGGCTTTGGCGTCGATGTCGTCGATCAGCGTGCGATAGTCGTTGAAGCCCTCTTGCCAGACAAAGTAGGCGGCCAGCTTCGCTTCCAGGTTGCAATCCCAGCCGGCGCCAAAAAGACTGAAGAGCGGGCCATTTTCGCTGCCGCTGGATGAGCACCAGGAGCGGAAGCGCTCTTCCAATGCGGCCTGGCTGGGCGCCGGGCTGTTGCCGGGCAGCGTGTTCCAGGCTTCGTCCGCCGCCAGCAGCACGCCCGTGGCTGAGGGGAAGCCGAAGAAGATGCGTTCGCTGTTCGGCTCTATCACCAGCGCGTTGGGGATTTCGGCGATGCTCACCTCGACCAGCGCGTTGTCCAGCACGCTGATGTCCCGCCCCTGAGAGGTCGCCAGCGCCAGCCAGCGGCTCGCCATCGTCGGCGCCTGCGACTGGGCGTAAATCATTTCGTATTGCAACTGGATGTCGAGCGCCGGGCTGAAGAGATGTTCGGCGAGCGGTCGGCGGTTGAAGCCGATATACGGATGCGCCGCCAGCAAGAACATGGCGTCGCTGTTGGGGTCGGTGGCTTCGCCGAAGAACGGCAGATAGACGCCAGCGCTCAGCTTGATAAAGCCGCCTTCCAGCCCCGGCGTGGGTGTGCAGCCGCTCTGCTGCGGCAGACAGGGCGCCAGCGCCAGCGTCGCCTCTTTGTTCCAGTTCGGTTGCTCGCGATTGCCGGTCACTGGATCATAACCGCTGAAGGCGATGTCTTTCATCACCACGTAGAAATCGTCCACCGTGTAAACCGTATCTTCGGGGTAAGCGTCGCCATCATAGAAGGCGCCGTTGGGATTGAAGGCGGCGGCGATTTCCAGTTGCGGCTGTCCGGCGCCGCCGTCGACGCGCTCCAGGTTGGTGATCTCGGTCTCGAACTCGATCCACAGCTTGTTGGCGGCGTCGAAGAAGAGCGTCCACGGCGTGATCGGCAACTGCCAGTAGTTGAGGTCTTCGGGAATGGGCAGCAATGAGCCGCTGGTCACACAGCCAGCCTCGTTCAGGTTGAGCTGGTCGAACTGGAAGGTGGCGTCGGCCGGATAGGGCAAATAGATATTGCCGGCGTTGGCGTTGGCGTAAGGGAAGTTGGCCAGCCAACTCTGGGCGAAGCGGGTGAAGCGCCACTGATAGTCGGCCAGTGTCATCGCCACGCCGCCGGTGGTGGTCTTCATGTCCACCACACCGCTAACGCCTTGCCAGCGCACGAAGAGATCGACATCGCTGCCCGGCGCAAAGGCGAAGGCAGGCTGCGCCGGCGAAGCTGGCGTCGGGCAGGCGGTCCAGGTGAAGGTCTGGTTGAAGGCGTTCAAGCCCGGCTGGACGCGACCGTCGCCACTTAAGCCGCTGGCCGACTTGCCCAGCGAGACGCGCCAACTGCGCCCTGGTCGGCCTGGCGTATAGACCGGCGGCGTGTAGAGGGTGTAAACGCCGCCGTTGACCCCGTAGGCCACCCACTCCACCCCGGTGGAAGCGGTGATGGTGGCGCTGATGGCGCCGTTCGCCACCATCGGTGCAGTGGTGAAGTTGCCCACAAAGGTGTTCTTGACATTGTTGTACGTGTTGCGTCGATACGTCACGCTTAGGTCGTCGGCGCTGGGCTTGCCGGTCAACGTGCCTTGTGTAAAGACGCGGTTGGTGAAGTGGAAAGTCAGGCCGCTGCTGCCGATCTCGACGCCAAAGGGGAAGGCAGTTGTGTACGTTGTAGCGCCAAGGCTGCCCCACTGGCCGCTCAGCCCATTGGCGACGGTGTAACTGGCCGCCTCCAGGCTCGTCGCCTGCCGGTTGAGGAAGGAATCGTTGCGATAGTCCAGCGCCGCCGGCATGAGGATGCCGCCCTCGACGCGCCCGCTGTAGCGGTCGCGATAGAGGGTGCAGGTGGCGCCGAACTGGACGCCTGTCTCGCTCACTGTGAAGTTGTTTGTCGGTGCGACTACCAGCGACCAGTCGCGCACGGCGAAGGGGAAGGCCAGGCTGGTGCGCGGGGTGGCGCAGGTCTGGCTGACGGCCACCGCCAGGTTGAAACGCAGGCTTGTATCGCTGACAAACACGTTGGTGGACGCGACCTCCACCGGCTGCCCCGGCCCACTGGCGCCCAGGTCATAGAGGGTGAAGTCCGGCCCGAAGTCCACGATGCGCACTGTAGCCGTGGCGCCGGCGCTGGTCAAGGTCATGTTGCTGACGGTGTAGCGCACGCGATCGCTGTAGGTGACGCCCATTGTGCCCAGCAGCACCGTGGCGCTACCGGAATTGACGGCGCCGCTTGCCGAGGCATCGACATTGCTGAACGACACTTTGACCTCGACGTTCGCACCGGCGGCGGGTTGGAGCGTCACTTTGCCGACGCCGCTGAGGTTGCCCGCCGTCTTGTTCGTATAGTTAGTGACGCGTACATCCCATGCACCGAAGCGCAGCGTTGCAGGTGGGTCGCCGGGCAGCGGCACATAGACGCCGGCGTCTGGCGGTGTGTGCGGGCTGGTGTTGAGCGGTTTGGCTGGGATGCCGGTTGCCTGCACTACGTCGCTGGCCGCCACGATTTCGCCGGTGGCGGTATTGGTCAGGATGGCTGCGCCGACCCATTCGCCCGCCAGGATGCGCACGACCTGGTAGTAGGCGACATCGCCAGGGTGTACGTCGGTGTCCAGGTAGAAGCGATCCTGGAGCGGGATGATCGGTGTGATGGGCGCAAAGCCGGAGTCGGGCGCGCGGCTGCGGAAGACGATGTAGCAACAGTTCGGCGGGCGCCCGGAGCCGTTGGGGTTTTCAAGCAGCAATTGCACGCCATCCGGCTCTGGGTCAGGGTTGTCGGCCCAGATGGCCTGCAGTGGGAATTGCGCCAACGGTGGCGCAGAAGGGTCGTCCAGTTCGACGTAGCGCGCCGGGAAGGGTGCGCTGGCGCTTCTGGCGCCGCTGTGATCCTCTGCTTCCACCGCATACCAATAGACCTCGTTGACGGCCAGGGTGCTGGGGTCGCTGAAGGTGAACTCGCGCTGATCGGGCTGGTGACGGTTGACGGCGACTTCGCCGATCTTGGTCATGGCCGACAGCGCCGGCGCAGTGTCGCCGGCGCCGCGATAGATGTGGAAACGGCGCAGGTTCGCCTCACCGGCGGTCGTCCATACGATCTGCCCGGTGCGGCCGGCGTCGATGGTGGCGCTGATCAGCGCCGGCGGGATCAGCTTTTGCGCAACGCCGGTGCTCAGCGTGCGCGTCAGGGCGAAGGTCGAAGCGGCGCCCAGATTGCCCGCCTCATCGATCCCGCGTACTTCGTAGAAGAACTCGGTCTCGCGCACCGGTGCGTAGTCGTCGCTCCATGTGCTCCAGGCAAAGTTGGCGCCGCTCACCGGAACCTGCCCTACCAGAAGCGCCACGCCGTCGGCGGCAAATTTGCGATAGACGTTGACGCGCGTCACGTCGACGTCGTTGGGGAAACACAGATTGACGGGTTTGCCCTGCACATCCGCTGCACAGATGGTTGGTGCAGCCGGTGGATAGATGTCGTCAATGCGGCTGACGCGCGGCGCGCTGGGCGAACTCATATTGCCGACGCGATCGATCGCCACCACGCGATACCAGAAGTTCTGATGCTCGCCCAGATTGACGTCGCTCATCACCATCTCGGTGCTGCACCGGTCGGGCGTCACCTGCCGCACCAGCGTCCACTCATCAGGCCAGACGGCCAGCGCCGTCGCCGCGCGGTAAAGGGCGAAACTCTGCCAGTCGGCGTTGCCCTCCACGGATGGGTCGAAGCTATAGACGACGTTCACAGTGGCGGGGGTGTTCTTGCCGTTGTAGATCGTCTCCACGCGCAGCAGGTCGGGTGCTCCCGGCGGACGATAGTCGGGCGGCTGGAGACAGGCTTCAGGCGACGGAACGCCATCCTGTTGCAGCAAGTCCAGCGACGTGACGGTGTAGCAATAGATGCGTGACGTATCGAGGTCAAAATCCGCCCATTCGTAATCAAATTCATGCACTTCCAGCCCGTAGGCCAGGCGTCCGCCGCTTATGTCTTCGGTGGCGCCGGCTTCTGCGGGCAGCGGCTGCGGAAAGATCGGGTACTCGTTGACGCGCTCCCAGCCGCCGCAGTTGGTGGGGCCAGGGTCGCATGTGCGGCGATAGACGTTAAAGCCGTTGTGCCAGACTGGGTCCGTTTCGGGCAACCCCAATTCAGGATTCCAGGAAAGGTAGATGTTAGCGTGCGCCTCGCGTTTGGCGCGGGCCAAGAGTGCGCTGTTAGGGGCGCCGCCGACTTGCGCCGTCAGGTTGGCGGTCAATTGCGGCGCGGCGTCGAAGGCGGCCAACCCACCTGGGTTGGGCAGGCGGGTCCGTGCAGTCGTGTCCACATCCACCGGGCCGAGCAACGTCGCACCCTGCCGAATCCAGTAGCGGTGGACGCCGCCGCCACTGAAGTTCGTGTCCAGATAGCCAAGGGCAAAGACGCGCGCCACGCCCGGCTCCCGGTTTGCCAGCCATTCCACCAACATCGGGTTGTCGCCCGCCTGCACATGCGTATGCACCTGCGCCACCGTGGCGAGGGGGATGGGATCGCCGTTGGCGTCGGTCTCATAGCCGTTGCGCAACGTCTCCCAGTGTTCGCCGAGCAATGGCAGCGCTGTAGCGTCGTCGGTGATGGGCGAGACTGTGGCGACAATCCCGGCGGCGCCTACGCCTGCAGCTGGTGCACCGGCCGGCGCGGGTTCGCGCAACACTTCGACCGGCGTCGTGTAGACGCTTGTCGCCAATTGCCAGCGCAGGTAGACGTTGCCGGCGTCATCGACGGCATAGCCGAAGCGACCGGCGGTGGTGCTGGCGTTGAGTGCACCACGCCAGCGGGCGCGCGCCGCCTCTAGATCGGCGACATCGATGGCGCCGTCGCCGTTCACGTCGAAGCGGGCGTCGGCCTGAGCCGGGGTCTGCGCGGCTGCGGCGATGCGCTGCAAGTCGGCCACGTCGATGCGTCCGTCGCAGGTGATGTCGGCAGGGGCGCAGGGGGGCGTGGGCGCCTGCCCTTGAGCGGCGGCGGAGAGCGTCAGTGCGGTGAAGATCGCCATCAGCAGTGCACCGGCGGCGCCCAGGCGCTGGGCATGGCGCCATTGCGGCAAGTGTGCACCTCTGGATGCGACGCCTGATGACAGGCGCTGAAGCAGGGCAAAGATGTGTTGCATGGCAAGCCTCCTATTCCCCTGCGCTTGCCTGATGGTTGACGGCGGGCAGGAAAACGCGCTGGTCGAGCGTCACGCCCAGGCTGAGCAGCGCACCCTCAGTCTGCGGCGTTATTGCCTGACCAGAAATATCGGTGACAAGCGCATCGCTCAACGAAAGCGCAGCGACGCCCGGTTGTCCGGTGGGCTGGAAGTACAGGCGTGCGATCAGCCCATCACCGTGCAATCCGGATAACGCACCCAGCGAGACGGCGCCCACACTCACGCCGCCGAGGATGGGGCGTGGTCCCAATGACACAGCACAGCGACTCTGCCGGGTGGTGCACTCTGGCTGAGGTAGACCAAAGGCCGGCGCACTTTCCACCCGGACAAGCGTCAGCAGGCTGCGGTCGTAGCTGAGCGTCGCCTCCCAACTACCCAGGTTCACGACGCTGGCGGCGTAGACATCCACGCTCAGCTCACCATCTGTTGGCGCCGTTCCTTCGGGCGCCACCAGACGGAGCATGGGCGTAGCCGCGACAGAGGGATGGCTGACGCCTAATAGCAGCAACAGCCCAATGCCAATGACAAATGCAGCCAACAAAGTAGATGGCCGATCAAAATGTGGACGCATAGGCTACTCCTGGACAAGACTCAGCGAACGGAAAGATAATGCACACCATAGCCGATGCAACGAGGATTGTGAGGCACATGTCGGCGCGAAACGCCTCACAATTGCATCATGCGGTTGCAGTTGTGGTGAATGGGTGATGGAGGCAACGATGGTTGAACGCAGAGTATACAGACAATCGTTGCCGTGCGCAATCGAGATTTTGCCGACGGGTCTACGTCTAGCTCACATCCCAGCCCCCTGGGAAAAGCCGGGGTGGAGCCATCTGTGCAGAACCAGTTTTGGGGAAAACAACAAAGACCCACCACCGGGCGCTTCTGGTGATGGGTCTTTCATCAGTGAATTGTAGGTGGCGATGCCGTGACTTGAACACGGGACCTAGGGATTATGAAGCCCTCGCCAGAACAAGACCCTACCCTGGGGGGGGTGTTCTGTGGCGTCTACTCCAATTGAAGCTGTTGCGCTGTTCTTGTTCGACTGCGAAGCGCGACGGCTTGAACAGTCCACCATCATCTGGTATCGGTCGAAACTGAATCACTTCACAACCTGGCTGGCCGGGGAGAACGCTGTCTCTTATACACATCT
>DGFH01000019.1 GCA_002391565.1 Anaerolineales bacterium UBA3905
ACAGTTAACCTAGCGGTCAGTAGCTGCACATTCTCGCCAAACAGGACAATGCGGTTGAGAACCGCATCTGCGATGACCAAATCTATTTGTTAAACTCCATAAGCCGACTTCTGTTTTCAGCCTCGATTTGAATCGAAGGCTATCCATTGTCGGCGCTACTTCCGAAAATAGTTGTTCACCGCCTCCACCAGACCGGCGATGGTGTGCCGCTCCGGCACCAGCGAGACATGGAAGCCGTAATCGCGCGCCGCCGCCGCCGTCAACGGGCCGATACAGGCGATGCAAACGTCGTCAAGCATAGCTTTGGCGCCGCCTTCGTACTCCAGCCGCTTGACAAAGTAGCGCACCGCCGACGGGAAAGTGAAGGTGACCACGTCGATCTTACCTTCCCACAACATCACAGGCACAGGGTCGCCGCCCTTGCCGATTACGGTGCGGTAGGCGTTGACCGCTGTCACTTCGGCGCCGGTGTCGCGCAGACAGCGCGCCAGACCGGCGCGCGTTGTCGAAGAGAGAGGCAGCAACACGCGGTCGCCCGGCTTCAGATGCAGCTCCTGCGCCACATACTCTGGTGTGTAGATTTCGGGCGCAAAGGCCGAATCCAGCCCGATGAATTCCTTTGTGTAGATCTCGGTCATGCAACCAATCGTCGCCACCCGAAGTCGGCGCGGAATCTGATTCGGGTCGACGCCAATGGCGCGCATGGCATCGCCAACGACCCAGGCCGTATCGGCGTCGTTGAGCACCAACCAGTCGTACTGGCCGGCAGCCGCCTCGCGCAGCGCATGCTCCAGGTCGCTATCGTCGAAAGGAATGATCTGAATGCTGGGATAGAAGTAGACTTCCGCACCCATCGCGGTGAAGAGATCGGCCTGATCGTGCGCCTGTTCCTTGTCGTGGGTGATGGCGACGCGCACGCCGGTCAGGAATGATTCGCCCGCCACAGTTGCTACTGAAGGTGTCGTAGAGTTGCTCATCGAATGATCCTGTCTGTCAATCTCACCGTTTTGGCGGTTGCCGGGTCTGGTGGTTTTGGCTATAGAACGCCAACATGAAATTTGATGTTTGCAGTATAAACCATCTTGACGAAAAGGGGCAGTTGTCTGCACGTGGCGGGTGTACATCACATTCGTGACAAGAGTATGACATCCCTCCTCGCCACGCCGGCGGCAGTGACCTGCGGTATGATATTGCGGCTTATTGCGTCGGAGGCGATGACTTGCGATGCGACTGTGAGCGTGATTTTTCGCTGCACGTTCGCTGTGCGAAAATGGCAGCGTTTGTCGAATTTTCGACCGTTTCTACATCCAGCATACACTTCAGCTTATGTCCGAGATCCACACAACTTACCCAACGCGTATTGCCGCCAGACTTCAGCTTGCCGAGCCACGCGTCGCCGCCACCATCCAGTTGCTTGACGAAGGCAACACCCTGCCTTTTATTGCGCGTTACCGCAAGGAGATGACGGGTGGGCTAGACGAGGAGCAAATCCGCGCCATCGAACAGGCGCTGGCGTCACTGCGCGCGCTGGACGAACGCCGCGCCACGATCCTGGCCTCGATTCGCGAGCAGGACAAATTGACGCCTGAACTGGAAGCTCAACTCCTGGCCGCCGAGACGCTTACCGCCCTCGAAGACCTCTACCAGCCCTATCGCCCTAAACGCCGCACACGCGCCAGTATTGCCCGCGAGCGCGGTCTGCAGCCGCTGGCCGACCTGATCCTGGCGCAGCCGCGTAAGGGGGAGCGTCCTGATGTCGCTGCCCAGGCTTTCCTTAGCGAGGCTGCGCCCACCGTCGATGACGCTCTGGCCGGGGCACGCGACATTGTCGCCGAGACGATCAGCGATCATGCCGAAGTGCGCCGGCAGACGCGCGAGAAAGCGATGCGTTTTGCCACGCTCACCGCAACGCGCATCGAGGGCAGCGTCGACGAAAAGGGCGTCTTCACGCTCTACTACGACTTCAACAGCCGCATCGACCGCCTCAAGCCGTATCAGGTGTTGGCGCTTAACCGCGGCGAAACCCAAAAGGTGCTACGAGTTGCCGTCGAGATTCCCGAACGTGACTGGCGGCAGTCGATTCAGAATGTCTTTCCCGATCACCCGCTTTCCCCCTGGGCGGAGCAACTCAAGCAGGCGGCGGAAGATGGCGCCAAACGGCTGTTGTTGCCTGCGATCGAGCGCGACATCCGCAACACGCTGACCGAGCGCGCCGACGCTCACGCCATCCAGGTCTTTGCCGCCAACCTGCGTGGCTTGCTCACGCAACCGCCGCTGGCCGGACATGTCGTGCTGGGCATCGATCCTGGCTACCGCACCGGCTGTAAAGTCGCCGTGGTGGACGCGTCGGGCAAAGTGCTCGAAACGGCCACCGTCTACCCGCATCCACCTCAGAAGCAACAGCGCGAGTCGCTCGCCATTCTGGCGTCCCTCGTGCAGCGGCACGGCGTCACCCTGATCAGTATCGGCAACGGTACAGCGTCGAGAGAGACCGAACAGCTGGCGGCGGAATTGATCCGTTCGCTGGAGAATAAGAGGTTAGAGATTAAGAGATTAGAGATTGGAGCACCTGCTGCCAATCTTCACTCTCCAATCTCCCAATCTCCTGATCTCTCAGTTTCTCACTCTCCCGATCTCCACTACCTCATCGTCAACGAAGCCGGCGCCAGCGTCTACAGCGCCAGTCCACTGGCGCGCGCCGAGCTGCCCGACCTCGACGTGAGCCTGCGCGGGGCGGTCTCGATTGCGCGGCGCGTGCAAGACCCGCTGGCCGAGCTGGTCAAGATCGATCCCAAATCTATCGGCGTTGGTCTCTACCAGCACGATGTCAATCAGAAGGCGCTGGCCGCTGCGCTCGACGGCGTGGTGGAGAGCGTCGTCAACCAGGTGGGCGCCGATGTCAACACTGCCTCGCCCGCGCTGCTGACCTATGTCGCCGGCATCGGGCCAAAGCTGGCGAATGCTATCGTCGCCTATCGCAACGAACACGGCCCCTTCGCCACACGCACTGCGATCAAGAAGGTCTCTGGGTTGGGGCCAAAAGCCTTCGAGCAGGCGGCAGGCTTTCTGCGTGTACGCAACAGCGACGAACCGCTCGACGCCAGCGCCATCCACCCGGAAAGCTACGCCGTTGCGCGCCAGGTGCTCAAGCTGGCCGGCGTCACCATGCACACGCCTGTATCCGCACGCCAGGTGCAACTCGATGCACTGCGTCAACGCAAGCCCCTCGCCGCACTCGCCGCCGAACTGGGGACAGGCGAGCCAACCCTGGCCGACATTTTCGCCCAGCTGGTGCGCCCTGGACGCGACCCGCGCGAGGATGTGCCGCCGCCCATCTTGCGCAGTGATGTACTCTCGATGGAAGACCTGATTGTCGGCATGAAGCTGCAGGGCACGGTGCGCAACGTCGTCGACTTCGGCGCCTTTGTGGATATCGGCGTCAAACAGGATGGGCTGCTCCATCGCTCGCAGATACCACACGGCCAGCAGCCTGGCGTCGGCGACATCATTGACGTGGAGATCGTTGCCATCGACAAGGAGCGCGGGCGCATTGGCCTCGGCTGGCCCGGCAAGGTGGCCGTCGACTGGGCCGTGGGATAGCGCAGGGGGCAAGATGAGCGACCAGCTGCACACATTGCTGGCGGCTTTCAATGGCGAGCGCCTGCTGGCTGACCTTGACGCGCTCGGCGCCATCGGGCTGGAGCCGGGCGCCGGCCTCCAGCGCATGGCCTACAGTGCGGCAGACATGATGGCGCGGCGTTGGGTGCTGACGCAGATGCAGGCGTTGGGTCTGGATGCCTCCATCGACGCAGCGGGCAATGTCATCGGTTATCTGCCCGGCCGCGAGCCGCTGCCTGCGCTGGCGCTCGGTTCGCACACCGACAGCGTGCCGGGCGGCGGCAAGTACGACGGAGCGTTGGGTGTGCTCGGTGCGCTGGCGTGCGTCCGCACCCTGCAGGCTCAGGGCGCAACATTGCGCCATCCACTACTGGTGCTCAACTTTGCCGCCGAGGAAGCCACCACCGCCGCCAGCCCCACCGGCAGTCTGGCCTTCATCGGCAAGCTGACGCGCTCCTTGCTCGACGGCCCTGCGTGGAACAGCCGCACGACGGCCGAATTGCTGGCGGACGCTGGCTTCGACATCGACGCTATGCTGGCGTTGCGTCCGCCGCTGCCCATTGCGGCATTTCTGGAGCTGCACATCGAGCAGGGCGAACACCTGGCCACCGCCAACATCCCCATCGGCGTGGTTGAGGGGATCGTCGGTATTCGGCGCTATTATGTCACCTTTGTGGGGCAGGCGAATCACGCCGGCACAACTGGCATGGCGCGACGCCGCGACGCGCTGGTTATGGCTGCGCCGTTTATCACCACCGTGCGCGACGTGGCAGTGACGCACGGCATCGTCGGCACCGTGGGACGCGTAGAGGTGCAGCCGGGCGCGCCCAATGTTATCCCCGGCCGTGTGCTGCTGGATGTGGAGCTGCGCGGCATGGATGTTGCCGTGCTTGCTGCTGCGGAAGCCGCGCTGGAGGCCGACGCCACAGCGCGCGGTGGGCGCTTTGTGCGTGGCCATAGCATGCTCCCTGTTCCCGCCGATCCCAACCTGATGGCAGCCATTGCGCGCGCCTGCATGACGCTCAACCTGCCCTCTCTCACGCTGCCTAGCGGCGCCGGCCACGACGCCATGAATCTTGCGGAAATCTGCCCTTATGCCATGATTTTTGTACCAAGCCAGGGTGGCGTCAGTCATGCGCCGGAAGAATTCACAGCGGCGGAGGATTGTATCACCGGTGCGCGCGTCCTGTTGGCAACGTTGCTGGAGCTTGACGCAATGTAGACAAACAAAGACGCCGGAACTGATGGTTAGTTCCGGCGTCGTGTGAGCGGGTGAAGAGATTCGAACTCTCAACATTTTGCTTGGGAAGCAAACGCTCTGCCGTTGAGCTACACCCGCGAATATTTAATAGTATAGTCAGGGGTGGCGAGGCTGTCAAACATACATACTTGAGGAATCGGTTGATCATGCGCGCCGCCTCGCCGTGCTGCTGATAAACTAAATTTCATCGGATATGGAATCAGTGCGCCAATCTTTCAGTGGAATCTTTTTCGCCGTCCTGATGCTGACTGGTGTTTTGGCGATTTGGGAAATCTCCGTGCGTCTCACGGGCACCCCTGTTTACATTCTGCCCACGCCCAGTCGCGTGGCGCAGACATTCTTTTCCCAACCACTGTACTTTCTCGACGCATTAAGTGTGACGCTTGGCGAAGCGCTGGCTGGTCTGGTCATCGGCACGCTAACAGGCGTTGCCATTGCTGCACTGGTCAGTTTGAAGCCGCAACTGGAGCGCGGCGTGATGACGCTCGCCATTCTAGTCAAATCCACACCGCTGGCGGCGATTGCGCCTCTGCTCACTATCTGGTTTGGGTTTGGCGTTTTGCCGAAAATCATTATCACTGCCCTGTTGACGTTTTTCCCGACATTGGTCAATGTGTTGGTAGGTTTGCAGAGCGTGGAGAAAGACATGCTCGACCTGATGCGCGTTTACCGCGCGACCAACTGGCAAATACTGATTCATTTGCGCGCCTGGCTGGCTTTGCCATTTTTATTTGCCGCCCTGCGCGTCGCTGCTCCGCTGGCGCTGGTGGGTGCGGTCATCGCCGAATGGACAGGAGCTTCCAGCGGCTTGGGACGCGTGATGTGGCTGGCATACAGCAACCTCAATTTGCCTCCCATGTTTGCTGCCATTTTCGTTCTATCTTTTTCGGGCATGGGTGCATATGGCATCATTGTCTGGCTAGAACAAAAAATCATCCGCTGGAAAGAGTGACACCATCGTCCCGAAGGACGCCGCCCTGGAGGATGCTTCGTGCGCCAGGCATACTTTGGTATGCGCCAGGACATTTTCCTTGAGCAAATTTTCCATAATCCTAGTTATTTCAATTCCACATCATCATCAAGGAGTTTCACTGTACTATGCGCAAGATTGTCCTATCGTTATTCCTGCTTGTCCTGTTTTCGTTGGGCGCCTGTTTGCCCGTAGCTTTACCCCAAGGGGAAGGGCAAAGTGAGGGCGCTGTCCCCACCGCCGCTTCGACAGAAGCGTCTATCGTCGCTGAACCAGCCACCGGGGTTCCAACCGCAACGGCGCTCATCCCCATGACTTTCATGGCGGGCTACAAACCGCAAGCGAACCTGCCCTTTGTCGGCGCGTACGTTGCCAAAGAAAAAGGCTTCTTCGCACAAAATGGGCTGGACGTGACCATCGAACACTCGCCCGGCAAGGGCGAGCATGTTCAACTGTTGGTGGCGGGAACCGTACAGGTGACCACGATGGACGCCGCCACCGTTCTTCAACGCCGCGCTGAGCCTGGCTTGCCCGTTGTGTCCATTGCGCTCATCGGGCAACGAGGACAGCAAGCCTTCGCTGCGCTGAAAGAGACGGGCATCGAAACGCCCAAAGATTGGGAAGGTAAAACGGTCGGCTACAAAGGCACGCCCCCGCCCGATCTGTATGCTTTGCTGGCCGCTGCAGGGGCGGATGTCAATAAAGTCAATCTGGTCAACGTTGGCTTTGACCCGCGCGTACTGACGGAAAGACAGGTGGACGTATACCCACTCTTCAAATCGAACGAACCGTACCTGCTTCAAAGTTGGGGGAATGAAATCACGCTTTGGGATGCAGCGGATTACGGCGTGCCGACCCTGGGGCTGACCTACGTCACCAGTGAAGACTACCTCCAAACCCATGCCCCCGAACTGACTCGCTTTCTGGCCGCCACGCTGGAGGGCATTGCCTACGCCGAAGCCCATCCTGACGAAGCGATAGCGATCGTGATGAAATACGCGGGTCCCGAAACTGACCCCATGCACATGAAATACATGCTCGAAGCCGAATTGCGAGACGCCCAAAGTGAATACGGCTTTGGCTGGCAATCCCCTGAACAATGGCAGGCGCTTGCTGATATGCTGGCGCAATACCAGGCCCTGCCTGCCAATGTGGATGTAAATGCTGCGTTCAGCATGGAGATTTGGCAGGCGGCGCAGGGTAAGTAAAAATGTTAACACATCCATCGGCCTGATGGTCTTATCGAACCTTCAGGCCGATGGGTGTGGGAAGTGTTGTTTTTGTCCTGTTGATCATGCAGTGCGACTAAAACTTAAAGATTGGAGCTAATTTTCATGCAAACAACACCTCTGGGACGTTCCGGCGTCAACGTCAGCCTCTACTGTCTTGGCGCCATGTACTTTGGCTCGCGCAACGACCGCGCCACCTCTTATCGGATGCTGGATCGCTATGTCGATGCGGGCGGCAGCTTCATCGACACGGCCAATATCTATGCCTGGTGGGTGGAAGGTTTTCACGGTGGCGAAAGCGAGACATTGCTGGGCGAGTGGATGCGCGAGCGGCGCAACCGCGACCGTCTCTTCATCGCCAGCAAAGTCGGCTTTCAGTACGATGACGTGACGCGCGGGTTGTCGGCGGCGCAGATCGAGGCGGAGTGCGACAAGAGCCTCCGCCGCATGGGCATCGACACGATCGATCTCTACTATGCGCACGTCGATGATCGCAACACGCCGATGCACGAAACCATGGAGGCATTCGACCGGCTGGTGCGCGCGGGTAAAGTGCGCTATATCGGCGCCAGCAACTTCATGGCCTATCGGCTGGAGCGCGCCCATACGCTGAGCAAGCAAAACGGCTGGTCCGACTATGTCTGTCTCCAGCAGCGCTACACCTATCTCCGCCCCAAACCCGGCGCCAGCTTTGACCCGCAGCTGAGCCTGACCGACGAGATCATTGACTATTGCCGCGCCAATCAGGTCACGATCCTGGCGTACTCGTCGCTGCTGAGCGGCGCCTACACACGCCCGGATCGGCCGCTACCGGAGCAGTACCGCGGCCCCGACGCCGATGCGCGCCTGGCCGTGCTACGTGAGATCGCCGCCGCCCACAACGCCACGCCCAATCAGGTGATCCTGGCCTGGCTGACGCAACAGGAGCCGCCCATCATTCCGGTGATGGCAGCCAGCACGGATGAACAGATGGCGGAAAATCTGGCGGCGCTGGATTTGAGGCTGTCGGCGGAAGAAATAGAACGACTCAACAGCGCCGGCGCGTAGTCGAAAGTAAGCGCCCACTCACGCGCTTTCGTCGGGTGGGCGCTTCGTTACATACTGACCGCCAGGTTAACTGTTTATTTTCCCGGAGGCTTTGGAGCTTCCGGGAAGATTGCGAGCAATATCACGTGACAACCTAGAAATCGATAATTGAGAAACTGGGCAGGCGACAGGATCGCAATGTCTCGGTAGTTGCCGAGCTCCAGTAAATGCCCGTCATCTGAGCTGATCGTGACGCACGTAGTCCTCCTCCCATTTCTGTGATTGCAGCCATTGTCCAGGTTGGGTATACTGCACCTCAACCCTTTCCACCGACAATCCAACAACTCAACCAGGCAAGTCATTGGTCCCCACAAGGAGGCGAAACGATGGACGGTCTCATGATGAATTGGCAGTTGACGATCGACAAGATTTTAGAGCATGGCAATCGGCTGTACTCTCACAAGCAGATCACGACGATGCAGCCGGATGGCTCGTTGCATCGCTACACCTACGCCGATCTCTATCGCCGCGTCAAACGGATGGCAAAGGCGCTGGTGAAGTTGGGGGTGCAGCCGGGCGATCGCATCGGTACGTTCGCCTGGAACAATTACCAGCACCTGGAACTCTATTACGCCATCCCCGGTGCGGCGGCGGTCTGCCACACCCTCAACATCCGTCTCTTCCCCGACCAGCTTGCCTATATTGTCAATCACGCCGAGGACAAGATTGTCTTTGTGGACGGCACATTGATCCCACTCTATCAAAAAGTGGCGCCATCTACACAGGGAGTGCAATATCATGTGCTTTTCAACGCCCCGCGCGAAGCGAAAGACGCCCTGCCCAACGCGCTCTTCTACGAAGAGCTGATCGACGACAGTGATGAAGATTTCGCCTGGCGCAGCACCGACGAAAACCTGGCGATGGGCATGTGCTACACCAGCGGCACCACCGGCGAGCCCAAAGGCGCGCTCTACTCGCACCGCTCGATGTTCCTGCATACGATGGGCGAGAATGCCGCCAATGCGCTCGGCGTGCGCGAATCCGACATTGTGCTGCCGGTTGTGCCGCAATTTCATGCCATGGCGTGGGGGCTGCCCTACGCGTGCGTGGCGTCAGGCGCCGACATCGTCATGCCGGGCCCGCATCTGCGCCCGCAGCCGCTTGCCGACCTGATCGCCAATGAGCGCGTGACCATCGCCGCCGGCGTGCCCACCATCTGGAATGGGCTGTACCATGAACTGAAACAGAACCCGCGCGACATCTCCTGCGTGCGCGCGCTGGTCGTCGGCGGCTCGGCGATGCCGCGTTCGCTCATCGAAGCCTACGAAAAGGAACTGGGCGTCAATGTATTGCACGCGTGGGGTATGACCGAGATGTCGCCGCTGGGCACTGTGTCGATCCCGCTCAAGGCGCACGCGAAGCTGGATGACGCCGGACGCTGGGACATCAAGGCCAAACAAGGTTACCCGATCCTGGGTGTTGAGTTGCGCATCGTCGATGAGATCGGGCGCGAGCTGCCCTGGGACGGCAAGACGATGGGCGAACTCCAGGTGCGCGGGCCGTGGATCATCCGCCAATATTTCAAGCGCGAGCCAACGCGCGACTACATCACCGAGGATGGCTGGTTCCGCACCGGCGATGTGGTGACGATGAGTCCGGATGGCTACATGACAATCACCGACCGCACCAAAGACCTGGTCAAAAGCGGCGGCGAGTGGATTTCCACCGTCGAACTGGAAAACGCCATCATCGGCCATCCGAAGGTGCTCGAAGCCGCCGTCATTGCCATCCCCGACGAAAAATGGTCGGAGCGCCCGATGGCGTGTGTGGTGCGCACCAAAGACGGTTGGGACCTGACAGCAGAGGAATTGCAGGAATACCTCAGTCAGCGCGTCGCCAAATTCTGGGTGCCGGAAAAGGTGGTCTTCATCGACGAGGTGCCGAAGACCAGTGTGGGCAAGTTCGACAAGAAAGTACTGCGTCGACAATTCGCAGAAGGACAACTGGGATAAAATGGGCAGTGGTGACAGTCACTTCGTTGAAGTGACTGTCACCCGAAGGATAGATTGCTCCGTTCTACTTTTTGCCACGCCCCGCGATTGTCAAGGCTACAGCGCCAAGCGCCGCCCCCGCGGCGCCAACCGTCAACCAGCGTTTGTCGAAGCCGCCCGACTGTCTGACGCCCTTCGCCATGACCGGGATGTCCTGCAGTTTGCGCTGCGCCTCGGCCTTCACACTGGCAAAGAGCGCCGGGTCGCGGCGGTATTGCTCCGCCAATGCGCGCCGTGCAGCCAGGTCGGCCTCGCTGACATACTTGCCAAAGGAGCGCAGCGGCGCCAGCTTGAAGCCGTGCTTGAGCGACAATTTGTAAATCTCTTTGACGCGTTCCATCGTGATGTTGCGTCCCAGCGTGTAATCCTCAAAGCGGCCATCCATCGCCAGACACGCCGTCTCTGCCAGACATGCATAGGAGGTCTTGGGCGGCAGGCCGATGTCGTAGCCAAAGTCCACGTCGCCAGGGATGATCACTTCGCCGCTTTCGATCACCAGCACATCGGGACGCAACGCCGCCTCTGCAGGGTTGATGTCGGGCGGACGCGCCACATCGCAAACCACGGCGCCCGGCTTGCATTTGGTGATGTCGATCACGCGTTGCCCGAAGGCCGAGGTCGCCGTGATCACCAGGTCACAGTCGCTGATCAGATCGCCGGCGCGCGTGGCAATGGTCACCGCGGCGCCGGGCGTCTCCTCCTGGATAATGCGCTTGAGTTCGAGCAGTTTCTCCGGTTCGATGGAGACGAGCACGACATTCTTGATCGCCTGCGCCACCAGCCGCGAACAGACCGAAGCAATCGAGCCGGTGGCGCCGACGATCATCACCTTGCCTTGAGTCAGGTCGGTGGCGCCCATCAGCTTGACGGCTTGCTTGGCCGCCTCCAGGGTCATGGCGACGGTCAGGCTGTTGCCGCTGGTGATGGCGATGTCTGCCTCATGCGCCACTGTGATGCCGGCGTCGCCTACGACGCTGGTGAATGCGCCCAACCCCATGATGCGGGCGCCTTTGCGCTCAGCCAGCCGCGCCGCCTGGTTGAGCTGGCGATAAGTGAACGCAGCATCGTGTTTCATCATCATGCGCGGCGTGGCGCCCAGGGTGATCAGATGTCCCTCGATGCGCTGGCCGGTGGTCGCCGAGACGCCGCCGGTGATGCGCGAGACGTACATGGGCGGCATATACGCCGCAACCTCCTCGACCAGGTCGTCGGGCAGATATTTTGTCCAGCGGAAGAGAGGATGTTTGTGGATGAAACCGACGTTGAGCGGATGGATGACAAAAGCGAAACGGTTGATGCCCGCCTCTTCCGGCTGCAAATAGCGGATCGCCGGCGACCAACGAATATCGGCCATCAGGTCAAGATAGGTGTCTTCGCTCAACGGCTGATCGGGGTTGCGGCGCAGCGCGACGAGGACAGCCTCGATGGTGGCGGCGGACCAGCGCCCCAGATCATCGTCGGGGTTGAGCGAGGGCATCAGCGTCACCACAATGCTGACGCCGCGACGACGCAGATCGTCCAGATCGGCTTGCTCCGCCCACTCAACGACAACCGTCTTGTGCGCCATCCGGTCGGGCGCGTAACGACGGATCGCGCCGATGTCGCCGGCGATGACGTCGGCTTTCAGAAATGGCTCTGGGGCGCGTTCGTGTCCTGCCGCGCCGGGCAGCGGCAACAGGCGACGGAATGGTGCATCCTTCAGTTGCTCCAGTGTGGGCGCGGCGGCCTGCTCCAACGTGCTGCGCGCACCGACCAGCGGCACGTCGGGCAATCCAAAATAGACGATGGGATCGGCGTACCGGATCGACGTGGTGTGACGCGCCAGCGCCTGCACCAGCCCGGAATGGTTGAGCCCAGGCGTCATTAACACGCGCTTTTCGGCAAAGATGCCTGGCTGGGCGCGGTCGGCCAGAATCACGGCCCAGCGTTCCAGTCCAGGACGGATGCCACAGCCATCGACCACCGGCGTCTTCTTGGCGACGGCAGGCAGCGTGGCGCCGATCTCGTGGCTGCGCTGCACACTGCCCAACGTCAACTGCGCGGGCAGACCCTCCAGCCCGATGGCGTCGACCTTGCCGTCCTGTTCGGCGATCAGCGCGCGCGCTGCATCGGCGTCGCCGTTGCAGCCGCGGTGGCGAATCTCAATTTCCTGTCCCAGAAAGTGAACGATCTCATCGTAGATGGCATCGTCCAGGTGAATTACGGCAATCCGTTTCATACAATATCCCTCTGTCTCATCATGAGGAAAGGCGTGCACAGTGGCGCGCAATCATTTGCCTTGTTACTGTAGCTGAGGGGCGGCATCGATAGCAGGTGCGCTTGACACAGAAGCAAAGTGACGGATGTCCAGAGCACAGCCTTCGATTCATGGAGTTGAACAAATAGATCAAATAGATTCGGCAACCAGGTTCGGCTTCCAGCCGGACGTTTCCGGTCAGCCACGCCGTCACGCCGGAGGCGATGACCTGCGAGAGAGGATGCTTTGTGCGCTGAAGTCACGCCGGAGGCGATGACCTACGGGAGAGGACGCTCTGTGCAGCTGAAGTCACGCCGGAGGCGATGACCTACGAGAGAGGATGCTTTGTGCGCTGAAGTCACGCCGGAGGCGATGATCTACGGGAGAGGACGCTCTGTGCAGCTGAAGTCACGCCGGAGGCGATGACCTACGGGAGAGGACGCTCTGTGCGCTGAAGGCAGCAACGTCGATGACCGGATCACATTGTAAATCCTGATGATTCACCGATGCAGCGCAATTTGCCCCGAACGTAAAGTAGACCCAGTTAACCTGAGAAAGTTGACGAAACCCGTTCCCTTCTTTATGCTTACCTTTTGCAGGTTGCGAAGACCAGTCGATTTGCCGCACGGAGGCGGCGCATTCTGGACATGAAGAGATAAGCATGAGCGAGCTACTGGCCGGGTTTCCGGTGATAATCGAGATTCCGGTCGCCTGGGGCGAGATGGACGCCTTTCAGCATGTCAACAACATCGTCTACTTCCGCTATTTCGAGAGCGGCCGCATCGCCTATCTGGAACAGATGGGGATGATGGAGGCGATGGCAGCGCACGGCGTCGGCCCAATCCTGGCTTCGGCTTCCTGCAAGTTCAAGTTTCCACTGACCTATCCGGATCGTGTGCTGGTGGGCGTGCGCGTGGGTGAGATCGGCGAAGACCGCTTCGCCATGCACTACCGTGTCGTCAGCACCCGCCACCACCGGATCGCTGCAGAGGGCGAAGGCGTCATCGTCTCCTACGACTATCAGAATCAACGCAAGGCGGCGTTGCCCGCCGCGGTGCGCGCTCGCATCGAAGCGATCGAAGCGGGCGCAGTTCAGGACACACAAGATAGATGACGAATCCAAGTTTATTTCAATCACAAGGCGCGCTGGCAAGCGACGGGCGCGGACGCGACCGCATTGTGCGCGACGAAGCCGGGCTGGTCTCCACCGCCCCGGTCGAGGAGCGCGCCATTCTCGTCGGCGTCGAACTCCAGCATCAGCCCTCGCTGCTGGCGCTTGAAGATTCGCTGGACGAGCTGGCGCTGCTGGCGAAGACTGCCGGCGTGCACGCCATCGCCCGCATCACCCAGCGGCTGGAAGCGCCCAACCCGGCGACCTTGATCGGGTCGGGCAAGGTCGAAGAATTGCGCATGGCGGTCACGGAGCTGGGCGCCAACGTCGTGATTTTCGACGACGAGCTGTCGCCGCGCCAGCAGCGCGAGCTGGAAAAGGAACTGGGCGAGGAGGTCAAGGTCGTGGATCGCACGGCGCTGATCCTCGACATCTTCGCCCGCCACGCCCGCACACGCGAAGGCGCCGTGCAGGTCGAACTGGCGCAATACGAGTATCGCCTGCCGCGCCTGACACGCGCCTGGACGCACCTGGCGCGCCAGGCCGGCGGACGCGCGGGCGGCGCCGCTGGCGGCGTCGGCGTGCGCGGACCGGGTGAAACACAGTTGGAAGTCGACCGCCGGGAGATCAACCGGCGCATCGCCTTCCTCAAGCAACAGTTGGCGGAGATCAGCAAATATCGTCAGCACTATCGCCATCAGCGTCGCCAGGCGGCGATCCCGGTGGTGGCGGTGGTCGGCTACACCAACGCTGGCAAAAGCACGCTGCTCAACGCTATCGCCAACGCCGACGTGCTGGCGGAGGATCAGCTCTTTGCCACGCTCGACCCGACGACGCGGCGCGTGAAGTTGCCCAGCGATCGGCTGGCGCTCTTCTCCGACACCGTCGGTTTTATCCAGAAGTTGCCGACGCAGCTGGTGGCCGCCTTCCGCTCCACGCTAGAGGAGGTCAACGAGGCGGATCTGTTGTTGCATGTGGTGGACATCTCGCACCCCAACATGACGGAGCAGATCGCCGCCGTTGAAGAGATTCTGGATGATCTGGGAGCGGCGACCAAACCGACGGTGATCGCCCTCAACAAGATCGACCGGCTCGATCGCACTGACCCGGAGGATGCGCAACTGCTGGCGCAGGCGCTGGCCGACAACCCCGACGCCGTGTTGATCAGCGCAGCGCGTGGCGACGGGTTGGATCAATTGCTGGCTGCCGTCGATGCCGCGCTGCGGGACCGCATGGCGCGCATCGATACGCTGATCCCCTACAGTCGCGGCGATCTGGTGGCGTTGCTGCACGAACACGGCACAGTGGAGATCGAGACGCACACCGAGCACGGCACGCATCTCGTCGGACGGTTGCCGATAGAACTAGTGGGGCGGCTGGCGCCATTCTGGACGGCGAATCAGTCAGCGGCTGAGACATCGTAAAGCGAGGGGGGAGGCGCGGCGACTCACGATGGAGAGTTTCCATGCCTCCCCCTCTCGCTCTCCCAGCTTGATCTCGCCATTCAAGTTGCCACTTTGCGCCGCGTGATCAGGCTGATGATCTCTTCGGCGCTGGTCTCGATGGGTTTGTCTGTGGTGTCAACCACGTGGTAGCCCTGACGGTAGAAGAAATGATTGGCGGCGCGCATCTCCTCGATCACCGACTGCCGATCGACGTACCCGGCTTCAGGAATGCCGGTGCGCGATGCACGATAGCGACGATGGGCGATCATCTGCGCCGGCTCGATGACCAGACCCACTACCTTGTGCGGCGCCACCAGCTGCAACTCCGGCGGCGGCGGCACCCCAGGCACGAACGGGACATTGGCAGTCTTCCACCCCAAGATCGACAAATACATGCTGAGCGGCGTCTTGCCGACGCGTGAAGGGCCGAGGAGCACAATCTCGGCTTTGGGCAGGTCTTCGACGCGTTTGCCGTCGTCGTGTGCAACCGTGA
The DNA here is from genome assembly GCA_002391565.1 of Anaerolineales bacterium UBA3905. Taxonomy (GTDB): domain Bacteria; phylum Chloroflexota; class Anaerolineae; order Caldilineales; family Caldilineaceae; genus Caldilinea. The sequence goes on from DGFH01000019.1 coordinate 15,441, forward strand.
ACTCGATTGCCTCCACGCGGTCGAAGTAGGCGCGACGCATCTGGTGGTATAGCCCCGGCTGTTGCAGTGGCTGCATCCCTAACTCGCGACTCAAGTGCTCTTCCAGCGGGCCGGCCAGATCGAACGTGACGATGCCGGCGCGTGCCGCCTCGATCACCAGCAAACGCCGCAGGTCACGCTTGACCATCGTGTGAAGAATGATGGCGCCGGGGATGCCTGTTGCTTTCTGGATCACCTCATGGACGCGCGCTTCGCTCACGACTTTCGCTTCGACAATGATCGGCACATCGACATCGGGGAACTGCGCCAGCACGGTGCGCGCCAGGAGATCCCCGGTGGCGCCGACGCCACCGGAGACGACAAAGATCGGCGGACCTTTACGGATGGCTTTGCTGTGGCGATCCTCGCTAAACTCAACCATGTCAGTCGCTGCTTTGGCTTGCGGGTGAATGTGTTCCACCAAACGCCCTGGCCTCGTGGAACGAGCGTCATGTTGTCTTCTATTGTAGCGTAGTGTCCGTCTGCGTCAATCCGCCCGATACTCCGGGGGTCTATTTCACACTGGGGGCCAGTTTGTTTTGTAGGTCATCACCTTCGGCGTAACGGGCGCCATGTCACGCCGGAGGCGATGACCTACGACACGCACCCCAAACGGGAAAGACACCGGATACCTCAGGGCTAAATCGTTTGCCACTGCACGCCAGGCAGTGGCTGTAACACCATGTGTAACAGTTTCTGTAACACTTTGTTGCTGTTGTGCTCATTGATTTTCTGGTGAAATGACATCGAATTTAACAAGCTACATAAGGAGTTACAGCATGTACACATTCACAGCGCCCCAGTCGGGGGCAATTCACCGCTTACATTTTCTATTGCTGACAGCGTTGGTGCTGGCAGCGCTGCTGATTGGTCAGACGCCACTGACACAGCAAGTTGCCGCCAGCACAACTGCGCTGCGCCCAGCCAACGTCGCCGCCGCTAGCCAGCCACGCCCACCGCTGAGCTTCATCCCCAATGTTGGGCAGGCGGCGCCCGACGTACAGATGGAGGCGCGCATCGACGGCGGCGCCGTGCGCTTCCGCGCAACCGAGATGGCGCTGCACATTGGCGATGCGTCTCTGCGCGTGGCGTTCGTCGGCGCCAATGCGGATGGGCGCATTCACGGTGTGACGCCGCTGCCCGGTGTGGTCAACTTCTATGCGGGCGACGACCCTGCAGCGTGGCGCACCGGCGTGCCAACCTATGCCGGCGTGCGCTATGCTGACCTGTATCCCGGCGTGGCGTTGGTCTACAACGGCGACGGCGCTCGCATCAAGGGCACTTACACCGTGGCCGCGGGCGCGGACCCGACGATGATCCGCTGGCAATACGCCGATGCTGTCGCCCACATCGACGCGGCGACTGGCGCGCTGCACATTAACCATGACGGCGCAACCCTGGTTGAACATGCGCCGGTGGCCTGGCAGGTGATCGAGGGTCGCCAGCATCCTGTCGCCGTGCGCTTCCAGGAGGTAAGCCAGGGCGTTTTTGGTTTTGCCGTCGGGGTCTACAACCCGGCGCACCCGCTGGTGATCGACCCGGAGCTGGTCTTCAGCACCTTGCTGGGCGGCAACGGCACAGACTATGGGCGCGGGATTGCGCTCGACGCCCAGGGCAATATCTACGTTGTCGGCGCCACCTTCTCGCTCGACTTCCTGGGCACGGATGGCCAGACACAGGCAGGCAGCAGCGACATCTTTGTGAGCAAGCTCAACCCGGACGCCACCCAGTTGCTCTATTCGACCTACATCGGTGGACGCAGCACCGATGAGGCGTTGGCGGTGGCTGTCAACAGCGCCGGCGAAGCCTATCTAACCGCCAGCAGTGATTCGAGCAACTTCCCGATCCAGACGACGTTGTTGCCGACGAAACCGGCCAGGGGCAACAGCGTGCTGGTCAAGTTGAACGCCCAGGGTGGGCTGGCGGTGAGCACCTACCTGGGACTCGAAATGTACAACTTCTACATCGGGGACAACATCGATCTCGACCCTGCCGGCAACGTCTACATCACCGGCGTCGAGCCACTGGTTGTAGAAGGCGAGACCTGGTACGGCGATCAGATTGCGCTGCGCAAGATCGACCCATCCGTGACGCAGTTCTTGCTGCAGCGCCACTATGGCGGCACAGACGTCGATCAGGGCAGCGCCATCGACGTAGGCGCCAATGGCAAAATCTATCTGGCTGGGGGCACACGCGGGGCGAATCTACCCGTCACCGGCGGCGCCATCCAGCCTGAATGCGGGCGTTCCGGCCCCGATCGCAGTTGCAGTGACGACGCCGTGATCGTAGTGGCCGACAGCGCGGGCAACGCCGAGTACATCAGCTATCTGGGCGGCTGGTCGCAGGAGCGGTCGGTGGGCATCGCCGCTGACAATACCGGCCATATCGTCATTGCCGGCAACACCTTCTCCAGCGAATTTCCGGTGACGCAGAATGCCTTCCAGCCAACATGCCCAATTGATTATGTCGATAACAGCCCCTTCTGCTACTATCACACCTTCGTCACAAAGCTGACGCCCACCGGCAGCGCCTTTGTCTTCAGCACCTTCCTGGGTTCGACCGGGCGCACCGACCAGGAGTATATGCGTGGGGTTGATGTAGACAATGCGGGCAATGTCTACGTCACCGGCAGCACGAACGGCAAGGAATTTCCGATCAAGGATGCGATCCAGCGCGACCTGGCGGGCGGCATCTGCCTGGGGTGGAACGACCGCTTCTGCATGGATGCCTTTGTCACCGCCTTCAACGCCGACGGCAGCCTGCGCTATAGCACCTATCTGGGTGGCAACTTCGACGAATGGGCGGGCGGCATTGCAGTGCGCAGTGACGGCGAAGCCTATGTCACCGGGTATTCTGACTCATCCAACAGCCAACCCTTCCCCACGACGCCTGGCGTGGTGCAACCGAACAAGAAGGTCAAAGAGGATGTCTACATTGCGCGCATCGGCGTGAAAGGCTCGACGCCGCCACCCCCACCGCCTCCTCCGCCGCCAGCCAGTCTGCGCAATGGCAACTTCGACCAGGGACCCGATGGCGCCTGGTCGGAGAGTTCAAGCAACTTCGGCGGGACGGGATCGTTGATCCTCGATCAGCAAGGGTTGCAAGGAACCACGCCGCGATCGGGCAGCCACGCCGCCTGGTTGGGCGGTGCGCCCAACGAAATCGCCGAGTTGGGTCAGACCGTTGCGATCGCCGCCGCTACGCCGCAGCTGGTTTTCTACTATCAGATCGGCTCTGAAGATGGCTGTGGGACAGATGCTACGCAGGTGCTGATCGGGGAGACGGTGGTCAAGAGCTTCGAGTTGTGTCAGGCGCAAAACACCAACGGCTGGACGCCGGCCAGCATTGACCTGAGCGCCTACGCTGGACAGAATGTGACGTTGCGCTTCCGCACGACGCTCAATGCAACTGCGAACAGCAACTTCTTCCTGGACGATGTGGCGTTCGTCGCCAAACAAAATGAGCCGGGAGAAAACAACTTCGCGTTGTTCCTGCCTCTCACCGTGAGAGGATAGGCGGACACAGTCTGGCGATCACCAAGTAGAAAAATCTTCCCGGAAGCGTCAAAGCTTCCGGGAAGATTTGAGTCAGATGGTGTAGCATTGCAGAGATCAATCGCCTGGGTGGAGCAAACCTTTCTCTGCGCCTTTGCATCTTTGCGTCCAGGGAGAGACAAAACTCAGACGTTGAAGCGGAAGTGCATCACATCTCCATCCGCCACCACATACTCGCGTCCCTCGACGCGCATTTCGCCGGCTGCTTTAGCCGCCGCCTCGCTGCCCAGGCGGATGTAAGTCGCATACGGGATCACCTCGGCGCGAATAAAGCCGCGCTCGAAGTCGGAATGGATGACGCCCGCCGCCTCCGGCGCCTTGGCGCCGCGCCGCACCGTCCAGGCGCGCACTTCCTTCGGCCCGGCCGTGAAGAAGGAGATCAGCCCAAGTGCGTGGTAGCCTTTGTGGATGACCTGCTCCAACCCGGTTTCGTGGATGCCCATCGCCTCCAGAAATTCGTGACGTTCGGCGTCGGAAAGCCCGGCCATGTCCTGCTCTAGCTTGGCGCACAGCTTGACAAACTCGGCGTTATGTTCGAGGGCAATCTGCTGCACAGTCCGCACATAGTCGTTGTCTTCCATCAGGTGGTCTTCGTCCACATTTGCCACATAGATCACCTTCTTGCCGGTCAGGAAACGCATCTCCTTATTAAGCGCCTTGTACGCCTCATGATCGGGGTCGGGGTAAGCCGACACCGGCAGTCCACGCTCCAACTGCGCCTTGAGCTCGACGCCGACCTCCAATAGCGGCGCCAGGCGCTTATCGCCCTTCGCCTCGCGCGCCAGCCTGTCCAGCTTGCGTTCGAGCTGCTGCAGGTCGGCCAGCATGAGCTCGGTGTTGATCACCTCGATATCGCTGCGCGGGTCGGGTCTGGCGGACACATGCACCACGTTCTCGTCATCGAAACAACGCACGACGTGCACAATTGCAGCAGTCTCGCGGATATTGGCAAGAAATTGATTGCCTAGCCCTTCGCCTTGACTGGCGCCTTTGACCAGACCGGCAATGTCGATAAATTCGACGGTGGCGTAAATCACCTTCTCCGGCTTGACCAGCGCCGCCAGTTGATCGACGCGTGGGTCAGGCACCGTGACGATGGCTTTGTTGGGCTCAATCGTACAGAAGGGGTAATTGGCCGCTTCTGCGTTCTGAGCCTTGGTCAATGCGTTGAAGGTCGTGCTTTTGCCCACGTTGGGTAAGCCGACGATGCCAATACCTAAAGCCATGCTCTCTCCATTCGTCCGGCAAGTTTCATTTTCTGCAGTCTACACTGAGTCGTCCCTTGTGCAGGAATCGAGCAGGCATGCGTACACAAATTGCGCCCGGCTCACACCGCCTGCCATCCTGCCCAGCGGGACGCCGGGCTTGCAATTCCAATAGCGACAGCCAACCGTTGGGCGGCAGCGTTATGGGTTGGCGGCAGACCATTCCCGACAATCGACCCTGTAGGCGTCCAATTCCCAATGCTTATGCAACGCATTAAAGTTCATCTGCACAGACTGAGGGCAGAAAGCTGACGGTTCAAGTTCATATTCAATGACAAAAACAGGCTTGCCTGCCTGAAGAAAGGGAAGGAGCCAGTCACATTCTTCGTAGGAGAAACACTCTTCGTTCAAAATCCAATCAAAATACGTTGCCAATTCCGAGACTTGCTCCAGATCGTTCTTTAAGCCAACCAACAGCCCGCGTTGATGCGCCGCTTCTGCAAGAAAAATATTATAACGTTTCTGATCTTCGGCTATGAGCGGAAAACCTGTGTCATTGGTGTATCCATTGACATTATCGGGATCCACGCC
>DGFH01000207.1 GCA_002391565.1 Anaerolineales bacterium UBA3905
AGGTGCGCGTCCTGATCACAGAAGCAGCGCAACCCGGCCCGGCGCCACTCACCGTCACCGCACGCGCTGCGTCACGGTATGGCGGTGCGTCGCTTGCGACCACGTCCAGCGCCCAGATCGCCTTAACCCGCATCCCGGCGCTCGCTGTGGAGGTCACTGCGCCCGAACATGCCCGGATCGGGGAAGAAATTGTCGCCGCCGTGCGCCTGCGCAACACCGGCGACGCCACGCTGACCGATTTTGCGCTCCAGAGTGTCCCTGCTGGGCGAGTCGAGTTTGTTAGCTCGGAGTTGGCGCCGGGACAGGCATTGACGGCAATGGTTTATTATCGTGTGGAGGAAAGCACTCTGCCTGGCCCACTGACGTTGCAAGTATCTGCGACTGCACGGACGCGCTTTGGCGCCGCGCTTCCGATGCAAGCCGAAGGCATGGCGACTGTGATGCTATCGTCGCAACCGGCACTCGAAATCGTGACGGCGAGCAACCCTGCCACTGCCACGATCGGTTCGGATGTGATTGTCACCTATCGCGTTCGCAACACTGGCGATGTGACGTTGTTGGGCGTCACTCTGCGCGATACGCGTGCAGGCGAGATTGCGCTGCCTGGCGCCGTCCTCGCCCCTGGTGAAGTGATGACCGGCGTTGCACGCTATCGAGTCACAGTGGCCGATACGCCCGGCCCATTGCGCAGCACAGCGACAGCAACAGCGCAGACGCGCACCGGGCAAGTTGTGACTGCTCCCGCCACTGTTACGGTCGCTGTGCAGACCAATCCGGGACTGACGATTACGTCCGCGCGCAACGGGGTGGCAGGCGTGGGAGAAACTGTGTTACTCCACTACATACTCGCCAATCACGGTGATCTGCCAGTATCTGACCTGGAAGTCATCGACCGTACTGGTGAACTGCTGCCGCTGGCCTCCACGACCCTTGAACCGGGCGCAACGGTCGCAATCGAAGCCGCGTATGTCGTCACCGCCGCCGACCTGCCCGGCCCACTGTTGCATACGCTCGCGGTGCGCGGACTGGCGCGTGATGGGCAGGTCGTGCAGGTGCGTGGGGCTGCCGCAGTGCACTTGGCGTCACCGACGACCGGCGTGATCCATCTGACGCACGCTGGCCGCCAGACAGTAACGGTTGGCGACATCCCTCTGATTGTGGAGACGCCCCAAGACTTTGCGTTGTCGGCAGTGACGGCCACGCACCTTGATCTGACGCTGGCGCCAGCCCCGCCGTTGGCAAACCGGCGCCCGGAGGGAATGACGGTTAGTGGCGTTGCGCTGGCGCTGACAATGTATGCAGATGGCGAGATGCTCACCGATGCACACTTTGCTGAACCGCTGCGCCTGATTGTTGCGGCGCCTGGGGCGTGGTCATGGACAGCCTATCGATGGGACGATCTGACCAGCGCCTGGAGCCGCACCGATCTGTCTATCATCGAGAGAGGCGCTGAAACGGTCACCATTGGCTTGCAGCGACCGGGCATCATGGCGATCTTTGCACCAGACGCTACAGCGCCGGCGGCAACGACGCACGTATATCTGCCGTTCGTCCGCCGATAGCGCGTGGCGCCAGGCGATCAGAGGTTGCTGTAAGCTCACCAGTTTGCAGTGCTGCAAAGATATGCTGAGGTGCAGAGGAGTCCTGGACTCCTCTGCACCTCGACCTCAAGAACGGGCGATCTTCAAACAGATTCCGAGAGATCAGCGCGCCGCACCAACAGTAGTAATGGCGTGGCTGGCAACTGCCAGCTGCTGCGTGACGGCATCGATCTCAGCGCGCAACGCGCGTGTAATCGGGTCGAAATCGGTGTATTGGCGGGCGTAGCCAAGATTGAAGGCGTAGTCGAAATCAGGCGGATTGCGACCTTGTGTGTGCTGAAGCACGGTTTCCAGCTTGTCAAAGGCTTTGGCCAGGCGCGCTTCAGGCGTGACGGCGGCATTGTATTCATCCCACAGCGCCAGCAGGTCGCGTTGCTTGTCGGCGGGCAGGGGCGTCAGCAGTTCCAGAAAGTGACGCCGCTCCTCGATGGCTTTATCCACCGCCGGGTCTTGGTGAATGGCGGGGATGTCGCCGTGCAGCGCCTCGCCCAGATCATGGATCACACACAGCTTGAGCAGGCGATGATGGTCGATGTTGGGGTAGGCGTCCTCGAAGAGCATCGCCATCAGGCAGAGGCGCCACGTGTGCTCCGCCGTGCTCTCCGGGCGCCCCTGGGCGGTGTAGCCGCTGCGCAGCGTGCTCTTGAGTTGTTCCGCCGCGCGCAGAAAGTCGAGAATCTGGGTGAGCCTGTCGTTCATGTTGATTGATGGGAGCGATTTGACGTAGAAAGGTTTGATGCAGAGGCGCAGTGGCGCCAAGATGCGCGGAGTAAAACACCGAGTAAAACACCGAGTAAAGCACGAGCATGACCTGTGTTTTACTCGGTAGTTTCTTCTCTACGGCTTTGCGCCTCTGCATCAAGAAAACTGGCTCTACGCCAGCACCGGCTCGCTCAGCCCTGCGGCGATGCGCAACGCGGCGGCGCGGCTGGTGTCTTCCCAGGGCAATTGAATATCATCGCGGCCAAAGTGACCGTAGGCAGCCGTCTGGCGGTAGATCGGGCGGCGCAGGTTCAGGTCGCGGATGATGGCGCCCGGGCGCAGGTCGAAGTGCTCCTCGATCAACTTGGCGATCTTCTCGTCAGAAATCTTGCCGGTGCCGAAGGTCTCGACGTTGATGCTCAGCGGGTGCGCTACGCCGATGGCGTAGGCAAGCTGAATTTCGCAGCGCGTGGCCAGACCGGCGGCGACGATGTTCTTGGCAACCCAGCGCGCGGCGTAGGCGGCGCTGCGATCCACCTTGGTGCAGTCCTTGCCGGAGAAAGCGCCGCCGCCGTGGCGTCCCATGCCGCCGTAGGTGTCGACGATGATCTTGCGCCCGGTCACACCGGCGTCGCCCATGGGGCCGCCAACCACGAAGCGCCCGGTCGGATTGGTGTAGATGATCAGGTTGCGATCCACCAGCTCGGCGGGCAGCACCGGGTCGATCACATGCTCGATCAGCGCCTCGCGGATTTCCTGCTGACTGATCTCCGGGTTGTGCTGCGTGG
>DGFH01000171.1:0-8338 GCA_002391565.1 Anaerolineales bacterium UBA3905
ATGTGTATAAGAGGCAGCATCGATGTCGCTACGGCGGAGTTTGCCCTGGCGCACCTCTTTGCCGCCGCCAAGTTTATCGGGCCGCTGGATCGGTTGCTGCGCCAGGGCGATTGGCGTCAACGGTACGGCGGCGCACCCTCGTTGCTGCTGTCAGGCAGGCGTGTGTTGATCCTCGGCTATGGCGCCATCGGTCGGCAAATTGCGCCGCTCTGTCAGGCGCTGGGAATGCAGGTCAACGGCGTGCGGCGCCATCCGCCGACGCAGCCTGTCGAGCGTGGCGTGACCGTGCACGCGGTGAGCGAATTACACGCCCTGCTGCCTGCCACCGACATCTTGATCTGCGTGCTGCCGCAGACGCCGGAGACGGTCGGGCTGATCGGCGCGGCAGAGCTGGCGTTGCTGCCGCAGGGTGCGGTGGTCGTCAATGTTGGGCGGGGGCCGGTGATCGACGAGGCGGCGTTATACGCGGCTCTGCGCAGTGGACATCTCGCCGCCGCCGGGATCGATGTCTGGTATGTCTACCCGCACGGCGAAGAGGAGCGGGCGCACACGCTGCCATCCCACTTCCCCTTCCACGAACTCGACAATGTCGTGCTCAGCCCTCATCGCGGCGGGTGGCTGGAGGCCGCCGAGGAGCGCCGCCTGCAGGAACTGGCGACTTTGCTGACCGCCGCCGCCAACGGCCAGCCAATGCCGAATCTGGTTGACAAGCAACTGGGCTATTGAAAGATCGGTTGAATAGCACCAACTTTAACGCCAAGACGCAGAGATGCAGAGAACCGCAGAGAAAGCCACCGATCAAACCTTGTGTTTTCTCTGCGCACTTCTGCGCTGTTGCGTCTTTGCGTCAAAAACGCCCTTTTCACGATTTCTGAGCAGCGACGAGTGACGGGTGCTGACGCCATGACGGAGCGCACGCGCAAGATCATCCATCTCGATCTCGACGCCTTCTTCTGCGCGGTGGAGGAACTGCGCGACCCGACCCTGCGCGGCAAGCCCTTTGCCGTCGGTGGGCGTCCCGAAAGTCGCGGCGTCGTGGCCTCCTGTTCCTACCCGGCGCGACGATTGGGCGTGCACTCCGCCATGCCGATGGGGCAGGCGCTGCGCTTGTGTCCTGCGCTAATCATCGTGCCAGCGCGTCACCGCGAGTATGCGGCCATGTCGCGCCGGGTGATGACAATCTTGCACCGGCTGACCTCGCTGGTGGAGCAAATTTCCATCGACGAAGCCTTCCTCGACGTGACCGACCGCCCGGAAGATGCGGCAGCGCTGGCCGTCGCCCTGCAACAGACCATCCGCCAGGAATTGGGGTTGCCGGCTTCGCTGGGCGTCGCCACGAACAAGCTTGTCGCCAAGATTGCCAACAACGTAGGCAAGGCGGCGGCGCGCGGCGATGCGCCGCCCAGTGCGCTGCAAATCGTGCCGCCGGGCGCCGAGGCCGACTTCCTGGCGCCACTGCCCGCCGATGCGCTGTGGGGCGTCGGCCCCAAGACGGCCGCGCGGCTGCACGCCCTCGGCCTCCACACCGTTGGCGACATCGCTCGCTGGCCGGAACGCGACCTGGTGCGACGCTTTGGCAAGCACGGCCAGGAACTGGCGCGCCACGCACGCGGGCTGGATGACCGCCCCATCGTCACCGCACACGAACGCAAGTCAATCAGTCAGGAGACGACCTTTGTCCGCGATGTCACCGACGCTGCGCTGCTGAAAGCCACCTTGCAGGAACAGGCGGCGGACGTGGCAGGCGTGTTGCAGCGTCAACATCTGCTGGCCGCCACCGTCAGGCTTAAGCTCCGCTGGGCCGACTTCACCACGCTGACGCGCCAGATGACATTGCCGCAACCGAGTGACGATGCTGCGCAGCTTCACGCCGCCGCCCACGCCCTGCTGACGCGCGTCTGGCAAGGGCAGGCCGTGCGACTGATCGGCGTCGGGGTGAGCGGGCTGAGCGAGGCGCGCCAGCTCGGCTTGTGGGAAGCGCCGGATGAGCGCGCCGAACGGCTCTACACTGCCGTCCGCGAGCTGCGCGCCCGCTACGGCGCTGCCGCCATCCGCCGCGCCAGCGACCTGGGCGACGCGGGGTAGGAGCAGGCGTCACACATCAGGCGCCATCTTATTACATATGCACTTGACGTGTGACGCCTGAAGCCATGATATCTGGCGAATCAAAACTATCTTTCAGGAGCTTCTGTCATGCTGCCACGTGAGCGCGTCTTGACTGCCCTTCGGCGCGGTGCATCTGACCGCACACCCTGTTTCGAGGTGTGGATCGACGCCTTTGTTGCTGATTTCGGTCTGCCAGACACTGCTGCTGCACACGTGGCGTTTGGGCAGGACAGCGTGATGCTGCCCAGCCAACCACTGCCGGGCAGCCAGGCCTGGGGCGATGGCATCGACGAATTTGGCCGCGTCTGGCGCGCTGGCCAATATATAGATGGCGTGATTGATAGTGCGGAAGACCTGGCGCGGTACACGCCGCCGCCCACCCGCGCCAGCGAATGTTTTGCGCCGGCGTTAGTCGATGACGTGCGCCGCCGTTATCCGGATCACTGCCATTTCTTTGGCACGCATGTTGGCCCGTTTCAGGCCGCCTATCTGGCGATGGGGATGGAGCGTTTCATGCTGCGCCTGGCCGATGATCCCGATTTTGTCGCTGCGCTACTGGCCGCACGCACCGACTGGGCAATTGCGCTCTTTCAGCACGCAGTGGCATTGGGGGCCGAGGTCATCGTGATGGGCGACGACGCCGGACACCGTCACGGTCCGCTGATCTCACCGGCGCTGTGGCGGCGACTGGTGCTGCCCTGTCACCGCCGCATCGTCGCTGCGTTGCCCGTGCCGGTGATCTGGCACAGCGACGGCGACATCACCAAGCTGCTGCCAATGGCGGTGGAGGCAGGCTTTGCCGGCGTGCATGGGCTGGAGCCGGGCGCCGGCGTCGACCTGGCGGTGGTCAAGGCGCGCTTTGGCGCTAACCTGGCGCTGATGGGCAACGTTGATGTGCGCCTGCTCTGCGGCGATGATGAAGCCGCCGTCCGCGCCGATGTAGCGCGCAGCCTGGCGCAAGGTGCGCCCGACGGCTTCTTGCTCTCGACGTGCAATAGTATCTTCAGCGGGATGAACCCAACTTTGGTGCAGGCTTTCTTCGCCGCCGAGACGGAGCTAATATCGGGAGCGGTAATGCCTATCAACATCATGAACATGGAAAAGCTGTGAACGAAGAAATCGATCTTGAAGAGTGGGCGCCAGGGTTTGTGATCCTTATTACCCTGGTTGGGGGGGCGCTGCGTGTGCTGCTCCTGGGCACAAAAGGCATGTGGCTGGATGAAACCTTCAGCGTGTGGATGGCAAGCCATAGCCCCTCCGAGTTAATGCAATGGGTCGTCCGGATCGACCAACACCCGCCCCTGTACTATTTCCTGCTGCATGATTGGATCGCCCTCACCGGCGAGACAGCCTACGACGTCCGGCTCTTTTCCGCCCTGCTGGGTGCAGCCACGATTCCTCTTATCTATCTGATCGGCAAGCGCCTTTCTGGGGTGGTGATGGGGCTGGCGGCGGCGGTTTTCCTGGCGCTGTCGCCGTTCCACATCTACTTTGCGCAGGAAACGCGCATGTACACCTTGCTGACCTTCAACGCAGCGGTGGCGATCTATGCCCTGGCGTGGCTGCTGACGGATGCACACAGCGTCGCCCCTATCGGTCGCCAGCTTCGGGACTATCTGCACACCTGGCGCACAGCCACAGCCGCGGCAGCGGACGGCGCCGCTGTGCTCCGAGATGTCGGGGCGCCGCCGCGTGGCTGGCGCGGCTGGTTTTCCCGCCAGCGGCGGGCGCCGCTCCAGACTATCGCTGCTGACCTGGCCTGGGTTGTCTTTGTTATCTTCTCAACGGCGACCATGCTCACGCACAATACGGCCGTGCTGTTCCCGTTGGCTGCCAATATCTTCGTCTTCGGGTTGCTGCTCTTTCAGCGGCTCAACAAATCTGGGGCGCCACCTTCCCTTCAAGCCCCTGCGCTGGGGAACTGGGTGAAGGCGCAGATCGCCATCTTCTTGTTGTGGAGTCCCTGGCTCTATTTCTTCATCCAGCAAGCCCGCGCCGTCGATCAGCATTTTTGGATTCCCGCACCAACGTGGGACGTCGTGCTGCAGACGCTGCGTTCCTTCCTGAATGCCTCGGCGCCCATGCCGGCGGGCCAGGCCGCGATCATCTGGGGGCTGTACGCACTGGTGCTCGGCTTGGGCGTCGTGCATTTCCGGCGTAAACTGGCGCGCTTCTGGTTTCTGGCGATCCTCTTTGCAGTCCCCTTCCTGGGTGAACTGCTGGTGAGCCTGCGTCGTCCAATTTTTTATGATCGCACCCTGATCTGGATCACGCTGCCTCTGTTGCTGCTGCTGGCGGCCGGCGTCGCGCAACTCAAGAACCGCTTTTTGATCATCGCCGTGGTGGGAATCCTGGGCGCGATCAACCTCTTCTCCACCGCCGACTATTACCGCTTCCACCGCAAAGAGGACTGGAGCACTCCGGCCGGTTACGTCGCCAATTTCGCTGAACCGGGCGATCTGGTGCTGTTCAACTCCAATTTCGTGGTCATCCCCTTCAACTACTACTTTAAAGATTACGAAGAACTCTATTCGATCCAGGTGACCAAACAAGGGCTGCCGCGCGACCTGATTGCCGACGGCGTCCTGGAGCCGCAGATGACGGAGGCGGACATCCCTGGATTGCTCGCCCTCCTACGGGGACGCGAGCGCGTCTGGCTTGTCTATAGTCATAACGCTTATACCGACCCTCAGGGGCTTATCCCGAAGACCCTGGCCACACAGATGAAACTGACGCAAACGCGCGATTTCTATGGTGGGCAAGTGCAGTTGTATGAGGCGCCATAAGCATGACTCGGCGACCTTCTTTGCCCAGGCGCTGGCGCTGAACCCAAACCGGGCGCAGAGCAAGGGCGTGGTCTGCTGCGTGCGCATAGAGGAGATCGATGACCCGCTGATGCAGTCCATCCGCTACATGGACAAGCTGGTCGATGAACTGGCTAAAGGCAAGGCAATGGCAAAGATTCTGCGGCAGTCAACTGCATGACGGCAGAGCGCCATCGCCGTCCCGGCGCAACGTGTGCGGTTGCGGCAAACCGTCGCCCCCGCACGGCGGCGCCTTGCCTGCGCTTTCCTGCTCCATCTGATGCGCAGTTGCCTGCGTAATGCGCGTGAGCAGGCGCCGCGACTGGGCGGCCCGCTGCGTTGCGCCCACCTGCTCCAACCCTGCCAGCCCGGCGATGGCGTATTGGCGGGCGCTCTCCATCTGCCGGCGCGCCAGGGCGACCTCCGCCAGCCCGACTTCGGCAATCGCCAGTCCCCAACGATCATCGGTGGTGCGACAGAGCGCCGCCGCAGTGTGATAAGCGGCTTCCGCAGCGTCCCACTCGTCCAGTGCAAGCGCCACGCTGCCCAGGTTATTGTGGCTCAAACCCTGACCGCGCCGGTCACCGATGGCGCGGCGGAGTTCCAGCGCGCGGGCGTAGTGCGCCTGCGCCGCCGCCAGGTCGCCTTCGCGCTGGGCAACCAGGCCGGCGATATTGTACGCGTCAGCCTCGCCGCGCCGGTCGCCGAGCTCCTGGCAGAGCGCCAGGCTTTGCGCCAGGTGCGCTTTCGCCGTGGCATAGTCGCCCTGTTGCCAGGCCACATTTGCCAGTCCCTGCAAACTATCCACCAACACTGCCTGGGCGCCAGCGCGTTCCGCAGCTGCGCAGGCGCGTGCATACATGGCGGCGGCGTCAGCAAGCGGCGCTTCCAGGCGACGCAGTGCATAACCCCACTGCTGGTAGCCCGCCGCCAGGAGCGCGCCATCATCAGCCTGCTGCGCCAGCGCAACCACACGGGCGGCAGCGGCGGCGGCAGCACGATAATCGCTGGTGGCTTCGGCGTAGTGCGCCTGCCGCAGGGCAACCTCACCGGCGTATCGCGGCGTCGCCAGGAACGGCGCCGTCGTCACCAGCGCAGCCAGTTCCTCAAGCACGGTGCGCTGTTCTTCGCGGCGGCTCGCCATGTCATAGACGCTCTCCAGACCACTCAGCAGGGCATAGCGCACCGTGACGTCGTCGGTCAGTTCGAGTCCGCGCTGGTAGCACGCGACGGATTGCTCATGCGCGTAAGCCAGCCGCGCCTGGTCGCCCGCTTGCAGCAGATAACGTGCGGCTGAAGCTGCCTGCTGCGCCTGGTCGCAGTGGTACGCCAGTGCGCTGACATTTTGAGGGTCGCACACTTCCAGCGCAGTCACCAGCCGGGCATGGAGCAGCCGCCGCAGTGGCGGGGGCACCGACTGGTAGAGCGCAGCGCGGATTTTGTCGTGCGCAAAATCCCACCCGGCGGGAACGGGACGCGCCAACCGCCGCGCCTGCCATTCGTGCAGCGTCGCCGTAACGCTTGACGCCGCGCATTCGCCAGCCGCGGCGAGCAGTGCGGCGTCGAAGGGGCGTCCATGTGCAGCCGCCAGGTGCAGCAGATATTGCGCGGTTTCGTCGAGCCGTTGGGTGCGCTGCAGGATCATGTCCTGGGTGCGCGCCGAAAGGGGGAGATCGGTCGGCAGTTCACCTGCCACTTCCCAGCCGCCAGCGGTGACGCGCAAGGCAGCCTGGTCGCGCAGCGTTTCCAGCAACTCGCCGATCAAGAAGGGATTGCCTGCACTTTCCTGAAACAGATACGCAGCCAGGCGCGTCTCGTCCCCGAACAGACGTGTCGTCAGTTCGGTCACCGCGTCTGGCGTCAGTGGGTCAAGCGTCAGCGTCTGCAGCAGCGCGTCGCGGTTGAGTGTCTGCGCCAGATGGGTCAGCGGGTGGTCGGGCGGGCATTCTTCGGGTCGGTATGCGCCGATCAGCCAGCGCGGGACGCCGCCTGGGTTGCGCACGAGATAGTGCAGCAGGTCAAGCGTATCGACATCGGCCCATTGCAGGTCGTCCAGAAAGAGCACAGCAGGACCTGGCAGCCAAGCGGCGATGGCGGCAAACAGCGCGGTGCGCGGCGTCGGTGCACCGACGCCAGGCTGCAACAGGCGCCACAGCGGAGTATCCGCCGACGGCGAGGCGTCCGTTAGAAGTGGGCGCAGCGCTTCATGGATGGCTTGATAGGGCACGGCGCGGTTGAACTCGAAGCAGCGACCGCTGAAGATCGGCACGCCCTGACCGGCGACGAAACGCAGCGCCTCCTGGACGAGGCGCGACTTGCCGATGCCAGCTTCGCCTGCGACCAGCGTGAGACCGCCGGCGCCGTGGCGCGCTGCTTCCCAACATGCGGACAGCCAACGATGCGCGCTGGCGCGCCCCACGAACGGCAGCGCCAGCGGCTGCGGCGCGACCAGAGCCATCTCCGCGTCGTCGGTCGTTGCATCCGCAATGCGCTGACGCAGCGTCTCAGTTTCAGCCGTCGGCGTCACGCCCAACTCCGTCGCCAGGATGCGCCGACACTGCTCATATTGGTGCAGCGCCGCCTCGCGCTCACCCTGCAGCGCCAACAACAACATCAACTGGCGATGAGCGCGCTCGCGCCAGGGTTCAAGTTCGAGCACGCTGCGTGCGCACGCCAGCGCAGCTTCCCACTCGCCGCGCTGCCGGTGATAGGCTGTCTGCCATTCCCAGGCCGTCAGCGCCAGGGTGTGCCAGTGCTCCTGTTGGATGCGCTGCCACTCTTCAAATTCGGGACAGCCAGGGAGCGAAAAACCTGCCAGCAGCGGCCCCTGATACAGCTCCAGTGCAGTGTGCAGGGCGGCGTGGGCGTCGGGTGCATCGGGCGTCTGCTCGACGGCGCGATAGGCTGCACGCAGGCTGTGTACGTCAACCCAGAACGGCGTGGGCGGGATCAGGGCCACGGTCGTGCGGTCGCTGCTGACACAGGCAGGGAAGAGGTCGCGCAGGTTCGACAACACGCGGCTGAGGTTGCCACGCGCCCGCGCTTCCGGCTGCTCGCCCCAGAACAGCCCGACCAGTTGCTCCCGGCGGATGGGACGCGCCTCCAGCAGCAAGTAGCAGAACAGAGCGCGCGCCTTGTCAGATTCAAATGCATTGATGGGGTGGCCGTCCCAGGTTACGCGCAAGCCGCCCAGCAGCCAGACGTGCAGGGAAGCGGCCGGTGGAGCAGAATCCATGTACAAGCTACCAAATTCTACAAATCGCTCGCGCAATGACGCAGGGACGCGCAGGATGTACACCGTCAGTCGCGACGCCAATGTCAACGCAGCGAAGGATTGGCGAAGACTTCTTGACTATACTCGCGTTCAGCCGATGCGGCAACTATGCAGAGGGAGGTGAACGCCGGTGAATCATGAGGATTTACAAAAT
>DGFH01000171.1:8583-21284 GCA_002391565.1 Anaerolineales bacterium UBA3905
GAATCTATTGGTTAAACTCCATGAGCCGACTTCAGCTTTCAGCCTCGATTTCAATCGAAGGCTGTGCATCGAACATGAAACATACCGGAGAGAGGTGAACGCCGTGCTTCAACCAATTCATCCAGCGCCGTCCTACCACGCCTTCATCTTACGGATGTGGGTGGAGGCGGATGATCCGGCGCAAACGTCCGCCGCGTCGCCCTGGCGCTTCAGCCTGGAGCCGATTGTCGCAGGCGACGACCTGCGGCTGGAACGTCGCGGTTTCGCCAGCGCAGAGGAGCTGCTGGCGTATCTGCAGACCGAGATGCGATCAGGTCTTTAGTATCACTGAATCGGAGGACATCATGCAACACCATCATTCGTTCCGCATCACCGCCATCCTGGGCATTGGGCTGCTGCTGGCGCTGTTGCTAACCATGCAGGCGCTGGGCGCCGACACGACCGCGAGCAACGCCATCCCCCCTCAAAACTCGCCGCCGCTGCTGATAAGCGCATCAGGAACGATAAGCGATCTGATATTTTTCGGCAGCAAAGCTACGGCCAAAGTCACACCACCGCCGCCTCCCCCGACGCCGCTGCCACAGGTAGTGAGTCTTTCGGTTGAGACCTTTCGCGGCGGCGGCAAGCCCGATGGCCCCGTCGTGAATCATGGGGATCGGGTGTATCAGTTCTTTAAGGCCGAGGTATCCGGCTCCGGTACAGTGGATTTCCGCTGGAATCCCTTTCCGAGTTTTGCCCCCAGGGTCAAGGCATTGGACATCGAATTTGTGTCACACCAGCCTGAACCGGGGGGGCCGCCCTTTTTCTTCAAGAACTTGACGCCGGAACAGGCGCGCAGGGGGATTGTTGTGTCGTTCAGAGTCCAGCATTCTGGCCCGTGGAATCAGCCTGCAGGTGGCTCGACGATGTTCAGTGTTAAGGTTGGTGAGGAGATCCTCAAGATGGCTGACACGGATTTCATGGTGAACCCACCGACGTCCGTCCCGAATGCAGCATGGTTGCATGTCATGAGCGACAAGCGCGCGGCGGACACGGTCGAGACGGTCTGGTGGAGGGTGCAGAGCGGGATCGAGCGCGGCGACACGCTCTCGCCGGACGTGTGCCGGGAACTCGTGGCCCAGGGTCAGTCGGCTAACCGGTTCATGGTCTGGCGGCTGCCCGCGGCCGGCCTGCTGACGGCCACCCAATCCTACACGCTGCCCGTGGTCTATCAGGAGCCGTTCTCGCCCAAGCTGATCCTGGTCAGCAACGGGCCGCCGTCGTTCGTCTACTTGGAGATGCCGCTGGAGGTGCGCGCCAACGCCATGGCGTGGGCCAACGAGAACCTGCCTCACGCCGACGACGAAATCTGGGTGGCCTTTGGTCTGCGTTCCGATGTCTCGATTTCCTGCCCTGATTTCGGGCCGCGCGCCGGGTACACGTTGGTGACCGACGTGACGTTCGATCTGAGCACGGAGCCGCAAGCCGGCGAGCACGCCGTGCTCCAGTCCTTCCAGTGCGACCGCACCGCGCTGACGCCGCCCGCCTTCACCTGCGTGGGCGAGGGAGCAACGCAATTGGTGGACATGACGGCTGGCAACTGGTTCTTTGAGCCGAACACTGTGGCGTTGACGCTCAAACCGGGCGATCCGCTGGCGCTGCACTACTGGCTGGAGAATGGGGCGGATGCCGCCCAGACCTTCACCCTGTCCCCAACGAGTTCGATGAGCGGGGCGGTCTGGACGATCTACCCCGGATACGCCAGCGATCCGCTTCAGCCCGATCTGGATCATCCGTTGGGCGCGCAGGTCACCGTGCCCGCGCACAGCGTCTCCCACCTGCACATCCGGGCCACCGCGCCGACGACGATCCCCGTGGGCGCCTACGTCTACACGCTGACGGTCAGCTCCGCCACGGCTGCGCCCCCTGCGTGGGTGGGCAGCACCGACCTGCTGGTGACGGCGGATGGCGCCCTGCCAGCGCCGCTGCCGCCCGCGCCCGCCGTCGACTTGAGCGGCCGGGCGTCAGCCGCGACGGTGCGCGCCGGGGAGACGATCACCTATCACCTGACCATCGCCAACATCGGCGCGCTGCCGCTGACCGATCTGGTGCTGACCAACACGCTGCCCGCGCAGACGAGCTACCTGGCGTGCGGCGGCGGCGACAGTTGCACGCGGGATGGCGACCTCGTAATCTGGCGGCTGGCGAACCTGGGCGCCGGCGGGAGCCATGCGATGATGGTGGCGGTGCAGACGCCGGCGGACGCCAATCCGGGCGCAGTCATCGCCAACACAACCTATCGCGTGACGACGGCTGAGCAGGTCGCCGCCGACGGTGCGCCGATCACGAGCACAATTGGCGCCCAGGGAGACCTCTTCCTGCCGCTGGTCACGCGTGAATAGGAGGCGCGTCCTGCGGCAGGCATCGTAGCTCATCGCCTCCGGCGTGACATGGCGGCAGGCATCGTAGGTCATCGCCTCCAGCGTGACATGGCGGCAGGCATCGTAGGTCATCGCCTCCGGCGTGACATGGTATCTTGAAAGATAAAGCTGGTCGAGCGCGCATCCTTCATCGTATTCGCTCGGCCGAGCACGGCAATTTCGGTGATTGTGAACCGGTTGGCGAAGGACCGAGGAGTAGAAGATGACTAATTTCGCGCCTTTTGATGCCGCTGATTATCTTGACGATGAGGAGACGATTGCTGAATATCTGACGGCGGCGTTGGAGGATTCTAATCCCGATGTCTTCCTGGCGGCGATCCGTGATGTGGCGCGGGGGATGGCGCAGTTGGCGCGCGATGCGGGTCTTGGACGCGAGAGTCTCTACAAGGCGCTGGCGCCTGGCGCCAAACCGCGCTACGACACTATCCTCAAACTCTTGCACGGATTGGGCGTCAAACTCACTGCTGCGCCATCGCCGCGCATCATTGGCTAAGCCGACGAAATTTCATGCGCCAATCAGACTCAGAATCGACTGCGGACGACGCGGATTCGGCGGATATACGCTGATCCCAATCGGCGCGAACCCGCCCGATTCTCATTACCCGCATTCCATTTCCACACCACCTGAGAGAGCACCTTTTGCGTTGGATCGCACCACCCGAAAAGGACGCCGTCACCGCCACGCTGGAAAAACGCCTGTGGGACGCCGCGACCAGTTCCGCGCCAACTCCGGGCTGAAGGCGCAGGAGTATTCTGGCCCCATCCTGGGCTTGATCTTTTTGCGCTTTGCCGAGGTGCGCTTTGCCGCGCGGCGAGCGGAGCTGGCGCAGGCGATTGTCTCGCCGCGCCGCGGCAGCCGCGTTGATGAACCGACTGCGTATCACGCCGCGGGCGTGCTCTACCTGGCGCCGGAAGCACGCTTCGACTATCTGCTCACCCTGCCCGAAGCCGCAGATGTGGGCGCGCAGGTCAACGCGGCGATGCGCGCCATCGAGCAGCACAACCCGCAGCTTGCCGGCGTGCTGCCCAAGAGCTACAACCTCTTCACCGCCAGGCTGCTCAAGGAGCTGCTCAAAAAGGTCTCGGAGATTCCCGCCAGCGTGGACTTCGACGCGTTTGGCCGCATCTACGAATACTTTCTGGGCGAGTTTGCGCGCACCGAGGGGCAGAAGGGCGGCGAATTCTACACGCCGGCCAGCATCGTCAAGCTGCTCACCGAGATCATCGAACCCTATCATGGGCGCATTCTCGACCCGGCGTGCGGCTCCGGCGGCATGTTTGTGCAGTCGGCGCGCTTTGTGGCTGAGCATCAACGCAACCCGGCGGCGGAGCTTGCCATCTACGGCGTGGAGAAGACCGACGAGACCGGGCGCCTCTGCCGCCTCAACCTGGCCGTCCACGGGCTGGAGGGCGACATCCGGCACGGCGGCAATGTCAACAACTATTACGACGACCCGCACGCGGCCACCGGGCAGTTTGATTTTGTGCTCGCCAACCCGCCCTTCAACGTCAACGCCGTGGACAAGGAGCGGCTCAAAGAGATGGTGGGGCCGGGACGCCGCTTCCCCTTTGGCTTGCCGCCCACTGACAACGCCAACTATCTGTGGATTCAGCTCTTCTATTCGGCGCTCAACGACCACGGGCGCGCTGGCTTTGTGATGGCGAATTCAGCGTCCGATGCGCGCGCGTCGGAACAGGAGCTGCGCCAGCAACTCATCGCCAGTCGCGCCGTGGATGTGATGATCGCGGTCGGCCCCAACATGTTCTTCACGGTGACGCTGCCCTGCACGCTCTGGTTTCTGGACAAGGGCAAGGCGCCGCCCCCGCGGGGTGACACCGTGCTCTTTATCGACGCCCGCCACATCTACCGCCAGTCGACCGTGCGCACCGCGACTGGAAGCCGGCGCAGATCGGCTTTCTCGCCAACCAGGGGCGGCTCGTAGCCGCACGTTCTCGTCAGATAGGAAAATGCGGTTGAGAACCGCATCTACGATTACCGAATCAATTTGTTAAATGCCATGATTCACCGGTGCGGCGCAATTTGCCCCAAACGTGAAGTAGACCCGGACATGGTTGGCAGCTTGAGTCGCTGCGCCCCTTGTGCTACACTCTAGACAGAAAATCATGGTTTGCTTCAGACACTTTTTTCAGGAGGTAACATCTGGATAGCTTGCAACTTGCCCACACGCTGGTGGACATCATCGAGCAGAAACAGGCAACCGACATTGTGTTGCTCGATGTCCACGAGCAGACGTCCCTCGCCACCTACTTTATCCTTGCCACTGTTGATAATGAGCGCCAGGCCAAAGCCATCGAAGACGATTTGTTGGAGAAGCTCAAGCTCCAGCAGAATCTGCGCCCGCTGAGCGTTGACGGGTTGGACGGCCAGGGCGGCGGCTGGTCGATCCTCGATTATGGCGACGTCATTGTCCACCTGCTCACCGAAGAGATGCGCCGCTACTACCGTCTTGAAGAGTTGTGGAGCAAGGCGCACGTTGTTGTAAAGATGTTGTGAGGCGTCAGGCGTCACACGTCAGGCGTCGGGTAGTCGCTGACGTGTGAATTTCTCACCGGAACGCATCCATGGCAGCCGGGCGCTGAATCGTACGCGCCGGCGCCGGCGGCAGCGACGGGGGCGTGTAGCCGCGAATCACAACGACGGGGCGGCCTTCGTCGCTTTGCCCCATGAGCAGGCTGGCGGCGGCGGCCAGTTCATCGGCGATGCACTCTTCGCTGGAAACCAGTTCATAGCCAAAGAGGTCGTGCAGCCCGCGCTGATTCCAGATGGGCGGCAGCCCGGCGCAGCCAATCGCCGCGCCGACCGTGCCAATGCGCCAGGCGCGCCCGTGGCTGTCGTTGATGATGACTGCAGGCGCCACGCCGGTGAGCTCAGCCAGCCGGCTGCGGAGCGCCTCGGCGCTGGCGTCGGCATTGGCGGGCAAGAGCGCCAGGTAGTCGCTGTCGTCGCCGGGCTGTACATTGCTACGGTCGACGCCGGCGTTGGCGCAGACCCACCCGCTGCGTTGCTCGACTACGAGCAGACCGCGACGCACGCGCAACACCTCCCGGCTATCATCGAGCACAACCTGCACCATGCGCGGGTCTTTGCCGACGATGGCGGCAATCTCCTCCGCCTGCGCGCCCGGCGTCACGTCGGCCAGCCGCACCAGGCGTCCCTCCGCTTTGCTGACAATTTTCTGCGCGATCACCAGGATGTCGCCGGGTTGCAGCCTCTCACCGGCAGCGGCCAGACATGCAACAATGAGCGCCGCCACGTCGTCTCCGGGCTGAATCGACGGCAGCCCAGAGACGGTGAACAAGTGCATAGAAGCCATGAATTCCTCGATGTCTGTGTTCTGTCCAGTTATCCACCAACGGCTATCCACCAGCAGCTATCCACCAACAGCTATCCAACGACGGCGATGCACTCGATCTCGACGCGCGCGCCCAGCGCCAGACCGTTGGCGCCCAGCGCACTACGCGCCGGCAGGTGTTGGGGAAAATAGGTGACATAGACGCGATTCATTTCGGCCCATTCGTTCATGTCGGCCATAAACACCGTCGCCTTGACCACGCGGTCAAGTGAAGAGCCGTGACGCTCCAACGCAGCTTTGATGTTCTCCAGCGTCTGACGCGTCTCCGCGGCGATGCCTCCGGGAACCAGGCGCCCACTCGCGTCACGCCCAAGCTGACCGGAGAGGAACAGCAGATTGCCGACGCGCACAGCTTCGGAGAAGGGCAGCCCTGCCATCTCCGGCGAGGTCAGATAGACGACTTCAGGCGTGGTGGAATGCTGCATGGCAGAGTCCTTTCTGTTGTGTTCCGCCAGCTCTTGCCGAGAGCTGACTCACTCATTGGCGTTGATGGGGCGACCTCACGCAAGTATTGCACAGGCAAACTTCACTACATTGTAGTCTCTGCCTGGGTGTTCGCCAAAGGAGGCAGGGCGCGTCTCTGCGCACGTGTTATAGGCGGCCACATGGTATACTTGCTGTACGAAAGGAGCGCACTTATGCCTGCGTATCAACAATCTGTCTCCTGGTGGTGTCTCACACCGCGCCTGCTCAGCCCGGAACAACTTCTGCGCGCGGCAGCCGAAATCGGCTATGCGGCGGTCGAACTGCTGCCGGAAGCCTACTGGCCGTTGGCGAAGGCGCACAATCTTGCTATCGCTGCGGTCGACGGCCACGCCTCGATCGTGGAAGGGCTGAACCGGCGCGCCAACCACGCCCGCATTGAACGCGAACTGACGGACGCCATTGCAAAGGCTGAGCAGTGGGGGATCGCCAACCTGATCTGTTTCAGCGGCAGCCGCAATGGCCTGGATGATGCGGCAGGGATCGCCGCCACCGTTGATGGATTGCGGCGGGTGGCGCGACGGGCGGAAGAGGCCGGCGTGACGCTGGCGTTGGAGGTGCTCAACAGCAAGGTCGATCACCCGGATTATCACGCTGATCATACAGCCTGGGCGGTGGAGGTGTGCCGTCAGGTCGGGTCGCCGGCGGTCAAGGTGTTGTATGACATCTACCACATGCAGATCATGGAGGGCGACATCATCCGCACGATTCAGGCAGTGCACCCGTGGATCGGTCACTATCACACCGCCGGCAACCCCGGTCGCGGCGAGCTAGATGACAGCCAGGAGTTGAACTATCGCCCAATCTTTGCGGCGATTGCCGCCACCGGCTACACCGGTTACATCGGTCACGAATTCATCCCGCGCAGTGAACCGATCGCAGCGTTGGCGGCAGCGTTTGCGCTGGCGCAGTCGGTTTGAGAGGTGGTTTGGCCCAACCAACAACTACGCAAATTCGTCCGCAGCGCGTTCGTTGATCGTGCGGCGGCCACTGTGCGAGGCGTGATCGTCTTGCCCAGGCGACTCGCGCAGCGCCGCCCCGCGCACGCCCGGCGGGGCGGCGATCTCTTCTTGCGTCACAAAGGTGTAAGCGGCGAAGATCGCTTCATCTTCTGTTGCGCCTGCAAAGTAAATGCGCTCGCGGCGTAGTGTGCGGGCGAAGTCGTCGAAACCCAACGCATCCACCACTTCGTCAGGTCGTCCGGTGGCGCCGTTGCGCATCTGTACGCGCAGAAAGATGCGGTGCTCCTCACACGTCGCATCATAACCAAGATAGTGCAACTCAAAGACGAGCGGGCGCAGGTTGTAGGTGTAGAACTTGCCCTTGCGCTGGCGCGATCGCCAGATCGTCTCACTACGCAAGAATGCTGCAATGCGCGCCTGGATCAGGTCGGCGGCGATCTCCTCCGGCGCAGCAAACAAAATGATCGAATAGTCGGCGCCGATGATCAGATTCTGCAACGCTTCGGCTGCCAGCGGCGCTTCCGTCACCGACCGCAGATCGACGCCGGGCGGCAGTTTGGCGCGCAGCCTTGCGGCAATCTCCTCCAGCGGCAGCGGCGGCGACAGGATGATGTCGAGCGGTTCGTTGACGCCGGTGATGCCCACGCCCAATGGCGCTGCGAATTGCATGTGTGGTTGTGGGTTAAAGCCTTGCTTGTAGAGCAACGGCAGTCCGGTGCGGCGCAGCGCCCGCTCCCACAGACGGAACTCATCATGATGCGAAATGAACTTGATTGCCTCACCTTTGACGTAATGAATACGCACGCGCTGACGAGGCGGCAGTTGATCGGTAGTGGTCATAGCCAGGTGTTTTGAACCAAAGTAAGTCGCGTCTCCTGCTGGCACGCTCAAAGCGACGAAACTATCCCCCGCCAGCCAGGAGATTGTCATGTGGCATTTTACTACACTCTGCGCTGGAATGGTTGGTCTGCGCAATCGTCTATACATCCTGCCCCAATGCTCGATGGTGTGAGAGATCGTACAACCCCGCGCCGTCGCCTCACGCAAAGTGCGCCCTGTCCTTGCCCGGTTTCCATACTTTCTCATAGCGATTGGTATAATCTCCAGGAAGGTCTGATTCGACTTTGCCACGAAAGGGATGCACCGACCGCTATGTTGACTGCGCGCATGACGCCGACCGAGTTTGGGGCTGTAGCACGCCTGATCGAGATGCAAAACGCGAACCCCGCGACACAGTGTCTGCACAGTGGCGAGCACGCCAGCGAGATCGAGGCTGTATTTCAGAAACAATCCACCCTGCACTACGTCATTGCCCGTCAAGATGGGGAGATCGTAGGCGCGTTGGGCTGCGAGGTGGAGGATGGGCGCGGCTATCTTCAAGGGCCGTTTGTCGATGGCGCCGACTTTACCGCCACCGCGACTGCGTTGTGGCAGGCGCTCCACCACCAGATCGCGACGCCGGATCGCTGCGACGCGTTTTTGAATGTCCAGAATCGCCGCGGCGCAGCGTTCTACCTGAGCCTGGGTTTTAAGCGCGGACAAGGCGCGCAGGTCTATGTGTTGCCGGCGGCGGCGCTCCCGGCGCTAGATGGTCCGCCCGCCAGCCGCTTTACGCCCCAATGCGCCGAAGGTGTGCGCGCCCTGCATGCACTGGCTTTTCCCGATAGCCCGCTGGCAATCGAAGCGTTCATGGCTCCTGATGACGATGACCACCGCCTCTTCGTATGCGGCGATAGCCAGCGGTGCGTCGGCTATGTCGCTGCATCGATCAACGACAGCCCGCGCGAGGGCTACATCGATCTGTTGGCGGTCGATGCCGCCGTGCGCAATCAGGGTTATGGGCAGCGCCTCCTGCTTACAGCGGCTCACTGGCTGATCAACGAAAAGGGTATGCCCCAGGTCGGCCTGACTGTGCGCGATATGCGCGCCGACGCCCGCCGCCTTTACCAGCGCTGCGGCTTTCAATTGCTCTACACAGGCGTTGGCTACTCTCGCGAAAATGGAGCGGGTCGGCGGAGCGATCGGCAGGGATAGCTTTTCAATAACGAAATACTGACATTTCGCCAACGATATTCATATCTCCGCACGCGATAATTCTGTCAAATCGAACAGTTGACGCCAACCGTTTACGCACGACCCGGGTTGCCACCCAAGTCATGCCCTGTTGAGAAACCGAGTCTCGAACCAGCGTCATGCAGACTGAATCACCACGCAGAAACTCGGTTTCTCTAGCAGACGCCGCTTTGGAGACCTGGGTCGTCAGCGGCAGCGCTTGTCGTCTGACGATACCGGAGGGAGAATATTCATGCGATTCGATAAATTTACTCAAAAAGCCCAGGCCGCCGTGCTCGAGGCGCAAAGCCTGGCTGAACAAAACCGCGCCGCCACCGTCGAGCCTGAACATTTGCTGTACACCCTGATTCATCAGGAGGGCGGCGTTGTGCCGTCCGTGTTGGCGCGTATCGGCGTAGACGCCGATAGCGTCAGCCGCTCCATTGATCAGGCGCTGGCCGCGTTGCCACGCGCACAGGGCGCCGCCGTGCAGGTCGGCTTCAGTCGCGCCCTGGCCGACATCCTGACCGACGCGCAGCAGATTGCCGGCAATATGAAGGACGAATACACCTCGACCGAGCATCTGTTGCTGGCGATGCTGTCGAGCAATCACAAGGTGAAGCAATTGCTGGCTCGCCACGGCATCGACTACAACGGCGTGATCCAGGCGCTGGCGGCGGTGCGCGGCAATCAGCGCGTCACCAGCGACAACCCGGAAGGCCAGTATGAGGCGCTGCGCAAGTATGGCCGCGACCTGACCGAAGAGGCGCGCAAAGGCAAACTCGACCCGGTCATCGGGCGCGACGAAGAGATTCGCCGCGTGGTGCAGATTCTGAGCCGACGCAGCAAGAACAACCCGGTGTTGATCGGTGAGCCGGGCGTGGGCAAAACCGCCATCGTCGAGGGGCTGGCGCAGCGCATTGTCAAGGGCGACGTGCCGGGTTCCCTGCGCGAGAAGCAAGTCGTGGCGCTGGACATGGGCGCCCTGGTCGCCGGCGCCAAATATCGCGGCGAGTTCGAGGAACGCCTCAAAGCCGTGCTCCAGGAGATCGCCAAATCCGAAGGCCGCGTCATTCTCTTTATCGACGAGATGCATACGCTCGTGGGCGCGGGCGCAGCAGAAGGCGCCATGGATGCGGCCAACATGCTCAAGCCCATGCTGGCGCGCGGAGAACTCCACGCCATCGGCGCCACCACGCTCGACGAATACCGCAAGCACATCGAGAAAGATGCGGCGCTGGAGCGGCGCTTCCAGCCCGTCTTTGTGGGCGAACCGAGCGTTGAGGACACGATCAGCATTCTGCGCGGGCTGAAGGAGCGTTACGAGGTGCACCACGGCGTGCGCATCACCGACGGCGCCGTGATCGCCGCCGCCACGCTCAGCCACCGCTACATCAGCGATCGCTTCCTGCCAGACAAAGCCATCGACCTGATCGACGAGGCGGCCAGCCGGCTGCGCATGCAGATCGACTCCAAGCCGCAGGAACTGGACGTCATCGACCGCGAGATCATGCAATTGGAGATCGAACGCGAGGCGCTCAAAAAGGAAAAAGACGAAGCCAGCCGCGAACGCTTACAGCAGTTGGAAAAGGAACTGGCCGACCTGCGTGAGAGCAGCAACGACCTGACCAGACGCTGGCAGTCGGAGAAAGAGGCGATCCAGCAGGTGCAGGCAATCAAAGAGCAGATCGACCAGGTGCGGATTGAGATCGAGCAGGCCGAACGCGCTTACGATCTGCAGAAGGCGGCTGAGTTGCGCTACGGCAAGCTGCGCAACCTGGAAGCCCAACTGGCCGGCGCTGAAGAACGCGTGCGCGCCTTACAGAAAAATGGCGCCTTGCTCAAAGAGGAAGTGGACTCTGAAGAGATCGCCGCCATTGTGAGCAAATGGACAGGCATCCCTGTCGCCAAGCTGCTGGAAGGTGAGCGCGAAAAACTGTTGCACATGGATGAACATCTGCATCGCCGCGTCGTCGGGCAGGATGAGGCTGTGCGCGCAGTGGCGAACGCCATCCGCCGCAGCCGCGCCGGGTTGCAAGACCCGAACCGGCCGATCGGCAGCTTCATCTTCCTGGGGCCGACGGGCACAGGCAAGACCGAGCTGGCGCGCAGCCTGGCCGAATATCTCTTCGACGACGAGCACGCGCTGGTGCGCATCGACATGAGCGAATATCAGGAACGCCACACCGTCGCCCGGCTGATCGGCGCACCGCCCGGCTATATCGGCTATGACGAGGGCGGTCAGTTGACGGAAGCCGTACGCCGACGCCCGTACTCGGTCGTGCTCTTTGACGAGATCGAGAAGGCGCATCCGGAGGTTTTTAATGTGCTCTTGCAAGTGCTCGACGATGGCCGCCTGACCGACAGCCAGGGGCGCACCGTGGACTTCAAGAACACGGTCGTGATCATGACCAGCAACCTGGGCAGTCAGTACATCCTGGACGTGGCGACGGTGGATGAGGAAGTCGAGCGGCGGGTGCGCGAGGTGCTGCGCAGCCACTTCCGACCGGAGTTTCTCAACCGCATCGACGAGATCGTGGTCTTCCACGCGCTCAGCCGTGAACAGTTGAAGGCGATCATCGAGATTCAGCTGGAGCGCCTGCGCAAGTTGCTGGCCGATCGTAAGATCACCATCGAGTTGAGCGACGCCGCCAAAGAGTTGATCGTCAGCGAGGGGTACGATCCGGCCTTCGGCGCTCGCCCGCTCAAGCGGGTCATCCAGCATCGCATTGCCGATCCGCTGGCGCTGGAGATCTTGCAAGGCAAGGTGCAGGAGGGCGACCACGTGCTGGTCGATGTGCGCAACGGTGAACTCACCTTTACAGCCGTCGAAGTGGTGGCGGCGTGAGTTTCGTCAATCCCTGGCGTGATGCGCCGGTTGGCGACGGCTGGCGCATCACGGCGACGGCAGGGCGCTCCCGCCGGCGCATGGGAGCGTAAGACGCTGCTGACGCCATGACCCGTTTCCACCTTCGCCCGCTGGAAGCTCGTGATCTGGCGTGGGCCGGCGTGATCGCGCTGGCCCACGCGACCCTGGCGTTCATCTACATCACCTGGTTCGAGGTCACCATCCTGGTCGATAGCAAGGTGAGCGACTGGGACTGGTTCATGCAGACGTTGCCGCTCGAAGCGCTGCGCCGCGATCTGTGGCAGAGTCTCTGGAACCTGCACGCACAGCCGCCGCTGCTCAACCTGGTGGGCGGTCTTTTGATCCGGGGCTTCTATCCCCATCACCTGGAGGCGCTCCATTTCCTCAATATCGGGTTGGGTGCGCTGATCAGCGGCATGTTCTATCTGCTGGCAGCGCACTTTGTGGCGCGACGCTGGATCGCCATCATCTGGGCGCTGATTTTGGCCTTCAACCCGGCGCTCTATCTCTACGAAGCCTACGTGCTCTACGAGGTGATGAC
>DGFH01000255.1:0-4693 GCA_002391565.1 Anaerolineales bacterium UBA3905
ACGCCGACCCTACGGTCACCGCACCCTTTGTTTAACCCCCACAAGCCGCCCCGGCGCGGCGGCGTCAGTCTATTTGAGTGGACTTGAGCTATCAGCCGGTGAATTGATTCACCGGTGCGGCGCAATGTGCCCCGAACGTGAAGTAGCCCCGTGATCTCAGGCGATCACAGCTTTGAGTTGTTCAACCGAGGGCACTTTGCCCACGACCTTGACCGCACCGTCGACGACCAGCGCCGGCGTCACCATCACGCCGTAGCTCATGATCTGGTCGATCTCGGTGACTTTCTCCAACTCATAGTCGATGCCCAGCGCCTGCGCGGCTTTTTCGGCGTGCTCGGTCAACTTCTGGCATTTCGGGCAGCCGGTGCCCAGAATCTGTAGCTTTTTCATGGTAAGAATCCCTTTCCGTGAGAATCTGAATCAATTGTGAGTGGTGAAGGCGTCGGCGCTCTCTCAACTCGACCTTCGCAACTCGCCCCTCGCCCCTGTCATCCAACCCAGGCGCCATACAGCCAGCCGGTGAGCGTAGCGAAGATAATCACCAACACCACGAAGACGACTGTCTTTTGTATACCGACGACGCTCCGAATCACAAGCATGCTGGGCAGACTCAACGCTGGCCCGGCAAGCAATAGCGCCAACGCTGGCCCTTGCCCCATCCCGGCGCCAACCAGCCCTTGCACGATGGGCACCTCGGTGAGCGTGGCAAAATACATGAACGCGCCGAGGAACGACGCCACGAAGTTTGACAACAGCGAATTGCCGCCCACCGCCGCCGCCACCCATGCCGACGGGATCAGCCCTTCGTGACCGGGACGTCCCAGCAAGAATCCCGAAATGAGCACTCCCAGCAACAGGAGCGGCAGAATTTGTTTGGCGAAACCCCAGCTCTGATCGAACCAGTCGCCCATTTCGTCCTCTGATGTGCTGGTCAGCATGGTCAAGCCAATCAAGCCAACGACAAAGGGCGCCTGCGGCTGAGTCGGGAAGATCAGGATCGCAACAAATGTGATCAGCGCGATCACAGCTATCTTCCACCACAACACCCCGAACCAGCGCCAGAGGGCAAAGGCCAATAGCAACCCAAAGCCCGCCGTGATCGCCCATTTCGCTGTGTAGATTGCACCCCACAGCCCATCAGGCTCCAGGGGTTTGCCCCAGTTGGCAAAGACCAGGATGCCCACCAACGCGCCAAAGTAGACAACATTCTGCCAGAGCGGGCGCGTGACCTCTGGCGCCGGCATCACTGCCTGCGCCTTCATCTTGGCCTGCTCCTCATGACGATAAATTGTTGCCATGATTAGCCCGATGACCACACTGAACGTAATTGCGCCAACAGCGCGCGCAATCCCCATCATCGGTCCCAACACCGCCGCCGTCATCACGATCGCCAGTACGTTGATGGCCGGGCCAGAGTACAGAAAAGCGATGGCTGGCCCTAGCCCAGCGCCCATCCGATAGATGCCTGAGAAAAGCGGCAGCACCGTACACGAGCAGACTGCCAGAATGGCGCCCGACACGGAAGCAACGCCGTAGGACAGCACCTTGTTCGCTCCAGCGCCCAGATAACGCATTACCGATCCCTGACTCACGAAGACGGCAATGGCGCCGGCAATATAGAAAGCAGGCAGCAGACAGAGGATGACATGCTCCTGGGCGTACCATTTGGTCAGTTCCAACGACTCCACCAACGCATTGTCGAAGCGCGGCCAGCCGATCGGCAGATAATAAAAAGTCAGAAAGACAACCAGTATCGCGACCAGCGGCTTCCAAATCTGCGACCAGCGTTGTTCTCCAACACTTATCATTTCTTGCCAGCTTGCGCGCCAGCCGGGCGGCTGATTGCGCGCGCCTTGCTCTTCTGCATCGACAACGGTTAATGACTTTTCAACAGATTGCATAAGACTGCTCCTTGCTCAGGCAGCGAGCGGTGGAACAAGCGGTGCGCACTTTGGGCATACACACGCCGCAACGATTTCATGGTGTTCGTAGGTGCTTCCATCCACAGGGCCCATGAACGCGTCAAGCCACGCGAGCACTTCGGGATCACAGACACGGTAAAAAACATTCTGGCCTTGCTTCTGGTCGCAAATGACGCCCGCCTCACGCAACAACCGCAACTGCTGTGACACATAAGGCTGCGGTTTGCCCAGCAGCGCCTCCAGGTGGCAAACGCATTCCGGCTCCCGGCGCAATACATCCAAAATACGCAGTCGTTCCGGGTGTGCAAGTGCCTTCAAACGGGCGCTCAGTGCTTCGTAGTCGGCTTTGTCCATTGCGTTTCCTTCACTGATAAATGCAGAACTTTGCATATATTTATTTTTGCATATAAAAGCTCCACTTATCCGCCCTTGTCAATATCGTCTTGTCACGAAAATTTCTGAGGCAGAGCCTGGCAGCTTTGATCAAGGGCAACGAATCAACCCCTGCGCCCACAGACACGCGCCGCAGACGGGCCCTTCGTTGCCAAAGCAATCCTCAAGATTGTCCACAGAGAGATCGCAGCCGCCGCAGAAGGTGCATGGTGGGAAGGCGAAACCTTGCACGCGTGCACGATAGGCGACATAGGCAGGGTCATTCCAGAGATCGAGCAGGCTGCGTTCGCGGATGTTGCCGACAATGTGACGATAGGAGGTGTGCGGCTTATCATGGAGAAAGCTGCTATGCGTATGAAGCAGCGGCCAGCAAGGCGCAACATCCCCATTCCATCCGACCGTCAGCGAACCGGATTCGATGTAGTCGCATACGTCGTTGCTGCCTCCCCATTTGGCGCCGGCATAGTGGACGCTGAAGCCACTCTGAAAGGCTTCGAAGAGCGCTGCGCGCGTCACGGCGTTGAAATCCATTTTGGGCAGGCTGAGCTGTGGCATGTGCCCTGAGTCGAGATAGCTAATTGACCGCATCGATTCTGTGTAAAGCACCTCGTCTTTTAAACTCTCGGTGACGGGCAGGACATTGCTGACCGAAAAATGCAATGCGCCAAGCTGACGGGCGATTTTGAGCACTTTGGGCAGGTCGGCGATGTTGCGCCGCATAGCGACGAAAGCTACACCGATCTCCGGCTTGGCGCTTTTGTGACCCTTGCGCACTGTGCGGAACCGTTGCACGTTGGCGAGCACGTTGGGCAACTCGGCGCCCAACCGCACATCGGCGTAACTCTCCGGCGAGGCGCCGTCGATAGAGACCCACAACAGGTCAAGCCCCGCCTCAATCAACTGACGGCTACGTTGTTCTGTCAGCAGCGTGCCGTTCGTGATCAGCTCCACGCGCGCGCCCAGTTGCTTTGCCTGGGCGATCCACTCCACGGTGCGCTGATGAAACATCGGCTCCCCAATGCCGCCAAAGTAGAGCGTCGGGATCGGGTCAATCTGCTTCAACCCTTCCAGCACGGCGACGAAGGTTTCCTCCTTCATACGGCCGATGTCCGTCTGCCAGGCGTTGCGGAAACAGGTCACGCAGTCGAGATTGCAGGCGTTGGTCGGCTCAATATAGACCTTAGCCAGGTGACCGAGCGGTCGATGCAGTCGCAATGTGTTGCCGTCACGCTCGACGCGCATGCGGGCGCCGGGTTGCAATCCCAGATTGCGCCGCATTTCTGGCGAAAGCACCAGGCGCCCCTCATCGTCGACATAGCCCCATTCGACTGCTTGCGTGGATGTCGCGCCGCTTCGGGGCAACGTTCCACGCGGTGCGTCTGAATTCGCCAAAGGTGGTGTATCAACCGTTAACGCAATCGAATGAACCGACATCGCTTCCTCGTGGATAACAGAAAACAGGGTGGATTGCTGCCGTCACAATCCACCCTACACCTGTCAGCGCCGTTGTGTCACCTGACAACTGTCACCTATCTGCCGGTTTACTTCAGCAATTCTTTTGGAGGTGGGCAGGCTTCCTGCGCCGCCGCAACCATTGCCGGCGCCGCCGCCAGTTCATGCCCAAAGTAGCGGCGCTGGAAGAGCAGCGCCACGTTGACCAGACCGATCATCACCGGCACTTCGATCAAGGGTCCGATCACAGCGGCGAAGGCTTGCCCGGAATTGATGCCAAAGACCGCCACCGCCACGGCAATTGCCAGCTCGAAGTTGTTGCTGGCGGCGGTGAACGCCGCCGTCGTCGTCTTGGAATAGTCGGCGCCGATGCGATGCCCCATCCAGAAGCTGATCAGGAACATGATCACAAAGTAGAGCGTGAGCGGAATCGCAATACGCACCACGTCCAGCGGAATCTGCACGATCTGCTCGCCCTGCAGGCTGAACATGACGACAATCGTGAAGAGCAGCGCAATCAACGTAATCGGGCTGATGCGCGGCAGGAAGCGCGTTTCATACCATCTCCGCCCCTTCGCCCGCAGCAAGAAGAAGCGCGTGGCAAAGCCGGCGAGCATCGGGATGCCGAGATAGACAAAGACGCTCTGCGCCAGCTCGCCGATGCTAATGTGCACCACCGCACTCTGCAAGCCCAACGCCTGCGGCAACACCGTGATGAAGACATAGGCATAGACGCTGTAGAAGAGCACCTGGAAGACGCTGTTGAAGGCGACCAGCCCGGCGGCGTATTCGGTGTCACCCTTCGCCAGCTCGTTCCAGACGATCACCATCGCAATGCAGCGCGCCAGCCCGATCAGGATCAGGCCGATCATGTATTCAGGGTAATTTTGGAGGAAAATCACCGCCAGCACGAACATCAGGATGGG
>DGFH01000255.1:4867-5740 GCA_002391565.1 Anaerolineales bacterium UBA3905
GGATACATCATCAGGATCAACCCGATGGCAATCGGGATATTGGTCGTGCCGACCTGAAACTGATGGATGAAATCCTCGATGCCGGGCAGAAAATAGCCCAACGCTACACCCGCCGCCATCGCCAGGAAGATCCACAGCGTCAAGAAACGATCCAGCCGGGAAAGCTGTTTGGGCGCCGCTGTGGTTGCCAACGTCGCTGTCTGTTGCGCCATGAGAATGTTCCTTTCCATGGATGAAGCCAGTAAATCACAACAATAGCTGAATTTCCTTCGAGCGAGTCACGCTGCCTTGCGGGCCGCACGCTGGATGACGTTCCTTGATGCGCGCCGGGTCGAAGAATTGGCTGAACAGGCTGGTGAGCTGTTCCAACGCCGCCCGATTGAGCGAATAGTACATCCAGCGCGCGTCGACCGCATCGCGCTCCACCTCCACCAACCCTGCTTCGCGCAGGATGCGCAGATGGTGCGAGATCAGGTTGGGCGCCATGTCGAGCGCGTCAACGAGCTCGCAATTGCATTGCACGCCCTCGCGCAGCAGCTGCACAATGCGCAGCCGGTTCGGTTCGCCCAACACTTTGAGCTGCCGCGCCAGTTGTTCGATGACGGCTGCATCCTCTGTTGTTTCGGATAGTTTGTTTGTGGACAAGGTGAGTTGCATTGTTCGATCGCCTGATAGATCAATGATTATTGAACTAATTGTCAATGGTACTGCGTTGCTACGCATGTGTCAAATTCTGTCTGTTGGTCGGGTCTATTTCACCGCAGGGGCAGAGTTTGTTTTGTAGGTCATGGCCTCCGGCGTGTCGGGCGGCAAGTCACGCCGGAGGCCATGACCTACGACCCGGCGTCCCGCGCCATGTCACGCCGGCGGAGG
>DGFH01000290.1:0-1441 GCA_002391565.1 Anaerolineales bacterium UBA3905
CAGAGGCTAGCGCCATGCCGTCGCCAACCTCGTAGACTTTGACAACGTCGATCTGGCTGGGAGCAGGCGTATAATTCACGATTTGTTGTTTTACCAACGCTGTGATGTCATCGGTACGCACAGCCATTTGGATCATTTCCTCCTGTAACGTGTTGCGTGTCACTTATCGGTCTTTGCGCAGCAGTACGATGCAAGGTGATGCGACTTGCGCGTATGTCGCTGCATGAATTTTCACGCAACACTCGACATGCAACACGTTCTAGCGAACCACCGCTGCAATCGACTCGCGCAACGTTGCCAGGCGCGTCGCCACCGAATTGTCGATCAGCCGGTCTCCCACGCGCACGCGCAGACCACCCATCAGTGACGGATCAACGCTAAAGCTGAAGGTCAACCCAGCGCCGTACTCTTCGGTCAACCGCTTGCGCAACTGATCTTTTTCGCTGTCGGACAGTTCGATAGCGCTCGTAATTTCAGCTTTGAGCGCCTCGCGCTTGCCAGCAGCGACCTGAGCCACACGCCCGCTCACCTCGTCAATCAAAGCGGCGTCGCCAGCATCAATCATCACCTTGAGCAGATTGGCGATCTCGACCGGAAAGTCGGCAGGCAACGCCTTTTCGAGAGCGGCCGCTTTGTCAGCGCTGCTCTTGGTGCTGTCCGCCAACAGCGCCGCCAGCTTCTTTTCGCTCAGCGCGTGCGATGCTGCATCAAAAGCCTGCTGCCAGCGTTCTAATTGGGCCAGCCACAGCGCCTGTGCGTAACGGTTTACCCGCTCTTGCTTGCTGCTCATTTGCCCTTGCTCCCGGATTCCGCCAAAAATTCCGCGACAAAGCGCTGTTGTTCAGCCTTGTTGGCGAGTTCACGACCGAGCAATTTTTCAGTCGCCATGATCGCCAGGTCGGCAATCTGCTTGTTGGCGTCGGCCAGGGCCAGTTCCACCTGCTTGGCGGCGTCAGCTTGCGCCTTCATGCGGATGTCGGTGGCTTCCTGCTCGGCGCGCCCGCGTACATCCTGTGCGATCTTCTCAGCGTCGCGGGTCGCCTGCGCCCGAATCTCCTGAGCCTCGCGGCGCGCCTGTTCAAGCACCTTGGCTTTTTCCTGCTCGGCCTCGCGTGCGGCGGCGCTGACGCGTTCGGCGTCCTTCATGCTCTGGGCAATCCGCTCTTTGCGGGCGTTGAGCATCTTGAGCACTGGCTGGTACAAGAACGCTCGCAGCAGGATGATCAAAATCCCGAAGTTGATGATTTGCGCCAGCAACAGTGTCCATTCAATTCCAAGTGCGTCCACGAATTTGCCTCCTTTTCAACCTGCGATACCACCGGTTGCGGCAATCGCCGTGCTTGAACTTAGACGAATTTGAGCAACAGCGCGATCACCAGGGCGAAAATACCGATGGACTCGGCGAAGGCAATCGCCAGAATCATGTTCGTCTGGATCGTGC
>DGFH01000290.1:1567-4622 GCA_002391565.1 Anaerolineales bacterium UBA3905
CAGAATCATGTTCGTCTGGATCGTGCCGGCGGCTTCCGGGTTGCGTCCCATGGCTTCCATCGCCTTGGAACCGATCAGACCGATGCCAATGCCAGGCCCAATCGCGCCCAGACCCATTGCCAGCGCCGCACCCAGTTGTTTCGCTGCATCGATTTCCATTTTTCAATCTCCTTTAGTGAATGAGATAGCGTTACCTGAATCCAAAGTGACCAAACGAATCAATGATGTTCGTCGTGGCTGCCGTGACTGATGGTTGACATCTGGAAGAAGACCAGCGCCAGCATCATGAAGACCAACGCCTGCACAAAGCCGACGAACACTTCCAACGCATAGAAAGGAATCGGCAAGAGGAAGGCAAAGAGAAAGGCCATCGTTGCCAACACAATCTCGCCGGCGAAGATGTTGCCAAAGAGACGAAAACCAAAGGCGAGAATGCGGGAAACTTCGGAGATCAACTCCAGAATACCAACAAAGGCGTTGATGCTTTTCATGAAAGTGTTTGGCCCACTGAAGGTGAAGAATTTGCGGAAGTAGCTACCCCCCAGGTGACGCACGCCCCAAATCTGCACCATGACCATTGTTGAGAGCGCTAAAGCAAAGGTGACGTTGAGGTCAGCGCTCGGCGCTCGGAACAAAGGGACAAACTTGCCATGCTCGCTCTCGGCAGCGACAGCCGCAGCCTGCGTCTTCTCTGGCGCGGCCAGGATGATGCTGCCACCCGCCATTGCCAGCTGATTGTCGAGTAGATATCCGTGCCCCTCGCCTGCTGCACCATGCGCCGTCGTGGGGTGATAGAAGCCAATGCTGCCCACGCCGGGGATCAGACCACTCCAATTGCTGATGATGACAAAGAGGAAGATCGTCGCCACCCATGGGAAAAACTTGGACGCATTCTTGCCAGCGACGCTTTCCGCCAGACCGTAGAGCGCCTCGACGACGGCTTCCATCACGTTTTGCAAGCCGCTTGGCACTTCTTTGAGGCTAAAGCGCGTCAACAACGCCAATAAGAGCAGAATTATGTCGACGATGATGGTGGTCAGCACCGAATTGGTCAACCATGCTGGCCCGGTGGAGAAGATCGGCTCACCGGAAAGCGCAACGTGAGGGGGAGGCACCGGCAACACAAACTTGATGACGAGACTGGCTACCAACAACACGGCAATGACGATTGTCCAGACTTTGCGAGTTGTGGTGCTCCACAGAGCATCGACAAGCTTTTTACGCATGGTGCAAAACGCTCCTTCGATAACAAGTGAGCCGACCATCGGCTGGCGTTGTTTTCAGGCGCTGGCGTCCGGCAAGCCGTCGCGATCAGCATTTGGGATTTCATCAACTACCGGATCGGGTGGCGCCACTTCGGCAATCACGCGATCAAGCTCGCTTAAGGCTGTACGCACCACGACGAAGGTAGCCAGCGGAATGCAAATCAAGCTAACCACCATCGTCATGAAGGGCAGAGTTGACAACCACCAATCCAATGCAAGCGCAAACGTGACAGGTGCAATCAATGTTAAGAGCAAGCGTATAATGAGCTGTCGCCAATCAACGTGCGCTTGCTTCCCGTTCATTTGTTTTTGCTCATGTTGTGCTTGCGCTGCACCTAGCCCTCAAGCACGCCGATTATAGCCGTGACGATGGGTTAGCGCAAATTTTCACAGGCTGTTTGGACATAAGATTGAGTTTCCCCTCGCTGTTTATGCGCGCTGTCCATCCAGCCACAAGAGCACGATCAGCGTAATCTCGACCAGCTTGTCGAAATAGCCAAGTGGGGTGCGCGCCCCCTCCATCAGCCACCAGGCGATCACGGTCAACGCAGCATAGGCAATCAGCAGCCAACGCACCACGGGGCGTTGCTGGCGCAAGAAGGGGAAATTCAGCACGTAGAGCAACAACAAGCCAGCATAACCGGCGGCGTTCAGCAAGAACGGCCATCCGGTCGTAAAGGAAGTGTTTAGTCCCAGAGAGAGGTGAATGAGCGCTGTCGTGCTGGTGAGGATGACAATTCCCCACTGCAACGGGCCGAATGCGCGCTTTGTGGATTCTTGCATCCTTCGCGCCCTCCTTTCACGATGACTGATGGGTGCTGCACAAACACTGCTACTGTACACCACAAAACGACCTGGATGCAATCGTCAGTAAAGCCCGATATACGCTACAATCGTTGACGATCAAACGATTGCTGGCATCAAAGATAGTGCATGGTCAGGAGGGGAAATGCAACAACAGGTTCAGCGCTGGGATCATCTTGCGCCGTCATCTCCCGTTGTCGGGCAGGGCGGGGAGCTTTGGCGCGGCAGTTGGGTCATCTTCACCAGGCACTTCTACAAGTTTCTGCACAACGGGCAGGAGGTTGGCGGGACGCTGGCGGCGCCCTTGCTGCTGGCGGCGACCTTTGGCCTCGGCATGGATCGCCTGGTGACGCCGACAGCCATCGACGGGTTGAATTATCTTTCCTTCATTACACCCGGCGTCATCGCCTTCACCGCCTTGAGTGGCGCCATCAATGCCGGCATGACGATCCTGGAGGAGAAGATCAGAGGCTTGATGAAGGAGTATCTGGTGGCGCCGATCCCGCGCGCCAGCATTCTGCTCGCCGCAACAGGGAGTGGGCTGGTCAAGTCGCTGGTGCAGTCGCTCCTCATTATTGCGGTGACCATTCTCTTTGGCGCCCGCCTCCAGACGTCGCCCCTGGGTGTCGTGCTTGCCGGGCTGGTGCTGACTGCGTTTATCGTCAGCGGCGTCAGCTTCGCCAACGCGATGGCGCTGCGCAGCAAATCGATCGGCGGCTATCATACGATTTTGTTTTTGCTCAACCTGCCACTGCTTTTTCTCAGCCCGGCGCTCTACCCGCTGGCGACGATGCCGGGCTGGATGCGCATCGTGGCTTACCTGAACCCGACAACCTACGCCGTTGAGGGGATGCGGATCGCACTCTTTGGCAGCGGCAGCCTGAATCTCTGGCTATGTGTGGTCGTGCTGGCGATCTTTGCGCTCCTCAGCACCTGGTTCAGTGTACGGACGTTCAAGCAGGCGGTGTAGCAAAAGGAGCAAGCAT
>DGFH01000290.1:4855-6127 GCA_002391565.1 Anaerolineales bacterium UBA3905
GCGCAGTGCGCGTCAACGGCCTGATCGAGACGCGACGTGGA
This sequence comes from Anaerolineales bacterium UBA3905, assembly GCA_002391565.1. Taxonomy (GTDB): domain Bacteria; phylum Chloroflexota; class Anaerolineae; order Caldilineales; family Caldilineaceae; genus Caldilinea. Next base: position 4,897 of record DGFH01000290.1, read on the forward strand.
CGTAAGCTACGCCCCGGCGACCACGTCGAGGTGAATGGCGAAGCGCTTATCGTGATGAGCGACACAGACGAAAATAGTGAAGGATGATTCGTCACCCATCATTCATCACCCGTCATTCGTCAATCTGCAGGCGCAACGGCGGTGGGTGCGTTGACCAGCGATTCCACCGCAGGCAATTTGCCATCTGCAGCCAGGACAGGCTGCAGCGCGGCGATGGCGCAGGCAACCATGCCGTCCTCCGGCTCGCGCGTGGTCATCTTTTGCAGCCACAACCCCGGCGTAATGATCATGCGCATTAGCGGGTTCGCCTCGTGCGCAGCGCTGAAGCGGATGATCTCATAGGCGATGGCGGCCACCACCGGCACAAGCGCCAACCGCGTTACAAAGCGCAGCAGCAGCGCCAGCCAGCCTGGCTCAACGTTGGAAAAGGTCAACGGCGCAAAGAGCAGAATGCTGATCACCAGCACGTAAAGCAGAAAGCTGGTGCCGCAGCGCGTGTGCTGCACGCTGAACTTCTGCACTTCCGGCACGGTTAACGGGGCGCCAGCCTCGTAGGCGTTGATGGTTTTGTGCTCCGCGCCGTGATAACCAAAGACGCGCTTGATGTCCTTGAATTGACCGATGACCCATAGATAGCCGATGAAGACCAGCAGTCGGATCACACCCTCGAAGATTGCGTCGATCATCGGGTCGTCGTTAACATAGGTGGCAAGCAGGCGCGCCGCAAATGTTGGCAGCAGAAAGAAGAGCGCCACGGCAAACGACAAACTCACCGCAATCGTCGTCCACGCTACGGGGCCGGTGAACTCAACCTTTTCCCCCTGCTCTTCTTGTGCAGCAACTTCACCGCTCCAGAACAACGCGCGGATGCCCAGCCCCAGCGCGTCCCACAACATCCCCAGCCCGCGCACAAAGGGCCACTGGCCCCACGCGCTGGTGTAGATTTTGGCCGTAAGAGGCTCTTCATGGAGCACGATTTCACCACGCGGGTTGCGCACAGCCACCGCCATGCTCTTGCGCCCGCGCATCATGACACCTTCGATGACAGCTTGTCCGCCGTAGTATTGTTTTGCCATGGTGAGGGATTGTATCATTCGTTATGCGCGATGCGTAACTCGTGATCGGGCGCAATGCATTCAACCCGCGCCCTGCCTGTTTTACCGCTCTGCGTATCTCTGCGTCTCCGCGACTTGGCGTCGGATTCAGTACTATCCAACCGACTCGCACGGGT
>DGFH01000016.1 GCA_002391565.1 Anaerolineales bacterium UBA3905
CAGGTCGCACCTGTTACTGATTTCTAGGTTGACATTTTATGAGCGTAGTGTTGCGTATTACGTGTTGCGTGAGGGGTTCCGACACGTAGCAAGTAACACGTAACACTGAAAATATGAAAACTCTGCCTAGCAATCAGTAAGCATGCAAGAGGGGCCGGTCATTCTCCACAGGGAAATCTGTCAGCAATTTTGGCAGAATTTGCGAAATATGTAAACGAAAGTGATTTGACAGAGATAACCGGCATCGTCGCGGATATTCAAGGTCGCATCAGACGTTTCAACGAAAGTACAGGGAGTTGAGCATGCCCGGTGCGGATGGCGCGTTACGTTCATGTGGGGGATGCGTGTGCTACAGTGACCATCAAAGGAAGTGATATCGACCGCTCACGCGCATATAGAAGGCATCGTTCATGATCATCTATCCGGCAATTGATTTGCGCCACGGACGCTGCGTCCGTCTACGTCAGGGAGACCCTGCCGCCGAAACCGTATTTGGCGACGATCCGGCGGCAATGGCGCAGCATTGGGTAAACCAGGGTGCAGAATGGCTGCACATTGTCAACCTCGACGGTGCGCTGGGCGCAACGCAGGCGCAACTTCATGCGCTGCACCGCCCCAGCAACATTCGCATTCAACACCCAGGACAGCAGACGGCATTGACGCCGGAACAGGAGTTGGAGCACGACTTACCGATCAACCTGCGCCGGCTGCGTGACATTCGGCGCACTGTCGGCGCACCGATCCAGTTTGGCGGCGGACTGCGCACGCTCGACGACATTCAACTGGCGCTAGAGCTGGGCGCCGACCGTGTAGTGTTGGGCACGGCGGCGATCGAAAATCCGGGGCTGGTCTCCGAAGCGCTGTTGCGCTGGGGCGCTGACCGGATCGTGGTGGGCATCGATGCGCGCGAAGGCAAAGTGGCGACGCACGGCTGGCAGGCCACCAGCAGCGTCGACGCGATTGAGTTGGGGCATCGAATGCAGGCGCTGGGCGTCACGCGCGTCGTCTACACAGACATCAGCCGTGACGGCATGTTGTCGGGCGTCAACATCGAGACGACCTCTCGGCTCGGCGATGTGACCGGTCTCAAAGTCATTGCCAGCGGTGGCGTTGCAGGCATTGGCGATATCGAAGTGCTAAAGGCGCACGAGCACTACAACATCGAAGGCGTGATCGTTGGACAGGCGCTCTACACCGGTGCGCTTGATCTAGCGGCGGCGATCCAGCTGGGACACGCACCACTCACTCGACGCAGCGCCGGGCTGATTCCCTTTCGTTGGGAGAATGGACGTCCCGAATTTCTGCTAATCTATAACCTCTTCTTCGAGCAATGGCAATTTCCACGGGGTGGGGTGCATCGTAGTGAAGGCGACCTGACCTGCGCCCGACGCGAGTTCATCGAGGAGACTGGGCTGCCGGTGCACAAACTCCACGCCAATTGCCGCGCCGAACTCCACTACACCGTAACCATTCGCGGCTTCGAGATCGCCCGCACGATCATCTATTACCTGGCGGAGATCGGCCCAGGCGAAATTCGTCTGGGTCACGAAAATCACTGTGAAGCGCGTTGGGTGACAGCGCAGGAGGCATGGGAACTACTCACCGAGACCTCGCCCGAACAATTGCCTGCGCTGGATGCTGCATTGGAGTTCCTTAACCATCCGCGCATATAATAATGGCATGTTGGCAAAACGCATCATTCCTTGTCTGGATGTAAAAGATGGCCGCGTCGTCAAGGGCGTCAATTTTGTTGATCTGATCGATGCGGGCGACCCAGTGCAGCAGGCGCAGGTCTATGACCGCGAAGGCGCTGACGAACTGGTCTTCCTTGACATCACGGCCACCCATGAGGCGCGCGACATCGTGATCGACATGGTGCGGCGCGTTGCCGATTGCGTCTTCATCCCCTTTACCGTAGGCGGCGGCATCCGCACCGTTGACGACATGCGCGCCATCTTGCTGGCCGGCGCCGATAAGGTCAGCATCAACAGCGCCGCAGTGAAGAATCCGGCGCTGATTACCGAGGCAGCGACGCGCTTTGGCAGCCAGTGCATCGTCGTGGCGATCGATGCACGGCGGCGCCAGGGCGATGACCTGGCAGCGCGTGGCGCCGGGTGGGACGTTTTCGTTAGCGGCGGACGCATCAACACCGGTCTCGACGCTGTCGCCTGGGCGCGCGAAGTCGAACGGCGCGGCGCAGGTGAAATTCTGCTCACATCGATGGATGGCGACGGCACCAAAGAGGGCTACGACATCGAGTTGACGCGCGCCATCAGCGATGCAGTCTCGATCCCGGTCATCGCCAGCGGCGGCGCCGGACGTCCTGAACACTTCCGACAGGCATTGACCGATGGCGGCGCCGCAGCAGCGCTGGCGGCCAGCCTCTTCCACTTCCGCGAATTGCGCATTATGGAGATCAAAGAAGTATTGCGGGAAGCAGGTGTGCCGGTGCGTTTTCCGCTTGGAGCCGATCAACTTGTAGCAGACCAACAGGTTGCTTGAAGAAATGGATTCAGCACACGTCACTCGTCAAACGAGCTTCATAACGCGTGCTGCTTGATGGAATCGATCATGCCGAACACCAACCTGATACAGGAGATTCGCTACAACGACGCCGGGCTGATTCCGGCGATCGTACAGGACGTCCACACACGCCAGGTGCTGACCCTGGCGTGGATGAACGCTGAGAGCCTGCGCCGCACACTTGAATTGGGCGAGACTGTTTTCTGGAGCCGCAGCCGTCAGGAGTTTTGGCACAAGGGCGCTACCAGCGGCAACGTGCAACGCGTCGTCGCCATCCGTCTCGATTGCGACGGTGACGCGCTGCTGATCGAAGTGGAGCCGGCTGGGCCAGCCTGTCACACCGGCGCCATCTCTTGCTTTTTCCAAACCATCATGCCACATAACGAAGGACTGGATTGATGTCTACGCTGCAAAGCCTGGCCGCCACGATTCAAGAGCGCCGGGAGCATCCTCGCCCCAACTCTTACACAGCGACGCTCTTTGCCAAAGGGGAAAATGAGATTCTCAAGAAAATGGGCGAAGAGGCAGTCGAGGTGATCATCGCCGCCAAAGGCGAAAGCGATGACCGCGTCATCTACGAGCTGGCCGACTTTGTCTATCACACCCTTGTCTTTCTCAACCTGCGCGGGCTGGCGTGGGAGGATGTCGAAGCCGAACTGGCGCGGCGCTTTGCCTGACGCACACCAAGGGAGAGCAGCGTGCAGAAATCTTTCACACCCGGCGTCACTGCGCCGCCGATCCATGCGCCGGTGCGCTGGTATCTTTTTCAAGGCGACCGTCTCATCGTGGACGAACGCGGCGGTGCACCTGCGATCCCAACTGCAAAAAATGTTGGCGATCTAGGACTGACCGCAACGCAAACTCAATATCTTGGTGTGCATCACGATGTCGTCGCCACCGACTGTTTTTCCGGGTTGGCGCCCGATGACATGGCGCTGCCACCCGGATACGGCGCTCACGATCTGCGCGCCCTGTTTGAGCGCTTCGACGACTTCGAGATTGGGGTTGCAGGACGCGCCAAGCAGATTGCCCACTGGACACGCGACCATCAATTCTGTGGACGCTGCGGCGCCGCAACGGAACTGGTGATAGGCGAGCGCGCACGACGTTGTCCTGCCTGTGGGCTAAGCAGTTATCCTCGCATTGCGCCCGCAATCATCGTCGCTGTTACGCGCCAGACGACGGAGGGAGCGCGCATTCTGCTGGCGCGCAATCATCGATTTCCGGCAGGGCGTTACAGCGTCATTGCCGGCTTTGTCGAAGCTGGCGAGACGTTGGAAGAGTGCCTGCGTCGCGAAGTGGCTGAGGAAACCGGCATTCAGGTCACGAATATTCGCTACTTTGGCAACCAGCCCTGGCCCTTCCCTAATTCCCTGATGATCGGTTTTACCGCCGAATACGCCGGTGGTGAGATTACCCTGGGTGACAATGAAATCGCCGATGCTCAGTGGTTTGCCCCAGACGCCCTGCCTTTGGTGCCACCCAAGATCAGCATTGCCCGCAAGCTAATCGATGACTTTGTGACGCGCTACACCCAAAGCGCAACTGCGCTGCGCACCTGGTAAGCATAAAGTGATCATCAATTTGTCAGCAATTTGTAGTGACAGGCGGGAACCAATCGGGTATGCTGATCGTCACAAGTGCGGCGTGCTGGTTGAATTACCGCCAAAACCCAAACCCTCCGGATAGGATAGGCTGAGTGCATGTTTGCTCCTGGGAATCGTTGGCGTGACAGTGGAATCCTCATTTTGCTGCTGGCAGCGTTAGCGGTGCTGATCTGGTGGCTGAGCGAACCAATCGGGGCCGTCTTAGCGGCAGCCAGTGATGTGCGCGCCTGGATCGTGGGCTTTGGCCCATTGGCGCCATTAGCCTACGTGACATTCTTTGCCGCCCAAATCTTGATCGCGCCGTTGCCGGGCAGCTTCTTGTCAGTAATGGGCGGGTATCTCTTCGGCTTTGGCGCTGGCCTGGCGCTCAGTCTGCTCGGCGTGACGTTAGGTGTGACCCTGGCGCTGCTGATCGGTCGCAAGTTGGGACGCCCCGTATTGGAGCGCTTCTTCGACCGCAGTGACCTGATCCGCTGGGAACGCAAATTACGGCTGCGCTCACCCTTAATCTGGTTCGTGCTTTTCCTCTTTCCGTTGCCCGATCTGGCAATCTACGTGGCTGGCATGGGGACAACCCCGTTACGCTGGCTGGCGCCGGCGATCTTGCTGTCTCGCGGGATCGGCATTTTGGTCGGCAGCAGCATCGGCATGGCGACGGCGCATTTGCCTCCAGCGCTGGTGCTGTTACAGTGGGTGTTGCTGTTGGCGCTGGGTGGTCTGGCATACCGCTTCCAGCGACCATTGCGCTATCATTTGCTCATGAACTTGCGTCGCTCACGCCGCACTGTACGCACTCTGTTTCGCACTCCTCTTGGCTCTCCGGCTGAATGACTCTGTCTGACTGTCCGCAACATAGCGCCATCTCAGCGGCTTGATTCATGAAGAATCATGGCCGCTGAGGTTTTATGGCTGGATGCTAGAGATTAGCCCAAGAAAGACCTCTAGCGCCCCAAAATAATCCTTTGACCAGGAACACAACGTATAGAACAAGAGTAACCGACCTACAGAAGCGAGTCTTTGAGCGTCATACCCTTTGGCAGGTTGTCCGCCCAGATGCCGCCCTTCGGCAGGTTGTCCGCCCAGATGCCGCCCTTCGGCAGGTTGTCCGCCCAGATGCCGCCCTTCGGCAGGTTGTCCGCCCAGATGCCGCCCTTTGGCAGGTTGCTGTCTCTTATACACATCT
>DGFH01000236.1 GCA_002391565.1 Anaerolineales bacterium UBA3905
ACCTGTCAGAGTCTGCTGGCGCTCTCCCGCTCTCCGCTTGCCAATTCGCCGTTAGTCAAGCCGGCGTTGGTCAAAGATGATGTCTCGCCGACGGCGGAAGAACGGGGTGGGGCGCTGCGGCTGGTGTTGCGCTGGTCGGTGGAAAAGCTTGCCCCTTCACCAGCGCCGTATCCGTTTGGCGTCTTTCGTCCGTTCGACGACCCAACCTGGCGCGACCCACGCTGGTGGCGCTACACGATCCTGCGTCATCGCTACCTGGAGCCACTGCACCCCGATGATTTCACCGGCGGTGGTCGCTTCACCGAAACGCTGCTGTCGCTCACTGGCATCAGCAGCGCCGACGCCTTCTATGACGAACGCAACCGCGCCATCGGTGAGGCGGTGGAGTGGTTGCGCCGCCAACTCGTCGAAGGCGCCTGGAGCCGCGAAATCCAGCAGATCGCCCTGCAGGAAACGCTGGCGCCGTTGGAGAAACAACCGGCGCTGCGCCGCTTGCTGGCGATTGCGACCGCCTTCGATGAGGTCTTTCCACGCGAACAATTGCTTGCCCTCGCCAGGCGCGAGGATATTGCGCAGGTCGATGCACTGCTGGATGAGGTGATTGCCCGGCGTTTCCTGTTGACAGGCGACGGCGGCGCCAATCTATGGCTGGCGCCCGCCCTCCGCACCTATCTTTACGCTCGCCAGCCTGTCGGAGAAATGCAACAGCGCCATCGTCTGATCGCCGTTGCAGATGAAGCGCAGGGCAGGCTCCTCTCCGCTATCCGTCACTACCAGCGCGGCGGACAAGATGAGCGCGCGGCGCGCCTGCTGCTTGCCGCTGTCGATGGTCTGCTCCAGGAAACATCACCGGGTGCACTGATCGAGCTGATTCAGGCGTTCACCATGCGCCGGCTCGAGGCCGGCAACCGGTATGCGCTTTATCTGCTCCTGAGCGACTTGCTGCATCGCATCGGCAGACCGGATGAGGCGCTCGCCGCCGGCCGGCAAGCGCTCCAGGCGGCACGCACGCCAGAGGAACAGGCGCGCGCCTATCGGCGCATCGGCAAGCTGTACGAGACGCGCAACCCCCAACATGCACTGCGCTATTATCAGCAGGCAATTGACCGCTTCCCCGCCGGCGCCGCAGAATTGGCCGATGCGCTCAAGGATCGCGGCTGGCTCTACTTTCTACGCCAGGATTGGCGCCATGCCGAAGCCGATCTGCTCGGCGCGCTGGAGGTCGCCCCTGTGGCGGCGCGCGCCTTGCAAGGCGCCATCTATGACGCGCTGGCAAATCTTTACCGCAAGACGGGCGACCACGCGCGCGCCGTCAGCTATGCTGAATTGGCGCTTGCCCTGCGCGAGGAAGATGGCGACCTGCTCGGCGTCGCCAAGTCGCACGGCAACCTGGGGCTGCTGTACCGCGCACACGGCGATTATGCGCACGCCATCGCCGCCTACACCGAAGCGATGAGCACTTACGCGCGCCTCGGCAATCAGGAACTGGTGGCGGTGGCGCTGCTCAACATCGGCGCCGCATACTTTTTGGCAGGCGACGTCGAAGAAGCGCTGCGGCGCTATCAGGCGTCGCTGGAGATCAGCCGCACGCTGGGGTTGCCCTTGCTGGAGATCAAAGCGCACTACAATCTGGCGGAAGCCTATGCTGCCAGCAGCCAAAGCGTCAGCGCCGGCGAGCACTGGCAACTGGGCGTTGCCATCTGTCGCCAGCACGCCTTCGATGACCAGGAGCAAGATTTCATGACGCTGGCCTCTATGCTGGGGCTGTCTACTCCGGGGCCACAGCAAGCCGCCGCACCTCACAGCTCGTTGCCAGCGGTGCTCGATCCAGAAGCTGCCGCTGTGCTTGCACTGGCGCAACGCGAGCATCGGCTCACGGCGCAGCGACTGGTCGAGGCGTTGCACGTGAGCCGCGCCACCGCCACGCGCCGCCTCACGGCGCTGGCGGAGATGGGCTATCTCCAGATGGAGGGCAAGGGGCGCGGCGTGCATTATCGGTTGATGAGTGCTGCACTGCGCCCAGATACAGCGCCTGTGCTGGACATCGACGCCAGGCTACGCGCGCTATTGCCCGCCTTGCGTCAACAATTCGATGTCGTCGCAGTTGGATTGACGCCTGTTCCCGGCGTGACCCGTCTGGTCGTGCGCTTTCAGGTTACGCCGACATTGGAACAATTCTTCGACCTGGAGCGCCACATAAGTGCAGCACTCCAAGTCGCCGTAGACCTGGCGCCAGAAAGCGCCCTGGATGCATCTTCCAGCGTGCGCTGGCTGAATGACTAATGGAATAATGAGTGTGCAGTCGTTTTTGTTGACCCGGTGCGATCGACAAACCAGATGAACACTGCACTGCCAAAACGGAAGATAAAGGCCAACACCAGCGCTGTCTGCAAATTGAACCAGTGCGCCATGAGTGGTCCGAACAACGCACCCAGGAAGATCGCCGCATTGAGCGCCAGATTGTACCAGGCCAGATAGGCCGGGCGGTCGTCGGCGGGCACCTTCTCCAGCAGGTAATTAGGCAGCGCGCCGCCCACCAATCCCCATGCCAGACCGCCAATCGCCGAGGTGACGGCGTAGAAGAAGAGGCCGGGCATGAAGGCGGTGAAGAGTGGATAGGTGCTCAGTAGCGCAACACCCACTGCCGTGGTGAGATGGTTGCCATAGCGCCGCGTCAGCCGATCCAACTGGAGCGAGCTGATCAGGACACACGCATGAAAAACCGCCGTGCCGATGGCAATCTCCATATCGCTGAAGCCAAGCGCATCCACCCAACGCAGTGGAAAGAGCGCCACCGGCATAAATTGCGCCAGGTGAAAACTGAACAGCGCCAGGATCACCCAGCCATAATGGCCGCGAATCACGTCGGGGCGCAGCAGATTGCGCCCACGCGCAAAGACGCGTGGCGCGATGTTGGTGCGCTGCCCCACCCCCTGCCCGGCGCGCACACCGCCGAGCTGCGCCGCATCGCCGATGATCTGGCGCACGCGCGGTGGCGCCTCATCCGGGTGTTCACTCACATTGCGCAGGCCGCCGAGATGATAGGTGCTCATTGCTGCGCCGATAAAGCCGATGCCAAAAACCAGCGTATAACCGACTTCCAGCGAGGTGTTTTGCAGAATATAGCCGGCGACGAGCGACGTGACCACATAGACAACCGAGAGCATCGCGTTGCGCCGACCGGCGACGTAGCCGCGCCACTCCAACGGCACCGCTGCGGCAAAGAGCGCATTGAAGCCGATCACAAGCGCTACGCCAGGGATCGTGAAGAGCAGCGTCGCCCAGATCAAAACTTCGACCTGTACGATGGCGGGCAGCAGCAACGGCAGCAAGGCATAGATCAGGTAGATGCCACGCGTCGCCAGCGCCATCGTAAAGACCGAGCGACCGAGCGGGCGCCCCTGCAGCCAGCGCCCCGCCGGCAACGTGAAGATCAGGTTGATCAGCGCCGGGCCGGCCGTCAACAGGCCGATCTGAAACGCAGTGGCGCCCAGACGGGCGGCGTAGACGTTGAGAAACGCCAGCGTTGTGCCCGCCACCAGCCCAAACCAGGCGATGTCCCAATACAGATGATAAAAGCGCGGCTGCAACTCCGGTGGCACCATCTGCTGCGTGCCGGCGGGCGTCAACCACGGTATGCGGCGCATCCAATGTTGCATAATCACTCAGACCCGTTTACAAAGGCTGCATATAGCAGACCGGTCGAACACGAAAGGCAATTGTAACATGACGCACACAAACAAACCCATTCGGCTCGCGCTGCTGGGTGCAGGCATCTTTGCGCAAAACGCTCATCTCCCGGCGCTGCTGACGCTGCACGATCGCATCGAGATCGTCGCCATCTACAGCCGCACGCACGCCGCCGCCGCTACTCTGGCGCAACGCATCGGCGAGAGCGTGGCAATCTACACCGACCTGGCGGCGCTGCTGGCGCGTGCCGACATCGACGCGGTGGATATTTTGCTGCCGATCCCTGTTCAGGCCGATTTTGTGGAAGCCGCGTTGCGCGCCGGCAAACACGTCGTCAGCGAGAAGCCCATCGCACCCGATAGCTCGGCAGCGCACCGCCTGATGGCGCTTCACGCCGACCGCCCCGCTCAGGTGTGGATGGTCGCCGAAAACTGGCGCTATGAGGAGGCTTTTGAGCGCGCCGCCCAGCTCATCGCCGAGAATGCTATCGGGCGTCCGGTGACGGCGGCCTGGAGTCGTTATGTTGCGCTCAAGCCCGGCAATCCTTACTACGCGACGACGTGGCGGCGCTCTGGGTTCGCTGGCGGGCTGCTGTTGGATGGCGTGATTCATCTGGCGGCGGCGTTGCGGCTGGTATTGGGCGAAATCGCCGGCGTGGTGAGCATGGTGGATCAGGTCGCGCCGGATTTGCCGCCCGCCGATACGCTGGCCGCCGTGCTGCGTTTTGCCAACGGCGCCACCTGTGCGTTGCAGGTCAGCTATGCCGTAGATTCACCCTGGGGCGCGCCGCTGACGATCGTCGGCACGGCAGGCAGCCTGCGCGTCGACCGCGGTTTCGTCGAGATCGTCCACCCCGACGCCGGCGTGGAGCGCATTGAATGTGGCAAAATGCACGGCGTCCAACGTGAACTGGCTGCCTTCGCCGACGCTGTCCAACATGGCGCTCCCCAGCGCAACACGCCTGCTGAAGGCCTGCGCGACCTGGCCGTCGTCGAGGCGCTGCTGGCGGCGGCGCAACGTCCCGGCTGGTCGGTGGAATTGTAGTCACTCCCACACTGTCTATGTAGACCGATTAGTATAATTCGAGCATGGACAACACCACGCGCCAACAACTTGTGGAAACGACCTCGCGTCTGCTGGAAGCGCAGGGCTATCATGGCACCGGGCTGAATCAGATCATCCGGGAAAGTGGAGCGCCGCGTGGTTCGCTTTACTACTACTTTCCGGACGGCAAGGAGGAGTTGGCGGCAGCGGCGGTAGCCGAACAAGGCGAGCGGATGCGTGACTTCACGGTGGCCGTGTTGAGCCAGGTCGCTGATCCGGCCGAGGCAGTCGATCGCGTAATGGCCGGCATGATCGAACACTTCAGCGCCAGCCATTTTTGCGGCGGCGCGCCCCTGGCGGCGGTCGCACTGGAGACGGCGGCGCGCAGTGCGCGCCTGCGTACGACTTGCGCTGCAGCCTACAACGAGCTGATCGCCGCCTTTGCCGCAAAGCTGACGGCAGGTGGTTACCCAGAAATACGGGCGGCGCGCCTGGCGACGGTGATCGTGGCGGGCATCGAGGGTGCTGTCATCCTGAGTCGCACGCAGCAATCGGTGGAGCCGCTCACCCGCTTGCGTGAAGAATTGCACATTCTGCTGGGCTGCAAAGTAGAGCGGATGTAACGACTTTTTTGTGCACCGATGACAACACTCGGTCTACATCGTCACCTGTTGGCTCATTGACTGGAAAGAAGGAGAGAACTATGTCCACCACAACCGCAATGCAAAACACCGGGAAATTGCCCTTTGCGCGTGTCATGCTGGCCGGTGGCGTCGCCATCGTCGGCTCGGTGATCGCCAACTTGATCGTTTACTGGCTGGGGAGGATGGTCGCGCAACCCAATCCCGACTTCCTGCCGCTGGCGTCGCCCATCCCAACAATCATGTTCACCACGCTCTCGCTGGTGATCGCTACGGCCGTCTATGCGGTGATCAACGTACTCAGCCGCAATCCGGTGCGCGTGTGGACGATAGTGGCGTGGATTGCGCTGATCGTCAGTTTGATTCCCGATATCTTGATGATCGTCAATCCGGCCTCCTTCCCGATGGGGACGCCCACCGTGCCTGCGGCGTTGGTGCTAATCGTGATGCACTTCGTCGCCTTTGCGATCACGATGTGGGCGTTTACAAAGTGGGCGCACCAACGCTGACCCTCTTTAATCTCCAATCTCCAATCTCTAATCTCCATTTCTCATTCTCGCCGAGATGGGAGATTAGAGATTCGCCCCTTGCAACTCCTAAAACAGCCCCTGTAGCTTCATCGCAATCATCGGATTGCCCTGGAGTTTGAGCTTGCCGGAGGAGAAGGCTGCCATTGGGTTCAGCTTACCGGTTGCCAACGCCACGAAGTCTTCGTCGCGCATGGTGATCGTACAGTCGGCGGCGTCAAGGCTGCCGCTGCGCACCTCGGCGGCATGCTTCATGTCGACGACCCAACTCCCCCCTTGTGCGCCGTTCAGGTTAAATTGGAAACTGGCGCCGATTTTGGCTGCCAGCTCTGGCGTCGCCGCCACGCGCTTTGCCATCCGCTCAAAGATCGTCGCCGGCGTCGGTTCGGCGGATGCGGCGGGCGTCTGCGTGGACGGCGCCGGGATCGAAATTGTGCGGTCGGGGCGACCGGCGTCGGCGCCCATTACCAGCTCGGCCATCACCCGCACGGCGGCAGGTTCAAAGGTGGTCATGTTGAGCGTGGTGATCGGGCTGGCTTTCCACATCTCCAATTGTTCGGCAATGCGCAATTGGGGGCCACACAGGGCGACGGCGTCGACCAGTTCATCGGGGATCGCCTGCGCTGCCGCGTCCTTTTGTCCGGCCAGGTAGAGGGTCTGCACCTGATCGGCGGCCTCCTGGAAGCCGTAACGACAGGCCAGGTCGTGGTAGAAATTCTTGCCGCGCGCGCCCATGCCGCCGATGTAGAGCGCCAGGAAGGGTTTGACGCTGGCGCGGCACGCGTCCACATCGTCACCCAGGACGACGGGCACGGAGGGTGCAATGTCGAATGTTGCCAGGCTCTTGTCGCCGCCGGCTTTGGCAAAGCCCGCCTCCACCTGCGCCTGATACGCCTCAGCATAGTGCGCCGGTGAAAAGATGATCGGCAGCCAGCCGTCGGCGATCTCAGCGGCTAGCTCGACATTTTTGGGGCCGATAGCCGCCAGGTAGATCGGCAGATCGCGGCGGCCATGAAGGATGCTCTTGAGCGGTTTGCCCAACCCGGTGGCGTCTGGCCCCTGATAGGGAATCTGGTAATGCTCACCCTGGAAAACCAACGGCGCCTCGCGGGCAAAGATGGCGCGCACGATGCTGACATACTCGCGCGTTCTGCCCAGCGGCTTGCCATAGGCGACGCCGTGCCAGCCTTCGACCACCTGCGGCCCCGATAGACCCAGCCCCAGCAACATGCGTCCGCCCGAAAGCTGGTCGAGCGTCATGGCGGTCATGGCCGTATTGGCAGGCGTGCGCGCCGGCATCTGCAGGATCGCCGTGCCCAGTTTGATGCGTGTAGTCTGCGCGCCGATCCACGCCAGCGGCGTGACGGCGTCGGAACCATACGCTTCCGCCGTCCACACGGCGTAGTAGCCGAGGCGGTCGGCTTCCTTGATCATTTCCATCGGCAGCGAAATTTGCGCGCCAGAATAGCCCACCATCAAGCCGAGACGCATCGTTTCCTCCTTGTTTTCAGTTCATTGATCGGTTGCATGGTTGCCCCCTCTTATCGCAAATCCATGTTCGGGCGATGTTCCCATTACCGTAGCCCTGGCGTCAAATTCGGCGGCAGGATGGTTGTAGGCAGGCAGACCGATTTGGGTGTCAAAAGCGCCCGGCCCTAGGCAAGACGGCGGCGCCGTGATCCGGTAATGTGAAGAGCGTCGCAGGCGACATCGGTATCGGTGCGAACACGAACAAGAAGGAGGTTCTTTGATGATTTCCAGGCAACCACTCCAATGGCTCGTGATCGGTGGCATTCTGTTGACGGCGCTCCTGATCGCCGGGACAACCGGGCCATTCTGTGTGCAACTCCCGGCCGGTCTCCATGCGGGTGCAGTGCACTGCTATCTGTGGGTGACGCCAACCACTTCACCCGACGCGCCTCCGCTCGCCCTGGTCAGCCTGCCGCCGGATTGGAATCCTGACCGGTGAGGCTCTATACTGCTTCGGCGGCATCCTGGCGAGGACAACCCTGCCAGGATGCCGCCGACGTAAACCATGTCAGCCAGGAGCCGGAGACACAATGAAATTTGCCATTCGTCCCTATCATCCCAGTGATTTTTGCGCACTGTACACCGTCTGTCTGAAAACAGGCGACAGCGGCCAGGATGCCACTGCACTCTTTCGCGACCCTGAGCTTCTGGGGCACCTCTATGTCGGCCCCTATGTTGTCGCCGAGCCGGAATTGTGCTTCACCTTGACAGCGGATGGTGCGCCCTGCGGTTATGTGTTAGGCACGCGCGACTCCGCCAGGTTCCATGCCTGGTGCGAGCAAGTATGGTTTCCCGTGCTGCGCCAGCGCTATCCGTTGCCGTCGCCTGACGATGATTCCGCCGACGCACGCCTCATTCGTAATATCCACGCGGGGGATCCGCCTGAGCCAGCACTGACGGCATACCCAGCGCATCTGCACATTGACTTGTTGCCAGTGGCGCAGGGGCAAGGGTGGGGGCGGCGGATGATCGAAACCCTGCTCAATCGCCTGCGCGAGCTGGGCGCACCGGGCGTGCATCTCGGTGTTGGCAAGCGCAACACGGGCGCAATCCAATTCTACGAACGCGTCGGTTTTCACCGTGTGCTCGACGCCGACGCCTGGATTGCGTACGGCATGAAGCTGGACCCGGTGCAAATATGACGCGTGGTGAGTTGTGTGTTGTGTATGAGGCGTGCGCTGTTCCGTTCACGCTCGCCAGATGAGATAGAGGAGATGCGCGCCCAACGCCAGCCCCAGCGCCGTTCCCAGCACGCCGAAAAGGGAAATACCCCAAGGCGCCGGCGGCGCCGCCAGCGCCCACAACAACGAGGAGCCAAGCAGCAGCGCCGCCACCAGGATGCCATAGGTCAGACGGTTGAGCGGCCCCTGCAAACCATGTTGCTGGACGCGAATCTGCAGTTCCCCGCGCTGGATGCGTTCGAGCAGCGTGCTTGTGTCGCGCGGCAGTGTGCGCAGCAAGTGCCGCCAATCGCGCAGGGTGCGCACAATCTCCTTCTGTAGCTGGCCGGGTGAGAAGCGCTTTCTCAGCAGATCGGCGC
This sequence comes from Anaerolineales bacterium UBA3905, assembly GCA_002391565.1. Taxonomy (GTDB): domain Bacteria; phylum Chloroflexota; class Anaerolineae; order Caldilineales; family Caldilineaceae; genus Caldilinea. The sequence continues at coordinate 8,973 of DGFH01000236.1, forward strand.
CGTAAGCCTGGAGTGTGCCGGTCAGATCGAAGTTGGGGTCGAGCTGGCGCGCCGTGCCCTCGATCTGCACGATGACCAGCAGCAGCATATTGACGCGCGGGGGGACGATCAGATGGTGCTTGCGAATGATGGCGAACATTGCCTCGAAGGCGGCGCCCAGGTCGAGACCGCCTTGCAACGACTCGCCAAATTCGCCGACGAATTCGGCGACATCGGCTCGATAGGCGCTGCGGTTCAAATCGGGTGGAGTCTCGCACAACTCGATCAGTTGGTCGGTGAGCGCCTCGACATCGCTGGTCAGGAACGCGGCCACGATGGCGATAAAGTCGTCGCGCGTTTGCTCGTCCACGCGCCCGATCTTGCCACAGTCAAGCAGCCCCAGCCGCCCGCCTGGCTCTACAAAGATGTTGCCAGGATGAGGATCGGCGTGATAGAAGCCGTCGCGAAAGATCATCTGCATCAGCGTGTTGGCGAAGAGGTCGGCGAAGGCGACGCGATCCACGCCGTCCGCCGCCATGCGCTCAAGATGGGCGATGCTATAGCCCTCCAGCCGCTCCATCGTGAGCACGCGCCGCGATGACAGTTCCGGGAAGGCTGCCGGAATACGGATGCGCGGATCTTTAGCGAAATTCTGTGAAAAGCGTAGGAGATTATTCAGTTCTGTATGAAAGTTCAGTTCGCGCATCAGGCTGCGGCTGAACTCGGCGACGGTGTCGGCAGGACGGTAACGGGCCAGTTCTTTGCTGTTTGTCTCGGCCAGTTGTGCCACCGTCGCCAGCAGGCTAAGGTCGCTGCGCACTTTGCCTTCGATGCCGGCATGTTGCACCTTGACGACGACCTCGGCGCCATCGGCCAGGCGCGCCAGATGCACCTGACCCACAGAAGCCGAGGCCACCGCCTTGTCATCAAACCAGGCAAAGAGCACCTCTGGTGGTGCGCCCAATTCGCTCTGGATGGTGGCGCGCACCAGTTCAGGTGGGTCGGGAGGCGTGTCCGCCTGAAGTGCAGCTAATTCGGCGGCCAGTTCTGGCCCAACCAGGTCGGCGCGTGTGCTCAGCATCTGGCCGAGTTTGATGAAAGTTGTGCCCAGCTCCGTCAGCGCCAGACGGATGCGCACCTCGACTGGATACTCGGTGACGGCGATCCCCTCACCGGTGACAAAGCGCCGCCGAATGAAGCCGGGCGTGCTGTCGCTCACCCAGTCGGCAAGTCCATATTTTGCCAGCACGCGTACAATTTCATCAACGCGCCTGACATTGCCCCGTAAGTTACTGACGCCAGAGATCATAGTTCCGTGAATGTTCGCCCGCTTATTGTATCCATACAACGCTACCCGGTGATGCCGCATTCTGTCAACATCGGCGGTTGGCGAAGAATTGACGCGTCAAGCCATCATACGTCAGGCTGCACGCGTTCGGCGTCGGGCTGGCCGAATCGCAATCGCCACCCGCCCATGAACGTGTGACGGATGAGGCGTGACGCCAGCCCTTTACCGCCTGGGAAAGCGCAGATTGACGCGCCCCAATCGCTTCATCGCCAGTAACGCGCTGATCAGGATCAGCACTCCGCCGACCAGTTGTAGCGGCGCCAGCTGCTCGTTCAGGAAGAGGATCGACCAGATCACGCTCAACAGCGTCTCCAGCGGTCCAAACAATGCCATCTGTGCACCGCCGATGCGCCCCATGGCGGCGAAGTAAGCCAGGCGCGCCAGCAGCGTGCTGACGATTGCCAGCATGAACACGGCTGCCCATCCTGTCGGCGTCGGTGCAGTCCACGGCGCACCGAGCAGAAGCCAGTAGATGGCGACGAAGAGCGTCATCGTGGCCGTCACGTAGAAGGCCACCGTGCGCGTGGGGTAGGCGACGAGCGTCCACTGCGTCATCGCCATTTGCAGGGCAAAGAGAAAGGTGGCCCCCAATGCCAGCGCCGCGCCGATCCAATCCACCTGACCGGTTGGGCCGATGAGCAGGTAGACGCCGGTTAAAGCAAGCGCCAGCCGCACCAGATGGCGCCGGGTCAGACGTTCGCCGCGCAACGCCAGCAGGCTCAACACCATCGGCGGACTCAGCGCCAGGATCATGGCGCTGAGCGATGCCTCCAGCCGTCCCAGCGAGGCAAAGAACAAGATCATGCCGCCGGCATTGACTGCGCCCACCCACGTCGTTGCGGTCACGCCTGCACGCGGCAAGCGCAGGTGTTGACGATCGGTGATGGCAAGGACGCCAGCGAAGAGCGTCGTCGCCAGGATCATGCGCGTGAGCAGCAAGGTGGTGGAATCGAAGCCGCCGAGGATGGCAAAGCGCGCCACGGGCGGCGCAAAGCTAAAGGCGACAGTGGCAAATAGCGCCAGCGCCCACCCGACTTCGAGGCGCAGCTGACGGTGCGCCCACCCACTGAATCGAGATCGCACCGTCGGGCGCGCTGGCAACATGGTTTCCTACCTGTTCTAGAGAAGGATGGATTCTTCCGGGTAGCCGACGCGTTCGGGTAGGCGCGGCTGCGCCAGTGCCACGATGATGGTCAACGCGCCCAGGCGGCCCCAGAACATCAGTAACATCAACAACGCCTGACCAAAAAGATCGAGTCGCCCTGTGAGCCCCAGGCTGAAGCCGACCGTGCCGAAGGCTGAAACACTCTCGAACAGCGCTTCCTGAAAGGTGGCTTCCTGCGTGAGCAGCAGCAGCCAGGTGACGAGAAAATTGATCAGGAAGGACGTTGTGATCACGATCGACGCCTTGCGCAGCGCTTCTTCCGGGATCACGCGGCGTCCGGCGCGCAGATTGTTGCGCCCGCGTGCGTAGTTCCACACACTGAGCAATTGCACCGCCAGGGTGCTTGTTGTGATGCCGCCGCCCATGCCAGATGGCGAGGCGCCCACAAACATCAGCACGCTGGCGACGATAATGTTCGCCTGCGAAAGATTGACGTAAGAAGGGTGCAACACCAGGCCGGCCGAGCGCGTCGCCACGGAAAAGTAGATGCTGCCTGCCAACAGGTCGAGGCGCGGCGCCGTGGCAAACCTGGAATCCGGTCCCATCTCGCCAATAAAGAAAGCGATGGCGCCGAAGGCGATCAGCCCACCGGACGTCCACAACGTCACCCGCGAGTGCAGTGAGAGGCGCCGTCGGCGTCGCCACTGCAGGATGTCACTGACGACCGGCAAACCAATGCTGCCCAGGAAGATCAATGCGCCGACCACCATCAGCGTCGGGATGTCCTGCGGCGGCCCATCAGGAACGAACGGAGAACCGGAGAACAGGTCAAAGCCTGCGTTGGTGAAGGCGGCAACGGCATGAAACAGGGCATAGTAGCCTGCCGTCCAGAAGGGGAAGCGACCGGCCCAAAGCATCCATAGCAACAGCGCCCCCACCAGCTCGATGATCATGATGCCGAGCAGCACCAGCAGGCTGAGTTTGACCAGGTCGCGCGTGTTTGTCAACCCCAGGGAGTCGCGCAGCGTCAGCCGCTCGGCCAGCGTGACGCGTCGCCCCAACAGCCGAAAGATGATGATTGCCGTCATCACAAAGCCCAGCCCGCCGATCTGCATCAGCGCCATCAACACGATCTGCCCAAATAGTGAGAGGTCGGTGGATGGTGTGATGATGCTCAGCCCGGTGCCAGTGACGGCGGAGACGGTGGTGAAGAGCGCCTGATGGAAGGCGAGTCCTTGCGCGCGGGTGCTGCTGATCGGCATCCAGAGAACGAGGGCGCCGACCACGATCAATATCACTAAGCCTGCCAGGATTGTCAGCGCGCGCTGTGCAGCGGGTTGGCGGGCGCGTGCCAGGCGACGCCGAGAGGGTGGCGTTGAAGAGGATAACCAGGCGGGCAGACTCCAGGGCGCTTTCCCAGGTGACCGGGCGTCGGGGGGAAGCGTGCTCATGCCTCCTCCTGCCGAAAGACGCGAATTGAATGGATGGCGTCCGTTTTACCGACCAGCCAGATCGTGTCGCCAGCGATCAGCCGCTGCGTGGGTGGGGGCATGGGAACGGTGCGGTCACCGCCTGTAATCAGCAGCACCGTCACCTCACGTGGCAGATGCAACTCCTCCAGCGTCTGCCCGGCGACGGCTTTGGGGCAACTCAGCGCGCCCAACAACACGCCGGGTTCAACTTCCTGGATGGCCTTGAGGTGGCCGAGCACCATGCGTTCCGCCACCCAGCGGCCAAACTGATGTTCTGGCATCACTACCTCGTCGGCGCCGATGCGCAGCAGCACCTGCCGGGCGTGTTCGTCGAGCGCTTTGCTGATCACGTAGCGCACTCCCAGTTCCTTGAGCGCCATGGTGATGAGGATGGCGCGCGCCAGGTCGCCGCCGACAGCCACCAGCGCCGTGTCAAAGCTCTTCACGTCGATATCGCGCAGCGCGTCTTCGTCGGTGGCGTCGAGCGCAACCACGTCGGGCAGGTCGTCGGCCAGTTGCTGCACGATGGCGCGACTGCGATCCACCGCCAACACGCTGTAACCAAGCTGGTGCAGTCGCCGCGCCACGCTGGCGCCAAACTCGCCCAAACCGATGATGAGAAACTCGCGCTGGTTGCCAAATAGCGACATAGACAGGCTATCCTGATGCTAATTCCCGGTGAATTGACGTGCGCCAGCGATCATAGTCTGTGCACTGTATGGCTGTCAATTGGCGGTGGTGCTCTGGCTGTACTTCATGTTCGGGGTGCACAGCCTTCGATTCAAATCGAGGCTGAAAGCTGAAGTCGGCTCAAGCCGACTGGACGCTGCCATGCCAGTCCACTTGAGTGGACTTGAGCTATCAGCCGGTGAATAAATTCACCGGGCGGCACCGCCGCCCGAATACACCCCCATCTTGAAACACACCCATGTCATCTGCGACCATTGTTCCATGTGGTAAAGTGAGATACACTCAATTTCTTCTTAC
>DGFH01000318.1:0-4007 GCA_002391565.1 Anaerolineales bacterium UBA3905
AGCCAGCCCCGCAGGTCACTCATGCTCAAACCCTGTCTCGTCCAGTAGGTCGCGCAGTTGCTGTCGCGCCCGGCTCAACACCGACTCTGTCCCTTTGTAAGAGCGATCGAGCACCTGGGCAATTTCGCCGACGCTCAACCCGACGTGATAACGCAAGATGAGCACTTGCTTGGAAAGCTCCGGCAACTGATCCAACACCTCGGCAAATTCAACGGCCCGGCTGCTTACCCCCAACGGCGACCGCTGATGTTCAACCAGCGCCACCGTGTCCTGGCGTCTCCGCCAGAAATCGGCAATCTTGCGGTAGGCCAGCGCAAAGATAAAGGTGGCAAGACTTGCCTTGCCATCAAAATCCTTGAGCGCGCGCACTGCTGCGACCAACGTCTCGCCCAGCACATCCTCTGCATCCTCCTGTGTTGGCACATTGTGGCGCAGATACCCAAGCAGGCGCGGACGCATGCTCTGGATCAGCTCAATCCAGGCCGCCTGATCGCCAGCTTGTAGTCGCTGGAGTAGCTCAGCTTCGGAGCGTTCGCCCATTGCTACCGCGTCCAAAACTCTGCTCCGAGAAGTACAATCGCAATCCGCACAAGAATCCTTCGCAGCTTTGATAACAATTTATTGACGTAAGGTCAGCGCCGTCGATGGATACACGAGTAAGTGGCCGACAATTGCGGTGCATCGTTGGGATATAGTATGATGATCGGCCATCAGTCAACAAAAAACCGCTATAGTTTACCAGTCTGCGAAGATCGATGCCAACTCCCAATCACACGGACAACACACACACCGACCAGGTCGCACAATTGCTGGCGCTCTTTGGCGTTGCAGAAGCCTGTTGGTTCAGCAGCACGCGCCCAGATGGTCGCCCCCATCTGGCGCCGATCTGGCATGTCGTGCACGCAAACTGCATCTATGTCGTCACCCGGTTGACATCGGTGCGCGCCGCCAACATTCGCGTCAACGCTGCCGTTAGCCTGGCGCTGGCCGACACCAGCAATGCCCTGATTGTCGAAGGCGTAGCGCGTCCGGCGCCGGCCATGCGCGACGCACTGCGCCCACTCTTCCTTGCCAAGTACAACTGGGATATCGCTACCGACGCCGAGTACGATGACGTCATCCAGGTCACACCGCGCAAGGTGTTGGCCTGGGGCAGTCATGGCGAAGGCCGCTGGATCGTGGAGGCGCCGTGAGCTATCCGGTCGATCTGCAACTGCACAGCACCGCTTCCGATGGGACAGATACGCCGGCAGAACTGGTGGCCTTGTGTGCGGCGCGCGGGGTGCGCGTCATCGCGCTGACCGACCACGACAGCGTGCTCGGCGTCGATGAGGCGCTCGCCGCCGGGCGTCAATGGGGTGTGCAGGTGATCCCTGCGCTCGAATTTAGCACGCGCAGTGAGTCAGCGCGCGATCTGTTGGATATTAACATCCTGGCGCTCGGCATCCGACATCAGGATGCGGAGTTGCTCGCCACGCTGGCGCGTATCCTTGCCAGCCGCATCGAACAAAAAATCCGCCAGATCGAACGATTACAAACCTACGGCGTTGCCATCGAGGTCGACGACGTGCTGGCGCGTGCGCAGGGCGTGCCAGGGCGCGTCCACATTGCGCAGGAGGCGCTTGCCCGCAACCCACAACGCTTCGCCTCTGTCGCCGACGTCTTCGCACAATTTCTTGCACCCGATGCACCCAATTCCACTTATGTGGCGCGCACCTTCAGTTTGAGCGTCGAAGATGCCATCGCCGTGACGCACGCCGCTGGAGGAATCGCCGTGCTGGCGCATCCCGGCGCGTACCCACGCGTGCGCGCCATCGACGACGTGGTGGCGCGGCTGGCGGCGGCAGGGCTGGATGGCATCGAGGTGCGCTATCCCTACGCCTACAACCGTGGGCATTTTGGCGCCTCTGCGCAGGAGGTTGCTGCACTAACGGCGCATTTCCACGACCTGGCGGTGCGGCACAACCTGCTGATCACCGGCGGCAGTGACTATCACGGGCAGGCCAAGCCGGGGATTTCACCGGGGATGGACGGGTTGACATGGTCAGAATGGGAGACATTGGCAGCGCGCTGTGGCTGGGCGAGCCATGCACCTGCCAGTGCACCCACCCGACAAGATGAAGCTGAAGTCTAAATAGTGAATCGTGAATGGCGAATAATGAACGGTGAATGATGAACGGTGAATTGACGGCGCACAGCGTTGCGGATTTTCCCCCTCGCACAACCTGGATCGAAGTCAGTCGCAGCGCACTGGCGCACAATTTGTACTTGCTACGCAGTCGGCTGGCGCCCACCACCCAGTTGATGGCAGTCGTCAAGGCCAACGCTTACGGTCACGGCGCTGCAGAGACGGCGCGCACTTTGCAGCAAGCTGGTGCTGACCACTTTGCAGTCGCCACGCTGTCGGAAGCAATCGAATTGCGCCAGGCCGGAATCGCACGCCCGATCCTGGTGTTGGGCTACACCCCGCCGTGGCACGCTGCGTCTGCGCTGGCGCACGCGGTTACATTAACAGTGTTCGAGCTAGAGACGGCGACGGCGCTGCACGCAGCAGCCAAAGCAATGGGGCAACGGCTGACCGTGCATGTCAAGGTGAACACGGGTATGAATCGGCTGGGCGTGCGCCCGGAAGCTGCACCGGCGCTGCTGACCGCGCTGGCAACTCTGGACGGACTGACTGTAGAGGGCGTCTTTACGCACTTCGCCACCTCTGATGAAACCGACAAGCAGCACGCCGAGGCGCAGTTCACCCGCTTTCAGGCGCTGTTGGAGACGTTGCGTCAGGCAGGCTTGCGCCCACCACTTGCCCACGCCGCCAACTCCGCCGCGTTGCTGACGATGCCGCACACCCATCTCGACCTGGTGCGCAGCGGTATCGCCCTCTACGGGCTTGATCCAGATATGACGCAGTGCACGCTGCCGGCGGGCTTTCGTCCGGCGCTAACGTGGAAAGCCATCGTCACGCAGGTGAGCGACCTGGCGCCCGGCGAAGCGGTCTCGTATGGCCGCGAGTTCATCGCCGATCGCCCAATGCGCACGGCGACCCTGCCGATAGGCTACGCCGACGGCTTCCCACGCCGACCACAAACGTGGGGCAGCGTGCTGATTCACGGCCAGCTTGCGCCGATTCTGGGGCGGGTCTGTATGGATCAGACGGTTGTGGATGTGACAGCCATCGAAGCGGCCACCGGCCCGGTGCAACAAGGCGACGAGGTGGTGATCATTGGGCGCCAGGGCGACGCCACTCTGTCGGCGGAGACGGCCAGCGCGCGCGTCGGCACCAACAACTATGACATCGTGAGCCGCATTCTGGCGCGCGTGCCGCGTATCTATGTCGCTTGAATGTCAGAATAGCCCGGCCTGAAAATAGGAGCGAGTTGCATGGGCGACGCCAGCGGCTGCGATTCTCTCTGTGAGCGACTTCGTCAGAGATGGCGCCCGATGCAGAAAACGCAGAGAGACGAAGAGAGTCAACTTGACGGCTTCATCGGGCGAGGTGAACAGGACGATGCAGGGTGCGACGATGCTTGACGATGCGTCTGCACGCCAGGAGAAGGCGTTTACGATTTACACAACTCTCATCGAGCATTTCGGGGCGCCGGTTTTTGGAGGCGGCGACGATCCCGTTGATGAGTTGATTGCCACGATCCTCAGCGCCAACACCAATGACACGAACAGCGGGCGCGCTTTCGCTCAATTGCAACAGGCGTTCGGCGGCGACTGGGAAGCCGTGCGCACGGCGCCACTGGACGCGATCAAGGCCGCAATCCGCCCGGCAGGGATGTACAACCAGAAGGCGCCCGCCATCGTGGCGACGTTGGAGCGGCTCAAAGCGGATTGGGGCGGATACGATCTGCGCGGGTTGGCGCAGATGTCGGTTGAAGACGCGCGCGCCTATCTTACCTCGCTGCCGGGCGTTGGCTTTAAGACAGCCAGCATTGTGCTCCTCTTTTGCTTCAACGCTGCTGCTTTCCCAGTCGACACCCACATCCAGCGCATCTCGCAAC
>DGFH01000318.1:4125-5102 GCA_002391565.1 Anaerolineales bacterium UBA3905
CCGGCGTCAGCCCCCGCCGCGCCAACCCCGACAAGATCATGCGCATCTGGGAGTCGTTGTTGCCGCCCACCGTTTTTTACCCGCTGCACATCAACCTGATCCGACATGGGCGACAGATCTGTCAAGCGCAAACGCCCCATTGTGACCTGTGTCCGCTACAATTTTTGTGTGACTACGCCCGGCGCTCAGGCGAGTGGCGTGATAGTGGATGAGGAATGGGCCAAGCAACGAGTAGCGAGGGGCGCCGTCAGCGCGTGCGTGATGCGCGTTTGAGAGTTGCGCTTCAGCAACGAGCATGCCTTGCAAGCAAAAATGGGTAGGCAAAATTGCCTACCCAGATTTTATGCCTGCAATTTGCCTGTCCGATATTTAGGCGGCGGCCTGGCTCTTGTTGAGCATCAACATCAGACGGCTAGAGCGACGCGCAGCGTTGTTGTGATGAATTGCGCCCTTATTGGCGGCTCGCGCCAGCACCCGTTCGGCGTTGCGCACCAGTTCCAGTGCATTCGGATCGCCGCTTTCGATGGCGAGCCGCGCCTTCTTGACGGCGGTGCGGGCGCTGCTGCGATAGACGCGGTTGCTGGCCGCGCGCTTGGCGTTCTGACGACTGGCTTTTTCAGCGGACTTTGTGTTTGCCATCCTGATTTGCTCTCCCCAATTCCCAACGCCCTGCTTGAGGGCTTATCTTCAAGGCGTGCTCTGGTCAACGCCCCAATCTGCGCCGTATCCGCAGCATTGTGTAGAGGACAGGCTGCGAACCAACAAGCCTGTAGTATACGACCTCATTGCTCTTTTGTCGAATCGCGCCAGAGCAAAACGCAACGATCTTGCCGCCCCTATGACGACGCTTGTGAAGATTTACCAAATGATTCGGCAAGCGATGTTGTCGCCATCAACGCACGCAGCGGCCTCTCCCGTAGGTCATCGCCTCCGGCGTGACAGCGTGGCCGACCGGAAACGTCCGGCTAGAAGCCGAA
>DGFH01000318.1:5266-21823 GCA_002391565.1 Anaerolineales bacterium UBA3905
GGCTGGAAGCCGAATCTACGGTTACCGAATCTATTGGTTAAACTCCATCAGAGTCAGGCGCTTGACGCTCCAGGGCGGCCTGACGCAGAAGTTCGCTTTCCAGGACTTCCTGCATAGCTTCTTCGACATAGGGGTAAGCCAGATAGACGGCGGCGCCGCCAAAGAGCGCACCGGTAAGCGTGCGTAAGAGCCAGTTGCTTTCACGCCAGCCGATGAGTTGCGTCAGGCCATCCACTGCCATCGGGATCACCAGCAGGACAAAGAGCTTGAACGGCAACGGGCGCGTTCGCTGCCGCACGAAAGCATAACTGACGCCTGCCAATAGCACGCCAGCGTAGATCGCCACATCGCGCTGGCAAAGCGCCACCTTCCATCCTACTTCAGGGCTGCCGATGAACGCGCGTTCGACAAACAACGAAGCTGAAGCGGTCATCCCACCCGCAACCAGCTCCGGCGTCTGCGGAATCAGCGACGGCCCAAAGAGAAAGTAACTGTGGTCGGGCAATTGATGGCAGAGCACGGAGTAGATCGCATAGATGACGCCTGCTGGCGCCGTCCAGCCGATGTGCATGAAGATCGGCGCCAGAAACGGTGTGAACAGGTAGAGTGCCCAGACGGTGTTGAAGATCGCCAGCCAATGACGCGCCATGCCGATCACCAGGCCATTGGCGGTGCGCGTCAGCGTTGTGGCGCGGGCAGCGGAAGGAGTCGGCGTCATGATGCCTGCCTGTGTGCGGCTATCAACGCGTTGCGCACCGTTGCCCACGTGTGCGGCGGATAGAGCAAACCGCCCTCTTCGAGGTCAAGCACCGGGATGAGATAGCGATAGCGTGCAAAATCTTCGGCGTCGGCCTCGATATTGCGTTCGTTGATGGTCAATTCTAGCTCATCTAGCTCAGCCTGCAGCTCAGTGAGGATGGCTTTGAGTTCATCGCAAAGCATACAGCCGGGCTTGCTATACAGTGTGACTTGCATCATGCACCTTATGCTTGCGGACGTACACCTACTGCGGCGCCGCTCAAATAGCCGATGTACGCTGGCACCAGCGGCAATACGCACGGGCTGAGAAAGCTGATCAGCCCGGCGGTGAACGCCAGCACGATCTCGGTCACCACGCCAGCGCCGATCAAGTTGCCGCCGCCGGCAAAGAGACCCGACACCTGCTCTTCAGCTTGAAACACCCAGTCATTGAGCACCATAAACTGTGTCGTCAGCATGTTCAGGCTGCCGCTCCACAGCAGATAGGCGACGTAGAGCATGAAAAGACCGCTGATAATGCTGATGATGCCGAGGTGACGATTCATGGCGCGCAGCCAGCGGCTCATACTGCTAAACATCAACCCTGTAAGCAAAAAAGGAATGCCCAGACCCAGCGAATAGACCAACAGTAGCCCGGCGCCCTGCCATGCCGTCTGGCTGTCGCCAGCCAAAAAGAGGATGCTGGCTAAGATCGGGCCAATACATGGCACCCATCCGGCCGCAAAGCTGACGCCCATCAAACTGCTGCTCAGATAGCCCCACTTGCGACTGACCTGGTGCATCTCGGTGACGCGCTTTTCGGTGTACAGCAACTGATTCGGGAAGTTCAGCACCGACACAAGCGCTTCCGCCGCCGGGTTCCGCTGCACATCGACGCGCCGCTCCACCAGGCTCACAAGCCAGCGAAAGAAACCCAGTGTTGTCAAACCAAAGATCACCAGCAAGATCGCGCCAAATTTCTGGATTACCGGCATGTACTGGTTGAGGCTACGCCCAAGCAGCCCTGCCGCCGACCCCAACACCGTGAAGACCAGGGTGAAGCCAACCACAAAAAAAATCGCATGGAAGAAAATCACCCATCGGCTCACGTCCTTTGGCGTCTGCGTGGCACGGCCGTCAACGCGAGTCACTTTGGGGCTGCTAACTGTATTGGTCATTCTGTTCTATCCTTCTTCTACTGCACTCCCGCCGGCATGACTGCCCGCGCAAGCGTCAGGCGCCCTGTCTGCGGCTTGCTAACGCACATCATCGATACGTTTTACTGATGTTCAAGCCGTGCGCTGCGTTGTGTCTTGCATTTCTTCACGCAATGCCTGCATTTCCGCTTCCAGCCGCCGCTGACGCAGACCAAGATAAACAAGATACAACGTCACCAGCAACCAGACTGCTGCAAATCCCATCATTAAGTAGAACATGGCTATGCCAACCCTTCTCGCATTTCGGCGATGGCGTCTTCTGTGCTCAACTGCCGCCAGCGCAAGATAACCAGGGCGCTAAAGAGCACACAGAAGCCAATAATACTGATTAAAACCACCTGACTCATCGTGGCGCCAACTGCAAAGCCGCCCTGGGCGTCGGCGTTTTCGTTGCCGTACACCACCGGATGAATCGAACGGAATAACCGAGCGCTGTAGAAGGTGAGGGGCACGCTGAGAAAAGCCAGGAGCGCATAGATGCTGGCAAAGCGGGCGCGCGTGCGCCGATCGTCGATGCCGTTGCGGAAAAGCAAGTAGGCCAGATAGACCAGCACGGTGATCGTCGAGGTCGTCAGGCGCGGATCCCACGTCCAGTAGGTGTTCCAGGTCGGCTTGGCCCAAAACATGCCGGTCAGGATCGTGCCCGTTCCACAGATCACGCCGACTTCAATGGCCGCCTGCGCCACGCGATCCCAGCTCAGGTTGCGCGAAATCAGATAAGCAATGCTGCCGACAATCGAGACCAGAAAACCAGCCAGCGCCCCAATGTTGCAGCCCATGTGGATGTAGAAGATGCGCTGTGCGATCTGCTCATCCCCCGCCAGATTCGAGGCAGCGGGCGCCAGGTAGAGCGACGCCCACATCACGGTCGTCATGGCCGCCACGGCCAGCAGCCCCAGCACCAACTGTAGAATGTCGAGTCCGCGCCAGCCGGACGAAGCCTTCAGGGTTGTCGAACTCATTTTGCCTCCTCTTTATGCATCTTCCCAGATCAAGTCAAAGAGCAAATACGCTACGACGATGAAGATCAGATCGAACACGGCCAGAATCCCAAACCACTGGCGTAGATCGGCCAGGCTCTTGCCGTCGATGGCGCCAGCGGTCAACGCCACCCCTGCTACAAAGACGGGCGCCATCACCGGCAGCAGCAGGATCGGCAACATGGTCTCACGCGCCCGGTTGTTGGCCGTCAACGCCGCAAAAATCGTGCCAACGCCTACATAGCCCAACACCCCCAACAAGACCGCCAGCAAATTGTAGGGGTGAAACATGTTGAGATCAAAAATGAAAAACATAACCGCCAGGATCACCAGCGTCGTCGCCAGCGTGAAGAGCAAGTTTGCCAGCAGTTTACCAAAGTAGATGGCGCTCCGATCTACTGGCGCCAGCAAGAGCGCCGGCAGTGTGCCCCGATCCACCTCGGCGCCAAAGCTTCGATTCAGCCCCAGCACGCCTGCAAACAACACTACCACCCACAGCACGCCCGGCGCAATCATCTCCGCACGCGGCACGCGCAGGTCAAAACCCATGCCAAAGATCAAGACTGCCAGCACGCTAAACGCTGTCATCGTGCTGAGCACCTCACGCCCGCGCACTTCGGCGCGCAAATCTTTGGCGCAGACGGCGCCGACCTTGCGCCAATAGGCAGCCATGCCCCCACCCAGCCGCATTGTCACCGGCGGCGCATGCAGATTGGCGTCGCTGCTCATGGCAGACTCCCTGTCGCCGCCAGCCACTCGCGGACGGTTGCCGTCGTCAACGCCGCCGCCGCCGCCGTCTGCACGATCTTACCATCCGCCAGCAGCGTAACCGAGTCGGCCCAACTCACCGCCCGCTCCAAATTGTGCGTCGTCAGTAAGATAGCGCGATTGCTGGCGCCCAGCGTGCGGATCAGACGCGCCAGCGTTTCGGCGCTGACCGGGTCTAACCCTGTGTCCGGCTCGTCAAGGAGCAACACAGGCGGATCGTGCAAGATGGCGCGGCCAATGGCCAGGCGTTGCGTCATACCACGGCTGTAGGTGCGCACGGTGTCGTGACGGCGCGGCCACAACTCGACGGCGCGCAGCACAGCTTCGACGCGCTGCGCTGGCTGTTGAATGTCGTAGAGGCGCGCATAGAACATGAGATTATCCCAGCCGCTCAAGTTGTCGTAGAGCAATGGCGCGTGCGCCACCAGTCCGATATAACGCCGGATTTCGTGCCCGGCCTTGCGCGTCGAGACGCCGCCCAGGATCACCTCGCCGCGGTCGGGTTTCGCCAGCCCAGAGATGATGCGCATCAAAGTGGACTTGCCGGCGCCATTAGCGCCCAACAGCGCCATCACTTCGCCCTGCGGCACTGCCAGTTCGACGCCGGTCAGGATACGCTTGCGCCCATATCGTTTGTGGACGTTGTGCGCTACAATCAAGGCACTCTCAACCACGCGCCGCATCCTTTCGTCCGGCTTGCCGGCGTTCGAGATCATCAGTCACAGTGCGCAGTGTCCGCATCATAGCCAGACGCTCCGCCGACCAGCTTTCGTCGTCCACTTCCCCTTGTGCGTGGCGATCATCAAGCATGGCGATCTCGGTGAGCAATCGTTCTTTTGCCGCCACCAGCGCTTGCTCCGCCTGGCGTTTGTCGCGCGTGTACTTCCAAAACAAGATGCTGGCGCCAATCACTAACACGAACGCACCTGCACCCAACGCCGCAAAGATGGGCGGGATAGCAGCCAGGGCGTTGCCCTCTGGCGCCGCAACCGCGACCGGCGTCGTTGTTGTTTGCGGCGTCAGCCGGGGATCGGCGCGATCGGGCGCCACCAGGTTCTGCAACGCCACTGTCACCGCTTGCGGCTCCGCCAACTGACCGTTGAACACGCGATAAGCCACGCCCTGGATTGTCTGATTGCCGATGTTCTGCAGCGGCGCGCTCACCTCGACGGTCAGGTCTGGCAGGTCGGCGACAAGTACGGTAAGTGCGTCGACGGGATAGGCGAAGTCAGTTGTCAGCGCGGCTGCCGTGTCGGTGTAGGGAATGGCGTAGCCCATCAACACCTGCCGACTTTGTCGCCCTGGGCGGATGGGCGTCGTGTCGTAGATGACATTGCCGACCTGCTGATAACGCGCCCCCAATGCGCCATCTTGAAAAGTCAATCCCCCAACGTTGATGGGCGCAGGGATGACAGCCGTCACAGGCGCGTCCACGCCGTCGACTGGACGCCCGATGACAGTGCGGTCGCCCATATTGGCAATCAGCACAATCTGACGGGCATGGAGTGCACCCGGCTGGTGATCGATCACCCACTGCATCCGGCTGACGCGCAGTTGACTGGGGTCGGTAGTCGTTTCATAGACGGGTATCTCCAGTTCCAACGTCGGCGTCAACGGCGAAAGCGCCAGCAAATCAGAGCCATAGGCCACATCGGCGTAGCTTGTCCCCACGAAGTAAACGACGTCCGTGATCGTGGCAAGTTGCTCGAAAGCAAACCCGCCATCCAGGTCTGTAGTGGTCGTCAGCATCGCCACCGGGGCAAAGTTCATGTAAGCCATCAGGGTGACCGGCTGCGCCGCCGATAAAGTGGCGCCGGCTGTGCCCTGGACAACGCGCCCGACAATGACGCCGTCACCGCTGATGACGGTTGACGCTGTCACGGCGGGTGTGGGTGCAGGCGTCTGTGCGTTAGCTTGTCCGAGAGCGATCAAGATTAAGGCAATCGCAGCAAACCATGCAACGAGCAAGTTGCCGCTGCGCCTTTGCGTCAAGAACACCCTTTCCAATAGTTTCTGGGTCATGCAGTATTTCCAGCGTGTAGTGTGGAAGAACCGGCGTATGCAACGCCAGCCGGTTGGTCATCGACGATTGTGTTCAGTGCGTTGCTTCAGGCGGTTCCGTGAGTTCGTCTGCATCGGTTTCATCAACCAGCAACGCCAGAGCCTTATCCGCCAGCGGCGCTGGCACCAGCACTTTGGCAACGGCCAGGTTGCCCGCCGTCAGCCCGTAGATCGTGGCAAGCGCCTCCCCGCGAATCAATGCCGGGATGCCTTCGCTCTCCAGGCGCCCCTTGACAACCTGCGCCTCCATCAAATTGGCAGCTTCCCACACGACGACCGGTTCGTTGTCGAGGCCGCCGCCGGTGGTGGTCATGGATGCCGTGTCACTTTCAGCATTGGTCAGCGGCGACTCATCCATTGGGTTGCGTCTGCGAAACAAGCCCGGAAAATTGTCTGCCCACGCGCTCATAGCCCTTTCAGCGCTCCAGTTCCTTTGGCAACAAAAAACTGTTGTTTGCCTGGCGGGGAAAGGGCAGGATGCGTTCCACCGCTTCCCAGTTCAATGGCCCGTAGATGTGCGGGAAACGATGGCCGTCCGCCAGCTCCCAGCGCAACTCGGCGTCCAGCCGCGCCAGTGCAATGCACACAATTATAAACGTCCCTGGAATCTCCCGATAAAAGCGATTGGCAACTTGCAACAGCAGCTCCGGTTCTGCAGTGCAATGGATGAAGCCTTCCGTCGCCAATGACGCCGGCGCAAAACTCGGCTGGTTACGCTGTGCATCCCACACGGCCTGCGGCGTCATGTGGTAGATTACCTGGGCGGCTTCAACCATGATCCACGCCTCTTCATGGCTGCAACGTGCGTTCGCCAACATACGGGTTATAGAGCCGTTCCTCGCCAATCGTCGTGGCGCCGCCATGACCGGGATACACAACATAGTCGTCGGGCAGGCTCAGCAATTGTTGGCGGATACTACGCAGCAAGGTCGGCCCATCGGCGCCCGGCAAGTCGAAACGACCGATGCTGCCCTGGAACAAGGTGTCGCCCGCAAAGACCTGGCGCCCGGCATGATGCACGAAGACGACGTGGCCTGGCGCATGACCCGGCGTGAAACGCACTTCGAGCTCTTCGTCGCCCACCGGGATGATCTGCCCGTGCTCCAGAAAACCATCGGGATCGTCCACCGGGTCGGCTTCCATATCCAGCCACAGGCGCACGCGTTCGGGCATCTCATGCAACACCGGCAGATCCGCGCGATGCAGGTAGAAAGGAGCGCCGGTGGCGGAGCGGATCGCGTTGACGGCCATCACATGGTCGAAGTGAGCGTGCGTGTTGATGATTTTCTCAACGGTCAGCGCCTGCTGATCGACCACGCGCAGGATCGCCCGCGCATTGTCGCCGGGGTCGATGATGACAGCGCGCCGGGTGCGACTGCATCCAAAGATGTAGCAATTTTCCTGCAACAAACCAACTGTCAAACCTTTTACGATCATGATGGGCGCTCGTCTCATTTCAACTGCAACAACCGCAAAGCCAGGTGTTGCTCCACTGCGTCACAGCGCGGATCACCTCTTCGAGCGAGCGCCCCATTTCCGTCAAGCTGTACTCAACGTGGGGCGGGATCGCGCTGATCTGGGTGCGTCGCACGATGCCTTCTTCTTCAAGCATCTTCAACCTGCTGCTCAATGTACTGGGGTTGACGCCGCCCAATCTGTCCTGCAGCTCACAAAAGCGCATCGATGGACTGTCGAGCAGAAAATACACTATCTGCAGCGTCCATTTCTGACCGATGATGTGGGCGGCCGGTTCGATGGGACAGAGCGGGAGTGCTGGCCTCGGTTCGATTTGCAAGGACATTGACATCTGCACGCCTCCTCATCACGCACCACCATCTCCACGCCCAGGCGTCTCCACGCTCAGGCAGTGTTCACCAGGGTGGCGCGTCGGCTAATTTCGGGACTCTGCAGCGTCGCCACTGCACTCAGTCCTGATAGAAAATCATACTATAATAAACGTAGTACTATGTCAAACATAAAGCACAAAGCGCCTTGCTGTCCCTGGTGATGACGTTGAGGCGAGGGTTTACTCACGTTTATCAAGAGGATGGCTAGCGAGCAGTCGGCAGCAGGGAAAGCGACACAGACGCCCCATCCACACTCAATAGCGGGCGTGCGTTGCTGCCCGTGTACACCAGATCAAACTCGCCGCGCACCAGCTCGCCGGCCTGCCAATCGCCGGTCGGGTATGCGCCCCCGGCCAATGGCGCACTGAGTATCTGATCGCCCAGCCGCAAGGTCAGCGTCAGATCGTCGGGCCAGTGCGCAGGGAGCGGCGTCGGCGCCTGCCAGTAGAAGGTGAAATGCACCACATCTCCCGGACGAATCGGCGTTGTGGGTGCATGGGCGAAGCCGCGCAGGTAAGCGTCGTAACCGACCAGCTGCACGACGCCGAGCTCCGCATCCAACCGCTGCTGCATGGGCACGACTTCCAGCGGCGGCGTCTGCGCGGCCCGCTCGACCATCACCGCCCCCAGGGACAGCGTATCCTGCCCAGACTGTTGCACGCGTTCGCCCGTTTCCGCAGCATAGAGCACAGCAATCATGCGGTAGCGGCCGGGTGGTGTGCCAAAGGGGATGGCAACGCCATGATTGTCGATGATTTCTTCGCCGACCTGCCAGCGATCGGTCGGATGGGCGCCGCCGCCCGGCTCGCTGTCGTGTTGGGCGATCACCTGGTTGCGCGCGTCGAGCAGTTGTACGCTAACTTTGTAGCGCGCTGTCAATGCACGCTCTGTGCCCCAGCGGAGTTGAATCATGGCGGCATTGCCGGGCGTCACGCGCTGCGGCGCCGGCTGCGGTTGCCACACCTGGCGGAGGATCATGCCGTTGTCCCACTGCACCGGTGTGGCGCTTGTCTCTTCCAGATTGCCAGCGAGGGCATAGGTGACAAAGCGCAAATTGCCCTGCCAGCTTTGCATGGCTTTGAAGGCGTTGGCGTCGAGCCAACGTTCAACGAGTTGCTCTGGATCGGCCTCATCGGTCGCCCACAGGAGCGCAAAGACGCGGCGTTTGCCAGCCGTCGCCTCGGCAAGTTGCGCCTGGACTGTGGCAGCGTCGGGCGGGCGCTGATCGGGCAGCGCCAACATCGGCAGTCCAGGATCATAGTAGCGCCACACCTCTTGTTGACCTGGCGCGTTGAGGATAACCAGATCGGTCGCCGGAGCGCCAATGGCGGCCAGATAACGCGCCACCCCCTGGTAGTTATCGCGGGCGTAAGCGTCGCTGTAGTAAGTTGGCAAAGCCGCCCACGCTGCGCCGACAGCAAAGCCGATCACGCTGACCATGAGCACTACGCGTCCAGCCTGCCAGGATGGAGCAATCCACGGCGTCGCCGCTGCCAACAGACACCAGGCGGGCGATGCCACCAGCAAAAATTTCAGAAAGGCGTCGCTGAACAACCCCAGCCCAAACATCATCGCCACCGGTAAGAGCAGCCATAGCCCCAACATCCATGCAGCAAAGGGAAAGCGGCGCAGCGCCACCAGCCCGATCATCGGCAGCGCACCAGCGACGATCAGCCACGGCCACAGTGGATCGGGCACGGTGCGCAGTGGGCCAAAGAGCAGGGTGCGCACCGTCAGCGCCAACCCTTCCCCCAACCCCACCTCGACGCCGCCCTTCGGCCAATGCAGGACGCGGTCGATGGCCGTCGGCAGCCAGGGCAGGAAGGCGAGGAGGATCAACAGGTTAAGCGCCAGGTAATGGAACAACGGAGCGAGGGGCGAGGGGTGAGGGGCGACGCGACGCAGCGAGATCATCCACCACAGTACAAAGGTCAATCCCGCCGCCGCCAACACGATCGGAAAACTGTAATGCGTCCACATGCCAGCGATGCCGAAGAGGAGAAATAGGGATTGGGGAAGTAAGAGATTGGGAGATTGGAGATTGGAGATTGGAGATTGGAGATTGGGGGAAGCGTTCGCCTCAGAATCTCCCAATCTCCAATCTCCAATCTCCATCATCCACAGCAGCGCCCAGACCAGGCCGGCGGCTTCGACCGCCAGCAGCATGTACATGCGCGCTTCCTGACTGTAGTAGATTTGGAAGGGATTGATGGTGACTACTAGCGCCGCCAGGGCAGGAAACCAACGCCAGCCCGGTTGGTTGCGGGTAGTGCGCAGTGCAATGGCGGCGATCAGCGCAACAAGCAGCACGCCGAGCACGGCGGAAAAGCTGCGCATCGCCAGCGTGCTGTCGCCGAAGATCAACGACCACAGCTTGAGCAGCCAGTAATAGCCGGGTGGGTGAATATCCGCCGCGGCGGACGTCGCGATCTCGCCAAAGCTGCGCGCCAGCATCGCCCAGGTGTTGCCCTCGTCATTCCAGAGCGAGGAGGCGGTGAGTTGATAGAAACGGAGGAAGGTTGCGAGTAAGAGTGATAAAGTGATTAGGAGATTAGGGGATTGGAGATTAGGAGATTGGAGACTGGAGATTGGAGATTGGAGATTGGAGGATGACGAATCTCCAATCTCTAATCTCCTAATCTCCCAATCTCCCGCATTCCCCTTTTCCATCATCTACTTCTCCAACCCAGCCGTGAATTCCCGCATGCTCTCATAGACCGGCTGTGGGGTGAAGTCGGGCGCCAGCAGGCGGAAGTAGGCTTCGGGCTGGCGATTTGTTTCCCACAGGTCGGTGGCGCGCTTGAGATACCAGGTGTTCGCCACGCCGATCCAGGGCCAATCTTCGATCACACGTTGGTACGCCAACGGCAGATAGCGCGCCTGTTGTTCCGGCGTTACGCGACCGTAGCGCGGGTCAACATCTTCAGGCGCGGCATTCCAGTTCATCTCGGCGATCCAGATCGGCTTGTGGGCATCGCCATTTTTGACCATCAGATCGCGCACAAACTTGTGCCGGCTAATGTTGATCACGCGTGGGTGCATACGGTCGTCGGTGGGGCCGCTGTAGAGACCGTAGCCCTGCATCGCCATGATGTCAAAGTAAGGCGCGGCGCCGGCGTCGTACATGCGTTGTAAAAAGAGCAAGTCGTTGAGGCTATTGCCCGGCGGCGGGTCGTCTGGCTGCAGGTTGATCGTCGAAGCCAGCGCGCCGGCGATGATCACAACGTGCGGGTCGGCGGCGCGCGCGGCTTCGGCGCCGGCCTTCAGGAGTTCCACATAGCTTTCCGGGTCAATGGCGTAGCCGCCCCACTCCGGATAGATGTTTGGCTCGTTCCACAGCTGGTAATACCGAATGCGTCCCTTGTAGCGGCTGACTACGGCGCTGACAAAGTCGGCAAAGTCCTGCGCATTGTCCGGCGGCGCAAAGGTGTCGATATTGTTTTCGCCCTCGCCCTGAGCGCGCGTCCACCCCGGGGGGTTGGAAAGACGCACAATCAACTCCATGCCGTTGGCTTCGGCGGCGGCGACAATCTGGTCGTACTTTTCCCACGCCGAACGGTGTGGTTCGTGGCGGCGATCCTCAAAATCGCCCTTGCCGTGAATCTCGATGTCCTCCCAGGGAAATTCCTGGCGCAGCCAGTGATAGCCGGCGGCCGCCGCCATCTCGATGGCCTGGACGCGCTTGGACGGTTCGGCTTCCTGTTCCAGAAAAGTGTTGACGCCAAAAGGATTGACATCGGCGTACAGGATCGTCACATCTGGCGCCAGCGTCAGCGGCGGACGCAGCCGGTCGCCGAGCAGGTCGGTCAAACCTTTGACCTGCGCCAGAAACTCCTCCTCGCCGGTGTGCTGCCAGAGCCAGGCGCGCGTGGAGGGGAGCTGGAGGAGCAAAAAACTCAGCCCGCCCAGAATGAGCAGGCTGAGCCAGAGCATGGCGACTTGCCGAACAGCAGTGCGCATCAGGAACAATCAGCTTCCCAACAGATGAACATCAACGGCTGTCGAAGTCAACGACGGCCTGATTGCAGCCCTCACCCGGCCCGGTCGTCTGGAAATTGCCGATTTCTGAGATACGTTGATTGTTTTCATCTACGATCCACACGAACCAGTTGCCAGCTTGCGGGTTGGTGGCGTTGATGATGTGGCTGTAATAGCCAGTCTTCCAACCGGGATAGCCTTCATGGGGGCCAGAAATGATTTTGGCGACAATCGGGCCATCGGGTGCATAACTGAAAGCAACCCAATAGCCATTCTGCGGCTGCCCGTTGACATAGGTTGTGCCTTCGAACCAGTTGCCCGCCGGCTGACGTTCGCAGCGGCTAACGACCACGATGTTAAACTTATATTGCGGTTTCGGCGGTCCGGTTGGCGCCGGCGGCTGCGTGGGCTGCGGTTCAGGTGTGTTGGTGGGCGGCGGCGCCGGCGGCGCGGTCGGCGCCGGCGGAATGTTCTGCGCCACGGCTACGCCCTCACCGCCCGTCACGGCGACAAGCTGCCCAAAAACCCACCCTGCGCCGCCTTTATAGTCGATCTGCCACCACGTCCCTTCTGGGTTCTTGCCGGTGATGCGGAAGGTCGCACCCTGCTGTTCAGAACCGAGCAGGCTATAGGTCGTGCCAGGACCGCTACGGATATTGACAACATCGTTGAGCACCAACTGGGCGCTCTGCGGCGTGGGCGTCGGCGCCGGCGTGGGCGTATCGGTCGGCGCGGCCGGTTGCTCTTGGGCAGGTTGTGCGGGTTGCTCACCCTGTGCGGGCTGTTCCTGTGTGGGCTGTTCCTGTGCGGGCTGTTCCACCGGCGCCACGGTTGGCGGCGCCACGGCGACTTCGGGCGTTGGCGTGAAGGTGGGCAACGGCGTGCGCGTGGGCAACGGCGTCGCCTGTGACCCCATGGCGCCACAGCCAGCCAGCACCAGCGTCACTGCCCCAATCATCCATAGAGTTGACCACATTCGGATCGAGGTGTGCTTCATCATTTTCGTCAATCTCTCCATCTTTCCGCGATCATGCGCTGCAGCATCCAGGGGGGCGCGCCATCACCTGTCCCAGCGCCAAATCGCCAGTATATCATAGCTGCAAAGTAGACGAAGAAAGCGATCCGTATGGTTCCCGCTTCAATCGCACACAAATGCAACCCACTACCAGCAGCTACGTCACTGCGTTCTCGGCAATTACCTGCCTGTACCAGCGCGCGCTGTCCTTGAAGATACGCTGCTGCGTTGTGTAATCCACCCACACCAGGCCAAAGCGCTCGGTGTACCCCTTCGCCCACTCAAAGTTATCCAACAATGACCAGACGAAGTAGCCAGCCAGCGGAACGCCTGCCGCCAACGCTGCGTGCGCCTGCCTGAAGTGAGCGCGCAAATAGTCGATGCGCCGCGTGTCGTGCACCATACCGTCGGCGCCGGGGCCATCGGCAAAGCTGGCGCCATTTTCGGTGATGTAGAGTTTGGGAACCCGATACTCGAAGTGCAGCCGACCGAGCAGGTCGTACAGCCCCTGCGGGTAGATTTCCCAACCCATATCGGTGCGTGGCAGCGTGGCATGCTCCGGATCATCGGCAGGGAAGCCACTACCTGCTGCATCCGCCTTGAGCACAGCGCGTGTGTAGTAGTTGACGCCGAGAAAGTCCGTGTGCGCCGCGATTGCCTCCATGTCGCCCTCTACAATGAAGTCTATCGCATGAGCGGGAAGAAAGCCGGCTTTCCGATACGCCTCGACCATGTCCGCTGGATAGTGACGACCATAGACGGGGTCGAGGAACCAGCGATTAAAATATCCATCATAGACGCGTACGGCGGCGAGATTCTCTGACGTGGGCGTGGCAGTGGTGGCTGCGGTGAAGTTGAGCGTAATGCCGACCTCAGCGCCAGGGCTGTTGCGGCGAATCACCGGCGCCGCCCAGCCATGCGCGAGCAGGACATGATGCGATGCCGCCAACCCGGCGCGCCAGTCATGCCAGCCCGGCGCATGTTCGCCGATCTGATGACTCAAGAAGCCGACGCACCACGGCTCATTGATCGTGATCCAGTGTTTGACACGGTCGCCCAGCGTGCGCGTGATTACATCGGCGTACTCGACAAAAGCAGCGGCGGTGGCGCGTTGCGGCCAGCCCCCACGCTCCTGAAGCGCCTGCGGCAAGTCCCAATGATAGAGCGTAACAAAGGGGGTGATGCCCGCCGCCAACAACGCATCCACCAGCCGGCTGTAGAAGTCGATGCCCGACTGGTTCACCGCGCCGACGCCCTGCGGCAGCACGCGCGGCCAGGCAATGGAAAAGCGATAGGCGCGTAGCCCCAGCGCCTGCATGAGTGCAATATCATCCTGCCAGCGGTGATAGTGGTCGCAGGCAACGTCCCCGGTGGAGCCGTCGATGATCTTGCCCGGCGTATGCGTAAAGCGATCCCAAATTGACTCGCCCTTGCCATCTGTCTGCCAGGCGCCCTCGATCTGATAGGCCGAGGTCGCGGCCCCCCACACAAAATCGGTTGGAAAGTGTAATGTTGTCATCCATTGAAAACGAGGGGCGTCGCCGCCCCTCGCCCCTCAGTAGTTTGTGATTTGGGTGTTGGCTCAGATGCCGAGCAGTTCTTCGACGGCGTTCTTTTCTTCCACCAGTTCATCACCGGTGACTTTGATCATCTGCTTGTCGAAGTCGCTCAGCGCCAACCCCTCGACAATGCTAAACTTACCATCTTTGACTGTGACCGGATAGCTGAAGACGACGCCTGCCGGTGACCCGTACGCCCCGGTGCTGGGGATCGCCATACTCACCCAATCGCCTGCCGGCGTGCCATGATGCCAGCTCTGCACATGGTTGATGGCGGCATTGGCGGCGCTGGCGGCGCTGCTCTGCCCACGCGCCTCGATGATGGCGGCGCCGCGCTTCTGCACCGTCGGGATGAAGGTTTCCTTGATCCAGGCTTCATCGGCGATGACTTCTGGCGCCGGTTTGCCGCTGATGGTGGCGTGGAAGGCGTCGGGATATTGCGTCGCGCTGTGATTGCCCCAAATCGTAACATGTTTGACCTCGGTCACGGGGACGCCAGCTTTGGCGGCGAGCTGGCTCATGGCGCGGTTGTGGTCGAGGCGCGTCATCGCCGTGAAGCGTTCAGCGGGCACATCGGGTGCACTGCGCATGGCGATCAGAGCGTTGGTGTTCGCCGGATTGCCGACCACCAGCACGCGAATATCCGCAGCAGCGTGGTCATTGATCGCCTTGCCTTGTACGGTGAAAATGGCGCCGTTGGCGCTGAGAAGGTCTTTGCGCTCCATGCCTTTGGTGCGCGGGCGCGCGCCGACGAGCAAGGCCCAATTGGCGCCAGCAAAGGCGGTATTGGCGTCGTCGGTCAACACCATGCTGGCAAGCAGTGGAAAAGCGCAGTCATCCAGTTCCATCGCCACGCCCTCCAGCGCCTTCATGGCCGGCGTAATTTCCAACAATTGCAGGATGACCGGCTGATCCGGGCCAAAGAGATCGCCATTGGCAATGCGGAAGAGCAAGGCGTAGCCAATGTTGCCGGCGGCGCCGGTGACGGTTACTCGCAGCGGACTTTTCATGATCTTTTCCTCCGATCTCGGAAACTTACGAACAATTGATAAAATTCAGGTTCAGGAACAATTTTCTTGGGTCGCTCGTTGCTACCATGTAAAATAGCGAGGTCTAGCATACCGCCATTTGCGCAATTGGGCAATGTATCAGGGCAGACAATGGCGGCAAAATTACGTCGTAGATGGCCAGGCTTGCAGCGTTCTGCGATGGCAACGCCAGCCAAATACACTACGCGCACCACACGAGTAAGGAGATGTTTCCCATGAACACCTTTGTTCACCATCGACGCTGGCGACTGACAATGTTGCTGGCGTTGCTGCTTTCTCTCTTGCCGGCAGCCGGCGCCACACCCCGGTCAGCGCTCGCCGAAGATCGCGCTGCCGACGCGCCTGCCGCGCCAAGCGCCGACGCCAGCCGCGAACTTGTCTACATCGATGGTGCAGGCGTGATTCGCGTCCTTGATCTGGCGTTCTCCGGTCAGCAAGTGCAGTGGTTTAGCCCAACAGGCAACTGGCGCAGCATCGCCCTGGGCGATTTCGACATCGACGGCGACAAGGAGATCGTCGCCGTGCGCGGCACGCCAAACACCTCCACGGCGCCGGAACTGGCGATCTTCGACCCGGTCGTCGCCAGGGGCAGCGTCGTGCCAGGACAAACGATCAACGGCATTCCCTGGAAGCAGCTTTTCAGTATGGCATTGCCTTCGCGTCCGGCACTGGTCTTTGCCGGTAATTTCGACCCGAATGTACCCGGCGACGAAATTGGCATTGTCCGCGCGCCGGTCGCCGCCGACAACCCAGACACGGGCGATCTGAGCACCGTGATCATCTACAAGCAGACAAGCCCCTCTCCCAATGGGACGGCGTGGGAAGTGCATCAACTGCGCACGTTTGACGAAAACTGGGAGCGCGTTGCCGTCGGCAATCTGGATCGCACAGGTGGAGATGATGTCGCCTTCGTCGACCAGGATCAGGGCAAATTCACCGTGTTCCAGCCCGACGCCAACTTCCGCAAGGTGGATGGGCCTGGCGGCAGCGACACGCGCCCATTCAAGGACGTCGCCTTTGGTCAATATCTGCGCGGCGGTAATCAGGAACTGCTCGCTGTGCGCGAGGGCAATGGCCTCAACGCGCTGCTGATTTTCGAATACAATAGCACCAGCGTCAGCCTGGATTCGAGCAAAGGCGACAAATTCGATCCTGGCCCGCGTTTCATCTTTGCCGGCAACATCAACGGCAGCAACGACGACGACGAAGCAATCATGCTGCGCCGCTGTGATGGTAGTTGCCGACGATTGATCGTGCGCAATGATGGCAGCGATGGCGTCATTCAAGATTTCATCGACGGTCTTCGGCTCGACGATGACAGCGGCTGGCGTGCGGGCGTCGCCGC
>DGFH01000318.1:21995-25875 GCA_002391565.1 Anaerolineales bacterium UBA3905
CTTCGGCTCGACGATGACAGCGGCTGGCGTGCGGGCGTCGCCGCCGATGTCGATGGCGATGGTCGCGATGAGATTGTAATCATCCGTGACAACAAGATCCGCTGGTACCCCGACGCCCATGTATCGACCAACAGCATCGACTACGACCTGACCACAGACCGCCAAAATATCTTCGCCGGCGATCTCGACCGCAACGGCTTCGTCTCTGGCCCTGTCTTTGGCGCCACGCCCGGACAGGTGCAGGAAACCGCCTACTTTGGCTTTACACGCACAGGCGTCATCAAGTTCCAGAACATCAGCACTAATGACGCTGTCGCCTTTAGCGCCGCCACCAATTCAGGCTGGCTGACCATCAACCCGACAGCAGGAACTGCGCCTGGCGCCAGCGGCACGCCGCTCAATATCACCTATCAAATCGACGCCGCTTCACTTCAACCGGGGCGGCGCTACACCAGTACAATCACCTTCACCGGCGCTGGCGTTGCCAACAGTCCCTTTGTCGTGCCGGTTGTAGTCGATGTGAAGTTGCCACCCTTTGGCGCCACCCCCGATGAAGTCACCGCCTTCTACCACCCATGCACCGACCCCCTGCCGGAACAGAACCTGACTATGCAGATCGCTGGTTTCCCCGGCAAACCCTTCAAGGCGTGGGTGCTGGAGCCGCTGGCGACGGCAGCGCTGCAAGGCGATTTCTTCCTGGGTGATGAGACGGCCGATGGCCTGGTGCTCACCGATCGCACGGGCGCGCAGGCGGTGATCCCAGGCGTATCAGCCGCCGCGTCCGATGATGCAGGGTGGACATCGGAAGTTCCCTGGGTGAGCGCAATCTCTTCGCTTAGCAACACCTTGCCGACCACCCTGACGCTCACCATCAGCCCGACCCTGCGCACGACCGATTTCGCCCAGGCGATCCTGCTGCTTCAGAGCGTGGACCCGGTTACATCCGGTCAACAAATCTATAGCATTCACGACATCTTCCTGGCCTGCGCCTCACAGTCGGTTTCGCTGCCGATTGTGGGGCGCTAACGCGATCAACAGGTAGGATGAAATTGAATTGCGCCTACCGCTCTGCAAACATGTATTGCACTGGCTGGCCGTCATGACGGCCAGCCAGTGCTCACCATACAGGCAGCACCTATCGACGTTGCCCCTCACCCCGCTTTCACATCTAACGCTGTGCCAACGAACACGCGCTGACCAGCGCGGTGCACGCTGCTCGCCAACAATTCAGGACGCACCGACGCCGCATGAGATGTTTGACGCATCCCTGCCAACAAGGTAACATCTCTCATGACAGTGTCTTTCACCTGTTGCGCGCACAGGGCGCCGACGTATCAGCGCGGCTCCCCTCAGCGCCAGCGCCAAGACGAAACTTCCGGAAGCAGGCAGTCATGCTATCAAAATATGGACGGGGCTGGATCGCCACCCCACTTGCCTATATCGCGCAAGGGCTTGAAGCAACCGGCATTAGCCCGAATGCACTTACCCTGATCGGATTTCTGCTCACCGTGCTGGTGGCCATCATTCTGGCGACTGGCAACTTGCTGGTGGGCGGGCTGCTGCTGATCTTCGCGGCGCTCTTCGACACGCTGGATGGCGCGCTGGCGCGACACAGCCAACAGGTCACAGTGTTTGGGGCATTTCTAGATAGCGTCATGGATCGCTATTCCGAAGCGATCACGATCTTTGCCTTGATCTTCTATTTTTCGGCGGCGCCCGACGGGCGGATAAACGTGTTGCTCCTGGCGGCGACGCTGATCGGCTCATTGCTGGTCAGCTACACCCGGGCACGCGCCGAAGCTGTCAATATCGAATGCAAAGAAGGTTTCTTTCAGCGCACCGAGCGTATCGTCGTGCTCATCATCGGCCTGGTGACAGGGTGGATGACGCCGGTGCTGTGGGCGCTGGCAATCTTCACCAACCTGACAGCCATCCAACGCATTGTCGATGTTTACCGCAAAACTCAACCGTCACGCACACGCTAAATTGCATTAAAACCTTGCAGGTTCACGCATGAATTGCACATCAAATTGCCCCGACCTGCAAAATTGACCGTCATTTTTCCTGGTCATCGTCGTCAACATGTTCAAAGGGCGTTCGCAGTCGATTCGTACCAGTGAAGCTACGCCTGTCGCAGAGGCAAGCGAAGAAGCCTTGCTGGCTGCCGCCATGCAATACGACGAGGCCGCACTTGGCGAGTTGTACGATCGCTACGAAGCCAAAATCTATGCATATATCTATCGTCGCACCGGGGATGAGGCGCTGGCTGAAGATTTCACAGCGCAGGTCTTCCTGCGCATGCTGGAATCTATTCGCGATCAGAAAGCCTGGCACAGTTCATTCTCTGGATGGCTCTATCGGATCGCACATAATCTGGTGATCGATCACTATCGCCGGAAAGGGAGGCAGGGAACCGTGGACATCGATGAGGCGGCGCCAACCGCATCCGAAGAACACGACCCCGAAGTCACCGTCGCCCAAACGCTCGACGCGGAACGGCTGCGCGCCGCCATCCGCCGCCTGACCGATGAGCAGGCGGAAGTTGTGAGTTTACGCTTTTTGGAGGGGTACAGCATCAGCGAAGTGGCGACTATGATGAATCGCACCGAAGGCGCAATCAAAGCCCTGCAATATCGCGCCGTCGCCACGTTGCGCAACTTGCTGTACGAGCAGTTGCACTAGCGCCAGCAGGAAGAGTTGATGGCTCAGTATCTAATGGAAGATTATTTTGCAGATGCCGTTGACCGGTTGCTACGCGGCGAAACACTGGAGGCGATTGTCGCCGACTATCCGGCTGCGGTGCGCCAGGAATTACAGGATTTGCTGACAGTCGTCGAGCTGGCAGACCAGATAGCGGCTGTCAAACCACCGCAACGACAGCCGGTCAAGCGGATTGCAGCGCGCGTCGAATTCTCACGCCTGGCGGCGGCAAAACGCGCCGAACTCCAGGCAACACAGACGCCACTTCCAACGCCGCTGCCCCCCAAAGCGCCGGTGGCTGCACAGTCAGGACGCATGGCGGAAGTCTGGCGCAAGTTCACATCCGGCTGGTCAAACCTGGGCGCACCCACGCCAGTGATGCGGCTTGTCCCGTTGACGCTCCTGCTGATTGCACTCTACCTCTCGACCTTCACAATCGTCGCCACAGCGCAGGCCGCTTTACCTGGCGACCTGGCCTATCCGGTGAAATCCTGGATTCGTGAGCAGCGCATCGCCACGGCCCCTGCCGAACAGCAGGCAGCCGAACGCTGGCGCGCCGATCAGGAACAGGCGCAGGATGTCGCCGCGCGCGCCGTACAACTCCAGTCCAAGCCGGATGCCGCCCCGCTCACCGCCGTGTCGATCCTCCAGTTCCGCGGCCTTGAAGGCGAGCAGTTGCTCCTGGGCGATCTGAAAGTGATCCCCTGGTACCGTCCAGAGGGCGGCGGAGAAAATGACTGGCTGCCCATGACGATCGATGGCGAGTTGCAACCGGGCGCCGTAGTCATGCTGCGTTACCAGATTGTGCCGGGCGCATCGGACGCTGTCCAGGGCATTGCGCTCAGTGTGATGCAGGCGCCGCCTATGCCCACGCCAGCGCCCACGGCAACACCGACGACAGCTCGTCATTGTCAGCGCATCCAGGCGCCAAACTGGGTGGCGTATGTCGTCAAATCAGGAGACACACTCAGCAGCATCGCTGCCCGCGCACAGACCAGCGTGAACGAACTGCGCCGCGTCAACTGTCTGACCGATGGCAGTGTGCGTGCAGGCACGACGATCTTTGCACCGATGACGATCCTGATTACCCTGCCGTCTGCGCCGCCTGTCTCTTATACACTTCTCCGAGCCCACGAGACCCTACTCGATCTCTGATGCCCTCTTCTCCTTGAAAAAAGAA
>DGFH01000319.1:0-6348 GCA_002391565.1 Anaerolineales bacterium UBA3905
GCCCCGCAACAGCAGCGCTTCCTGGCGGACCTGATCCGCATCCGCAGCTACACGGGTGACGAGGGCGCGGCGGTGCAGCGCACATTGCAGGAGCTGCGCGCCATCGGCTGCGATGAGGTGTGGATGGACAGCGCCGGCAACGCGCTGGGACGCATCGGCAACGGGCGCCGCGTGATTCTCTACGACGCGCACCTGGACACCAACGAGGTCGCCGACGCCAGCGAGTGGCCTCATCCGCCGCTGGAGCCGGTGATCGAGAACGGCGCGATGTGGGGGTTGGGCGCCTCGGACTGTAAGGGCGGCGTGGCGGCGATTGTCTATGGCGCGGCGATCCTCAAGCAGTTGGCGCTGGCCGGCGACTTTACGCTGTTGGTGATGGGCGCCACGCTGGAGGAGGACGCTGAGGGCTTTGCGTTGCGTTCGCTGGTGGAGCGCGACGGTGTGCGCCCGGACGCGGTGTTGCTGGCGGAGGCGACCGACCTGACGCTGCGCCGGGGGCAGCGCGGGCGCTGTGAGCTCCGCGTGCGCACCACCGGCAAAGCCGTCCACGCCAGCACGCCGCACCTGGGCGAGAACGCCATCCTCAAGATGCTGCCGGTCATTGCTGCGCTGGAGGCGATGAACGCCGATCTGCCCACACACCCAATCTTTGGCAAGGGCACGCAGGTCGTCTCACTGATCGAAGGTCCCCACACCCCCAACTCCGTGCCGAGCTGGTGCGAGGTGACGGTGGATCGGCGCATGATGCCGGGTGAGACGATGGCGTCGGTGCTGGCGAGCGTGCGCGCCGTGGTCGAGCCGCTGGGCGCAACGGCCACAATTCCCGACCAGCCCGTGCGCACCCACACCGGGTTGCGGCTGGATGGGCCAAGCTTTTATCCTGGCTGGCTGCTGGAAGAGACGCATCCGCTGCTGGCAGTGGGGCAGGCGACCGGCCAGACGCTGTGGGGCGCGCCGCTGCCGGTCGATGTGTGGCGATTCAGCACCGACGGAACATATTCGGCGGGCGCGGCGGGCATCCCCACGCTTGGCTTCGGACCGCAGGAAGAACGCTATGTCCACGCCGCCGACGACCAGGTCGATCTGGCAAAGCTGACCAAAGCCGCCGCGTTCTACGCGCTCTTTCCGTTGATGTTCGTGAAGGGTGAAGAAGGGACAATAGAACGCGGATGACGCGGATCGTGCGGATTCTCGCGGATTTCTTTTGATCCGCGCACATCCGCCAAATCCGTGTCATCCGCGTTCTATTCCGACTCAATGTTTAGCAAAACGATCATTTTTTCAATCTGGAGTCAGAAAGATGAACACGCAACTGTTTGGCAAGGACTTTATCACCACGGAAGACTGGTCGCGCACCGATCTGGAGACCGCGCTGGAGGTGGCCGCCGATCTCAAGCGCCGCTTTGCAATGGGCGAGCTGCACGACCACATCCTGCGCGCCAAGACGCTCTACATGCTTTTCTTCGAGGAATCGACGCGCACGCGCAACTCCTTCGAGACGGGCATGACGCAGCTTGGCGGCCACGCCATCTGGCTGACGCCGGCGGCGACGCAGATTGGGCACGGCGAGAATGCCAAGGACACGGGTATGGTGCTGGGCAGCTACGGTCACGGCATTGCGGTGCGCGACTGTCGCACCGGCATCGGGCAGAAATATCAGTACGAGATCGCCAAATACGCCAACGTGCCGGTCTTCTCGATGCAGGACGACGTTGATCACCCGTGCCAGGCGATGGCTGATCTAATGACGATCCGCGAGCGCTTTGGCAACGACCTGCGCGGGCGCAAGTTCACGATTGCCTGGACCTACGCGCCCAAGTACGTGCGTCCGCTCTCGGTGCCGCAGTCGCTGATCATGCTGATGACGCGCTTTGGCATGGACGTGACGCTGGCGCATCCCAAGGGCTTCGAGCTGATGCCACACACGCTGGAAGCCGCCCGCGCCCACGCCGAGGAAAACGGCACGAAGTTTGAGGTCATCGACGACATGGACGCCGCCTTCGAGAACGCCGACATTTGCTATCCGAAGAGCTGGGGGCCGATCATGGTGACGGAGGAGCCGGACGAAGTGCAAAAGATGGTGGACGAGCACAAAGACTGGATCGCCAACGAGCGGCGCATGGCGCTGGCAAAGAAGACGGCGATCTACATGCACTGTATGCCCATCGACCGCGGCTACGAGGCGACCGACGCCGTGATCGATGGCCCGCAGTCGGTGATCTACCAGGAAGCCGAGAATCGCCTGCACATCCAGAAGGCGCTGATGGCGTTGACGATGGGCGGACGGATCTAGAACAGATTCATCCGCAGATTGCGCAGATTTCGCAGAAAGAAATAAACGTCTATGGAAATCAAGGACGCGGTAGTGCTGATTACGGGCGGCGCGATCCGGCTGGGCAAGGCGCATGGGCTGCACCTGGCGCGCAAGGGCGCGCACATCGCCTTCAGCTATCTGCCCAACGAGCCGGGGCTGGAGACCAAAGCGGAGATTGAGGCGCTGGGCGTGCGCTGCACGGCGACTGTGCTCGACGTGCGCGATCTGGCCACCATGCGGCGCTGGGTGGCGGATACGGCGGAGACGTTCGGGCGCATCGACGTGCTGATCAACAACGCGTCACCCTGGCTGATGCGCCCCTTCCTCGAAGTGACCGAAGCCGAGTATGATCTCTGCAACGACGTGACGACCAAGGCGGCGTTCTTCTGCACGCAGGCGGTGGCGCCGTACATGCTCAAGCAGGGGCGCGGGGTGATCATCAACATCGCCGACCTGACTGCCTACGAGGTGTGGCCCGGCATTGCACACCACGCCATTGCCAAAGGCGGCGTCGTACAGTTGACCCGTTACGCCGCGTTCGAGCTAAGCCCATCGGTGCGCGTCAACGCTGTGGCGCCGGGCCCAGTGCTGCTACCGCCGGAGTTCACCGCCGAGGAGATCGAGATGTCGCGCCAGCGCACGCTCGTCAAGCGCCTGGGCCAACCGGAGGATGTCTCGCGCGTGATCGCGATGTTGATCGAGCACGAATATCTGACGGGGCATGTGTACTTTATTGACGGCGGACAGATGTTTTCGCATTAAGGGATTAAGAGATTAAGAGATTGGGGATTGGAGATTGGAGATTGATTGTTGTTGGGACATGCGATCTCTTATCGATTTCTAGGTTGTTACGTGATATTGCTCGCAATCTTCCCGGAAGCTTTGGAACTTCCGGGAAGATAAACAGTTAACCTAGCGGTCAGTAATCGCCAATCTCGTAATCTCCAATCTCCAATCTCTCAATCTCCCCACTTCCCTCGTTTCTCCTGATCTGCGCATCGTCGAACAAGATGGCGTGCACGAACTTTGGCCCGTGCACGCCTAATGTCAGGTTCATCTCGATGTCGGCGGACTTGCTAGGTCCGGTGATCAGGTTCCAACCAGCATGGGCGCGCAGCAGCGTTTCCAGATGGCCGGCCATGCGTTGTTCCGTCAGCCAGGCTTCGATGGTGGGATAAAGCCGGCTGAAAGGGATCAAGGCAATATGGCGGAAGGGCAACAGGCTGGCAGAGCGGCTTTGACCGGCGCCCGCAACCACGAGGAGCGAGCCGGTGGCGGCAAAAGCAGCCTCGACGCCTGTAACGCCAAAGCGGATGTAGCGCACGCCGTCCAGTGCATCCGAGGTGGTGAGGCTGGCTGGGGCAACCAGCTTCCAGCCCGTGTCGGCCAGCGCCTCAGCCAGACCCTCCACCGGCAACCGCTCCGGCGCCCAACCGAGCACCATGCGATCCTGACCGTAGGTTTCGGGCTTGGGACCTTTGCGTGTAGCCTCCCCCTCAGCATACCACTCGGTGAGACGGTTGATCAGCGCCAGCCGCACCTCCACGGGGGAATCCAGAATCTCGTAGCTGCCATAGAGCCTGGTCAACTCCTGGCCGAAGCGGGCAGCGAGCTGGCGCGGCGCGCCCTCGGCCTGGGTCACCGTCATGCGCTCTTCAGCAGTGAGTGGCGGGGGCGCCGCTGGCGGGAAAGGCAGGTCGGGTCGATTCAGGATAGTGCGGATGCGATTGAGAATCTCAGCGCGCGCGGTCGTCATATCAGGCGTCTCTTCTCCTTTAATAGCTAGGCATGAAATAGGCGAACAGATTCAGTCTGCCGCCCCGCCGTGCGCCATCCGGCGTGGAAGCCGTTGCTCTGGCTGTACTATCCGTTACGGTGGCTGCGTCGCTGCCGGACTTGCCGGCAACTTCGATATAATAGGTTACATTAGGCATCACGTTGAACACAATTTGTGACTGGGGTATGTCCCAGTAGTCGTCATTGCACGCTACGGTGGTGAGTGCGCCGCGTGCACCGGTATAGACTGCCAGCACCGTATCGTAGCCGCTGCCATAGGTGTCAACCACCAGTGAGCCGACCACGGGGGCGGTGAAGCGATACCAGACGGTGGCGTCGCCAGTATTGCCAATACACGATAGCACCGGATCGTCATTGGCGACCGTGGCGCTGGTCGCATCTGCGCTATGCAAGAACAAACTCGTGGGAATCTCGACCGGTTGCCCAAAGTCATCATGGATCGGCGGCGGAGGGAGCGGCGTGAAAGCCAAAGGCATAAAGGTCTGATGGTATTCACCAATCGTCAGCCAGTAGCGCGTGCGCGACCCAAAGATGCTGCCGTACAATGAAGGCAGAGGTTCGATGCTGACGTAAACTGGCCCCGTGTGATCCGCTGTCCATACCAGACGCGCCAGCTCGTTCAAGTCACTATATGACTCAGGCTCAGCGCCCTCCGTATAGGTGATCGGCGTGTGTCCATCGGCGCCGAAGAGCCAGAGAATGGTGCGAATGGGTTCTACGGTTTCGGTGATGCGGGCAGTCATGAACAGATACTGTTTGCCTTCTTCCACATCGAAGCGCACCCAATCGCGGTCGCCAACTTCATGAAAAGTGTGCATCTGATTCGTCGTTGATGCAGCGAGTTGTTGCGCCTGGGCGGCGGTGTTGTCGGGTTCATAGCCGTCGCCGCCGCGACAGGTCATGGCGTTGGGGTCGGCCATGCAGCCTGTGATCCAGTCGTAGTAACTTGACACTCGCGTGAAGACGTCGTATTGACCTTCAGCCATGCAGCCGCTTGGCCCCCAACTGACGATGCCGATCTGCGCCCAGGAAGCATCGGCGCGTTGCACCATCAAGGGGCCGCCGCTGTCGCCATAGCAGGCGCCTTTGGTCAGCGTTTCGTAGCCAGCGCAGATCATGTTGTCTGTGATAGTGTAGTAGGTGCCAAGCTGACATTGAGCGCGCGTCACCAGGGGCAACGCCACTTCGCGCAATGCATCGGGATAGTCAAGATAGTAGTAGAACCAATCCCAGGTGATGTTCTTGGCGCCCCATCCGATGACAGTAGCGCGTATGTAGTCGTACTCCGTCGTGTCGGTCACCGTCTGGTAAAGCGAGATTGGCGTGTAGGTGACTGGTGTAGAGAGGCGAATCAACGCCACATCATTGTAGAGCA
This sequence comes from Anaerolineales bacterium UBA3905, assembly GCA_002391565.1. GTDB lineage: Bacteria > Chloroflexota > Anaerolineae > Caldilineales > Caldilineaceae > Caldilinea. Next base: position 5,487 of record DGFH01000319.1, read on the forward strand.
TCGTCGGATCGTAATCGGCGTGCTGGATGATGTCGGCAGCGCGGACGCGCGTCCCGCCTTGCGAGAGATAGTGCGCCCCCACCAGCACGTCGATCAACGTAGCCTCTGACCCATCGACACAGTGAGCGGCGGTCAACACCCAATCGGCGCCGATCAGAGTGCCGCCGCAAAACATCCCGTTGTAGGGGTTTGGTTCGACACTGTTCACGAGCGCCACCTGCCATGGCCAGGCGCCCGGCTCTGCTTCGTGCCCACCGAGGATGTCGGGCGCCTCGCTTTGGGCGGGCGTCACCGGCTCATCTTGCGCCATCGCCGTGCCAGCCAGGAGCATGGCGAGCACAGCGCCCCCTACCAGAATGAACATTTGCAGGCCTAATTGCGCCGCAGTTGCATATTTGGTTGTCATTGTGAACCTCCATGAATGGACTGAAACCCTGTTCAGGCTGCATCGGCGACTTGCTGGGGGTCGTATATGCAACTGATGACAGGTGGCGTAGACCCAGTGTGCCGTGGTGGGGTATCCGTTCACACCGGGTGGTGCGGAGAGATGGATAAGGCCGGTGCGCGGCAGGCTGGAAAGTTCTCCCGTGATTGTGCGGAGGACGGGATCAAATGCCAGTATACCATACTTTTGTTAGTTATCGCCAGCCATACGCTGCAACTCGAAGAGGCGGTTGAGAGCATCGAGCGGGGTGAGAGTGTTTACGTCTAGTTTGCGCAGCGCCTCCACGACCGGATGGAGGTCGGCAAAGAGCGATACTTGCATGGCGCCGGCGCGGCTGCGTTGCGTCACGGCTTCGGCCAGGCGGCGCGGACCGGCGGCGCCGCTGCGCTCCAGGTCTTGCAAAATCTCCTCGGCGCG
>DGFH01000319.1:6492-15193 GCA_002391565.1 Anaerolineales bacterium UBA3905
GCGGCGCCGCTGCGCTCCAGGTCTTGCAAAATCTCCTCGGCGCGCGTGACCACCGGCGCTGGCAGCCCGGCCATGCGCGCCACATGCACGCCGTAGGAGCGATCCGCCTTGCCAGGGATGATGCGGCGCAGAAAGACCACATCTTCACCGCCGCCGCTGTCGTCTACAGCCACATTGTAATTGACGACATGCGGCAGCCGCTCGGCCAGGTCGGTCAACTCGTGATAGTGGGTGGCGAAGAGCGTCTTAGCGCGCAGCCTGGGATGGTTGTGGATATACTCGATCACCGCCCAGGCGATCGCCAGCCCGTCGTAAGTGCTCGTGCCGCGCCCGATCTCGTCGAGCAGCAACAGGCTGCGACTGGTGGCGTGGTTGAGAATGTTGGCAGTCTCGACCATCTCCACCATGAAGGTGGACTGGCCGCGATGAATCTCGTCGCTGGCGCCCAACCGGGTGAAGATGCGATCCACCACGCCGATGCGCGCCCGATCCGCCGGCACAAAGCTGCCGATCTGCGCCAGTAAGGTGATTAAGGCGGTCTGCCGCAGGAAGGTGCTCTTGCCGCTCATATTGGGGCCAGTGATGATCTGCACGGCGGTTTCCGGGGTGAGCATCGTGTCGTTGGGCACGAATGGTTCATCGGTCAGCGATAGCTCAACCACCGGATGCCGTCCGGCGACGATTTCGATGCAAGGGCCGTCGTCCACTTCGGGGCGCACGTAGCGGCGCATCAAGGCGACGTCGCCCAACGCTGCAAAGACGTCCAACTCTGCCAGCGCGTGCGCCAGTTGCAGCAACTTGACGCCATGCGTCGCCACTTGCACGCACAACTCGCCAAAGAGATGTTGCTCGATCTCCAGCCGCCGCTCATCGGCGTTGAGCACCAGCGTTTCGTACTCTTTGAGGTCGGGCGTGATGTACCGCTCGCCGTTGGCAATTGTCTGCTTGCGGATATACTCGGCGGGCACTTTGTCCAGGTTGGCTTTGGTGACCTCGATGTAATAGCCGAAGACCTTGTTGTAGCCGACCTTTAAGCTCTTGATGTCCAGCCGTTGACGCTCCACCTGCTCCAGGTTGGCGATCCACTCACGCGCGTGGCGGCTGCGATCGATCAGGCTATCCAGCTCGGCGTCGAAGCCGGGGCGGATCAACCCAGGCGTCGCCAGATTGGCGGGCGGTTCATCGACCAGCGCGGCTTCGAGGAGGGCGAGGACTTCGGGGCAGAGGGGGAGATTGGAGATTGGAGATTGGAGATTGGGGGAATTTGGCATGCGCAAATCCCCAATCTCCAATCTCCAATCTCTTAATCTTTCTTCTATCTTTGGCGCCAGCCGCAACGCCTCGCGGATGCCAACCAGGTCGCGTGGGAGCGCCGTGCCCTGCATCACGCGATTTGTCCAGCGTTCGAGATCGCCAAAGTTGCGCAGCAGGTCGCGCACATCCAGCCGCAGACGCGTATCCGCCACGAAACGTTGCACTGCATCCAGCCGCGCATGGATGGCGGCGACGTCGAGCAGCGGCTGGTTGATCCAGCGCCGCAGCAGCCGCGCGCCCATCGGCGTGAGTGTGGCGTTGAGCACGCTCAGCAGACTGCCGGCCACTTCGCCGCTGCGCATCGTTTCGGTCAACTCCAGGTTGCGCCGCGTCGATTCGTCGAGCGTCATAAACTCGCTCAGGGAGTAGGTGGTCAACTGCGTCATCTGGTTGCGCACGCCGGGCTGCACTGCGGTGACGTAAGCCAGCACGCCTGCCGCTGCCCGCAGTGCGTCGAGTCGCCCGTGCAGGCCAAAGCCGTCGAGTGTGGCGACGCCGAAGTGCCGTTTGAGCGACGCCTCCGCTGTTTCCGGCTCGACCTGCCAGGCTTCGACGTGGGTGATCAACGGGTGAAGCAACTCGATCAGCCCATGAATCGATGTATGCGCCGGCTCCCAATCGATGGGGATCAACTCGCTCGGCTGCAGGCGCGACAGTTCCTCACCGATGCGCTGCTCCAGCTCTTCTGTCCCGGCGGCGGTGATCTGCGTGGCGGCAAATTCGCCGGTGGTGATGTCGCAATAGGCGATGCCCGCAGTGGCGCCGCGCCGCCCCCACGCGACTGCCATCAGGTAGTTGTTGCGCCGTTCGTCCAGCATGCCCGGATCGACGATGGTGCCTTTGGAGACGACGCGGCGCACTTCGCGCTCCACCAATCCTTTGCCTGGCTCTGAAACCTGCTCGGCGATGGCGACGCGATAACCGGCTTCCACCAGTTTGGCAACGTAGAAATCAACCGCATGGTAGGGCACGCCCGCCAGTGGCACGCGCTGATCGTTGCCAACCGGGCGGCTGGTCAACACAATGTCACAGACGCGCGCCACCACGCGCGCATCCTCATCGAAGGTTTCGTAGAAGTCGCCTAACCGGAAGAGCAAAATGCAGTCGGGGTACTGGCTCTTCACAGAGAGGTACTGCTGCCGCATTGGTGTGGTCATGGTGGGTCGGTCTTTTCTAGTGGAAATGGAGAGTGGAGATTGAGAATTGCTTCGCCAGCAGATCTTCAATCTCTACTCTCCAAACTTCACTCTTCGATTACGGCCACTGCGCGCCCGTCGTCTCTACATAAATTGAGTAGAGCGACTGACCGCCGGTCATGAAGAGGCGATTCTTGCGCGCGCCGCCAAAACAGAGGTTGGAGCAGGGTTCGGGCAAGTGAATCTTGCCGATGAGCACGCCATCGGGTGCGTAGCAGTGGACGCCGTCGTAGCCTGCCCCCCCCCAGCCCGCCGCCGCCCATACGTTGCCATCCAGGTCGGTGCGGATGCCATCTGCGACGCCCGGCGCCATGTCCACGAAAAGTCGTCCGTTCGCCAGCCGCCTGCCCCCATCCACCACATCGAAGACGCGGATATGGCGCGGCCCATTGGGTGTGTGGGAGGCGCCGGTGTCAACGATGTACAGCAACGACTCGTCCGGCGAGAAACAGAGTCCATTCGGGCGGTCGAAGTCATCGGCGACGACCGTCGCTTCACCGCTGACCGGGTCGAGGCGATAGACGTGGCGCGGCAGTTCGAAGGGCGCCACGTAGCCCTCGTAGTTTTTGAGCAGCCCGTAGCCGGGGTCGGTAAACCAGATCGCACCGTCGGATTTGACCACGACATCGTTAGGCGCGTTGAGCCGTTTGCCTGCAAAGCTATCCATCAGCACGGTGATGCGGCCGTCGTACTCGGTGCGGGTGACGCGACGGGCGCCGTGTTCGCAGGTGATGAGCCGACCCTGGCGGTCGCGCGTGTTGCCGTTGGCGAAGTGGGACGGGCTGCGGAAGATGCTCACGGCGCCGCTCTCCTCGTCCCAACGCAGCATCCGATTGTTGGGGATGTCGCTCCACAGCAGATAGCGCCCATCGCCAAACCAGACCGGGCCTTCACACCAGCGCCCACCGGTCGCCAGCAACTCGATCGCGGCGCTGCCCAGGCTATATTGCGCAAAGCGCGGGTCGATCACCTCCACCGCCGGTTCTGGATAGCGCACGATCCCGCGCGCCCGCACCCATGCCTCTGCCGCCGTTACTGCTTGATTGGTTACTGCGTACATAGTGTTGAGTCCTGAGGTTGAATAAGCGATAGGAGATTAGAGATTGGAGATTAGAGACTGCAGATTGGAGATCGGAGACTGGGGGATTGAGAGATTGGTTTTGTCCGGTTCGAGCAAATTGCCGGCTTCCATCTGAACAATCTCCAATCTCTTAATCTCTTGATTTCTCCCTCCGCATGCGAAATTTTTATATTGTCCCGATCTGCACCGCTGCATTCGGGTCGCCGTAGAGTGTGTAGGCCAGCCACGTTGGGTTGACCGGGTCGAGGCCGCGCAGGTGAGTGCGCGCGGCGCGCATCGCTTCGCCCAGGGTGTCGCCCTCCGCCAGCCGGTCATAGAAATGTCTGGAAAACTCTACGGCCAGCGCGTCGTGCACCTCCCAGAGCGCGCCCACGAAGGCGGCAGCGTTGGCTTCCTGAAAGAGCTTTTCCGCCCAACCGCCCAGCCCTGTCAGCCCGAAGTTGGCGCGTCCGCCATCACATGCGTTGAGGAAGACCAGCGGCGCCGACTGACGAATCCCGCGTAATAGCGTCGCGCGCAGATCGCCAGGACGCAGTGTATCGTCAGCCAGCTCGATCACGGACTGGTCGGCGTCCTCGGCGTTGAATTGGCCGTGCGTGGCGATGTGCAGCACCTGGAAGCCGCCCGCCATGAAGAGATCGAGCACCTCCTGGCGACGCATCGACGGCCCGGCAAGCTGCACTTTGCGCCGCGTCGAGAGTTCGTCGAAGATGGCGCGTTCGCCAGCGACGGCGGGCAGCCCCACATCGGGCAGCACCAGGGCGGCGGTCTTCACCTCGACGCGTGCCTGGGGGCCGCGTCCGGCCAGCCAGCGCGAGAGGCGGAAGCGCGCCGCCCAGAAGTCATCGGTGTATTCTTTGGCTTCACGCACGCTGTAATGATAGGGTTTGAGCAGCTCCCACGGAATCCACGGCTCGTCGCTGGTAATCAGAAATGTGGTGATCACGCCAGCGTCGCGCAGCGGCGCAATCTGGGTGAAGTACGCCTCGCGGAAACGTGCGGGCAACAGTTGCTCGAACAGCCCTTCAGCCAGCAAGGTGAGCTTACGTTCGGCTTCGGCGCGTTCTGGCCCGGTCAAGTCGGCGGTGAGCGCCGCCACCATCGTATCGAGCGGGTCAAGTTCCTGCGCCAAAAAGGTGAACGGATCTTTGCTGGTCAGCGGCGTCTCGCCCATGAATTCGTTGCGAAAGGGCACGGCGGCCAGCGGCGAATCGAGATAGAAGGCGAGCGTGTTCTCCGGCGCCTTCTTGACCACGCGCAGATGCAGGTCGGCGGGAGGCGGCGGCGTGCGCTCGAAGCGGGCAAATTCCGGCAGATCTGGGTTGCTGCGCGTGATCGTGACGCTGGCGCCGGCGGTTTGGATCTCGGTCACTTCGGTGGTGAAAGCCACGCTCCCGACCTGACGCCCCTTGTGCAGGAAGTCGATGGTGATGCGCTTCTTGCCCGGCTCGTCGCTCTTGAGTAGAAAGACCGCCGGGTCGGAGTCCTGGTCGTAGCGCACGGTGATTGTGCGCTCCCAACGTCGCGTCTCCTCGTCGAAGTCGGGCGCCAGCACGCGCACAGTCAGGTATTCGGGCGGCGGTTCTTCGTCGCCGATCTTGGTGAACTCCACTGGCACGACGCCAGCAGCGGCGGTTGTCTCCGGTTTTTGCAGCCGCAGCCGCACAATCAACCAGTTGATCTGGCGGCGCTGCACGCTGACGGGAAACTTCACGTCGGTGTGAAAGTTGACGGCGAGCGTCTCCGGCGCCGGGGCCGGCTGCGCGTCCGGTGAAATGGCTGCGGCGGGGCCAAAGTCTTCGCCAGCCATTGCCCCTTTAGGGATTGCTTCGCCGGCCACGCCAAAACCCGCCACGCTGCGCCGGATCAGCCGCTGCACCTCTTTCCAGTTGAAGAACTGATCGGTGAGGGCGGCGACGACGCCGGGGAGCGTTTCCAGTTGTTTGAGTGCGTCTTCGTAGACGGTTGAGATTGCCAGCGGTGAGCCGGTCGGCGCAGTCGCCACCAGAGCATCGAGCGCCTGCACTTGCTGGCGCGCAGCGTCGGGCAGCCGGTCGAGCAGCGGCTCGACGGCGGCGCGCAGCGTGCGCCATGCTTCCGGCGTCTCGTTGACGACGTAGAACCAGCGCTGCACAGCATAGGCAGGTGGGTCATCGGTGCGCAGCATCGCGATCAACGCCTGGACGCGTTCGGTGGTGAGCGGCGTCGTCTTGAGGAGCGGCGCGCCGCGCAAGCCGCCGGGGCGGGCAGGGTCTTCGCCCAGCGCGGCCAGTTTCTCCAAATCGGCGCCGGCAGCGCGGCCCACCAACGGCAGCCGCAACGCCGCCGCCGCAAACGTCGCGGCGGCGCGACGCAGTTGCGCTGGGTCGGGCGTGGTCGGCATGGCCGCCAATTCATCGGCCAGCTTGCGGCGCAACCCCTCCAACGCCGGAATCGTGGTGCGGCGCGGCAGATACGACCATTGGCGATAGAGCGCCAGCACTGCGCTTTCGAGCAATTCGTCGATCGATTGGAGTGCAGCCATGATGACCCCCTGCAAGCGAACGTCCTGTGATCGAGGAGACTCCTCTCATCGGCTGGTGCGTCAGGCGCGCGCCAGCGGCGTCTGCTGTTGTCTGATCTGGTGTTGACGGTGGAATCCTTCCACTGAATAGATTATCAGCGCTAACCAGATAATCGCAAAGCCGATCAAACGGGTCGGGCTGAACGGCTCCTGGAAGATTAGCAACCCCACCAGAAATTGCAGCGTCGGTGCAATGTACTGGAGGATGCCGAGCAGTGACAGAGGAATCAGCCGCGCCGCCGAAGCGAACCAGACCAGCGGCATCACCGTGACGACGCCGGTCGAAAGCAGTAGCAACAGCTTGCCCCAGCCATAGCTCACCAGGCTGTCATGACCGGAGCTTTCGCGAAAGAACAGCAGCGCCAGCGCCGGCAACAGCAACGTGCCGGCCTCGACGGTAAGTCCCTGCATCGAGTGCAGCGTGCCGTGTTTTTTGAGCAGACCGTAAAAGGCAAAGGTGAAAGCCAGTGTGAGCGCAATCCACGGTAACTGGCCGTAGCTGACGGTCAGGAAGATCACGCCCGCTGTCGCCGTCGCAATCGCCGCCCACTGGCCGACGCGCAACCGTTCGCTCATCACGACCACGCCGAGCAGCACACTCACCAGCGGATTGATGAAGTAGCCGAGACTGGATTCGATCACGAAGCCGGCGTTGACGGCCCAGATGTAGGTGTACCAGTTGGCGGCCAGCACGACCCCCGCCAGCGCGTATAGCCCAAGCGTCCGCCGTGAGCGCAGCGCCGGGCCTAGCCAGCGCCATTCCTGGCGCACCGTCAGCAGAATGACCAGAAAGCCAAACGACCAGATGATCCGGTGGGCAAGGATGTCGAGAGCCGGCACCGGCGCCAACAGCCGGAAGTAGAGCGGAAAGACGCCCCAGATTGCATAACAGGCAATCGCAAACCACATCCCACGTCGTTCGTTGTCACGCATGGATCGATCCTTTATCAAGTCTATTGACGCAAAGACGCAAGGTCGCAGAGAAACGCCAAGAGAAATCAAAGCCACTATCTAGCCAATTGGCGGCGTCTTTGCGTCTCTGCGACTTTGTGTCGGAAAAGTGTTTGCTCACTGCACACCTGGTTCTACCCTGCCGGCAGCAGGCGACGCAGCGGACCAATCGGCAGGGCGTTGAGGATCGCCGCCATGTCTTCGCCGCGGAAGGCGCCGGTCGCCAGCAAGCCGAGGCCGTACACTCCCAGCCCAATCGCCACCGCCAGCCAGTCGTTGACGCCGAACCGGATCAACCCAAAGGTGATCACCCCCATCGCCGCCACTGAGAGCAACGGAGAGGCAACCACGCGCCCCCACGGCGCCACGCCGACATGCCGCCGCACCATGATGTAGAACGGAATCAACAGGCTGAACTCGCTCAGGATCGTAGCCGTTGCCGCGCCGACGTAACCGAAGCTGGGAATGAGGATCAGGTTGCCGACGACGTTGAAAACGACGCCGAGCACAAAGGCGCGCGTCAACGTGCGCTGCTGGTTGACGGCGATCAGCACATACTGCGTCACGCTGTTGATGAAGCCTATCGGGATGCTCCAGATGATCACCTGAAAGGCCAGGTCGGCGCCACCCACGTACGGAATGGTTTGACCAAAGATGTGAAATTCCCCCGGAGCGTTCAAGTACTGCGCGCCGCCGACGATAAAGACCAGCGGCGTCGCCAGGAAGGTCACGCTCATGGCGATGGGGAGGCTGAGGATCGTGAGCAGACGCAGGCTGATCACATAGGCGCGGAGCAGGCTGCTGCGCTCGGTGCGTGCAAAGCGGCTCATCAACGGGAAGATCGCCATCGTGAACATACTGGGGATGATGTTCAGCCCGTCAAGGTACTTTAACCCGATGCTGTAAAGACCAACCGCCGCCGCGCCGGCCAGCGGGCGCAGAATCCAGATGTCAATACGCCAGAAAATCGTTGCCAGCAGGTGGTTGATCATCAGCGGCCCGCTGACGGCGAACATCCAGCGCTGCAGCGACCAATCCCACTGCCACTGCGGCTTGAAGAGCGTTGCCCGCAGCAATGTGTAGAGCCAGATCACCTGGAGCACGTTAACCAACAGCGCCACCGCCGCCAGGCCGATATAGCCGTAGCCCAGCAGCAGCGCCGCCGCGCCCAGCGCCACCTTAAGCAGGGCCACGGCGTTGGTCAGCCCGGCGGGATACTCCATCTTCTCGAAGGCCATAAACATGCTGCTGAGCGCGTCGGCGTAGTTGGCAAAGAGCATTGCCAGCGCCAGCAGGATCAGCGCCTGCACCTCCTGGGCGTTGATCGCCTGCCACTCCGGCCAGATGGCGCCCACCGTCCAGTAACCCGCCACCACCAGCGCCAGCAGCGGCAGGCTGACCGCCCACAGCAAGGTGCGCAGCGCCAGCACATTCGTGAGATAACGGCTGGACTGATGCTTGTCGGCAGCGACGTCGCGCGTCAACAGCGTGCCCAGTCCGTAGCGGCTGATGATCTCAAAGAAGCCGTAGATCGCCACGACGAAGTACCATTCGCCCGTGCCCGCCGGCCCCAACAGCTGTCTCTTATACACATCT
>DGFH01000150.1:0-2367 GCA_002391565.1 Anaerolineales bacterium UBA3905
CGCGGGCGCATCATCGAAATCTACGGCCCGGAGAGTTCGGGCAAGACGACGCTCTGTCTGCACGCCATCGCCCAGGCGCAACGCAGCGGCGGCATCTGTGGCTTCGTGGATGTGGAGCACGCACTCGACCCTGCCTACGCCGCCAAGATCGGCGTCGATGTCAACAACCTCTATGTCAGCCAGCCCGACACCGGCGAACAGGCGCTGGAGATCGCCGAGGCGCTGGTGCGCTCCAACGCTATGGACGTCGTCGTCGTCGACAGCGTGGCGGCGCTCGTGCCGCGCGCCGAGATCGAGGGCGAGATGGGCGACAGTCACGTCGGCTTGCAGGCGCGGCTGATGAGCCAGGCGCTGCGCAAACTCACCGGCGTGGTCAAAGCCAGCAACACCACGATGATCTTCACCAACCAGCTGCGCCAGAAGATCGGCGTGATGTTTGGCAATCCGGAGACGACAACGGGCGGCATGGCGCTCAAGTTTTACGCCAGCGTGCGCCTCGACGTGCGTCGCATCGAGAGCATCAAGCAAGGCGATGAGGTGGTGGGCAACCGTACGCGCGTCACGGTGAAGAAGAACAAGGTGGCGCCCCCCTTCCGCACCGCCGAGTTTGACATCATGTACAACGAAGGCATCAGCGCCGCCGGCGACCTGCTCGACCTGGCGGTGAGCGAGGAGATAGTCGTCAAGCGTGGCGCCTTCTACAGCTACGGCGACATTCGTCTGGGGCAGGGGCGCGAAAACGCCAAGAGCTTCCTGGCCGAAAACCCAGACCTGGCCGCCGAAATCGATCGGCTGGTGCGCGGGCAGCATGGACTGTCCATCGTGCTAGAACCCAAAGCATCGGCGCCCGTGGTGACGGCAATGCCAGAGATGGAGAATGCTCTGGCGGCGGCGGCATAGGTCAGCGTCAGCGTCGCCGGTGAACCGCACTTTGCCGACGACGCAGCGCAGCAGTAATTGGTGCGCAGACGCTCCTGTGGGCAGCAGTGACGTCCGCACCGCACACAGGACGTCTGTGCACCGGGCAACACACAATCGTTCAGAATGCACCGCAATCAGCGGTGCATTCTTTTTTGTGGTAAAGTTGTAGGTAGATCAAACCGATTTCAATGCAAGGGAGCGGCCATGACAATCCACACCTTTACCCCGACTCACTACTTCAACGTGCTGGCGGTTGCACCGCCTGTGCTGACGCTGGCGCCCGGTGACACAGTGCAGACGACGACCGTCGATGCGCATGGTTTCGACGCCGCCCGTCGTCAGGTGACGCCGCCCGGCAACCCGATGACTGGCCCCTTCTATGTTGAGGGCGCCGAGCCGGGGGACGCCCTGGTGGTGCACATCGACGCCATCACGCCCAACCGCACCTACGGCTGGGGCAACACGATGCTGGCGCCCAATGTCGTCGATCCGGAGTTCGTGCGCGATCTGCCGTGGCCGCCGGTGGGCGAACGTCGGCGCAGCCATTGGCATGTCGATGTGGCAGCGGGCGCCGCGATCCTGGTCGATCCCGTAGTGCCGGGCGGGCTGACGCTGCCGCTGGCGCCAATGCTCGGCTGTTTTGGCGTGGCCCCCGCTGGTGGTGAGGCGATCTCGACGGCGACCTCCGGGCCACAGGGGGGCAACATGGATTACCGGGGCTTCATCGCTGGCGTGACGGTCTACTTCCCCGTCTTTGTCCCCGGCGCTCTCTTTTTCTTGGGTGACGGACACGCCGTGCAGGGTGCGGGCGAGATCGCCGGCACGGGCGTCGAGGTTTCGTGCGATGTCCAGTTTACGGTCGATCTTCAGAAACGGCGCCGGCTCAACTGGCCGCGCGGCGAGACATCCACGCACATCTTCACCGCCGGCAATGCACGGCCACTTGACCAGGCATTGCAGCACGCCACCACGGAGATGGCGCGCTGGCTCCAAGAAGAGTATGGCCTGACGCCGATTCACGCACAAACCTTACTTGGCCAGGCGGTTGACTACGAAATCGGCAACGTCTTCGACCCGGCGTACACGGTGATCTGCAAACTGGCAAAGCGCTGGCTGCCGCTGGAAGCAAGCGCATAGCGGCGACGGTCTGCACAGCGGTAAACTGCACTGCTCTGATGCAGAGACGCAGCGACGCAAAGGTTCGCAGAAGAGTTGCATCGCTGGCTACAGATGCGCATTCGCTTGATGCTCTCTGCGTTGCTCCGCATTTCTGCACCTTGGCGTCGAATTGGGTGACTTATTAAAGAGGCTCTTAGCGTCGAGTTGGCGACGCTTGAACTGTATACTACTGATTTCTAGGTTGACATTTTATGAGTGCAGTGTTGCGTATTACGTGTTGCGTGAGGGGTTTCGACACGTAGCACGCAACACGTAACACTGAAAATA
>DGFH01000150.1:2489-7823 GCA_002391565.1 Anaerolineales bacterium UBA3905
ACGTAACACTGAAAATATGAAAACTCTGCCTAGCAATCAGTAAATTTTATTCGCGAAGGGATGCCATCATGACAAGCACAATGCAGGCAATTCGGATTCACGCCACCGGAGGGCGCGAGGTGTTGCGACTGGAGCAAGTCGACATACCGGAGCCTGGCCCTGGACAGGCGCGCGTCAAGATTGAGTACGCCGGGCTTAATTTCATTGATATCTATCAGCGGTTGGGGCAGTATAAGCTGCCGTTGCCTTTTACGCCGGGGCTGGAGGCTGGCGGCGTTGTGGATGCTATCGGCCCCGACGTAACCGAGGTCAAGGTTGGCGACCGCGTAGTTTATTGCATGATCAACGGCGCCTACGCTCAATACGCCGTTGTGCCGTCAGCGAAACTGGCGCCTGTGCCCCCGGATATTGGGCTGGATGTGGCGACGGCGTTGATGGTGCAGGGCATGACTGCGCACTATTTGGCTTTCAGCACCTTTCCGCTGGCAAGCCATCACACGGCGTTGATCCACGCCGCTGCCGGTGGCACAGGGCGGCTGTTGGTGCAAGTTGCCAAACGCACTGGCGCGCGCGTCATCGCCACGGCGGGTACAGCGGAGAAGGCGGAGTTGGCGCGCAGCGCCGGCGCCGATGCAGTGATCATCTACACCCAGGATGATTTCGTGCGCGAGGTCAGACGGCTGACGGACGGCGCTGGCGTCGATGTCGTCTACGATTCGGTGGGCCAGAGCACCTTCGCCGGTGGTCTGGATTGCCTGAAGCCGCGCGGGATGATGGTGCTGTGGGGACAGGCTAGCGGCCCGGTGGCGCCCTTCGACCCGCAGATTCTCAACCAAAAAGGCTCGCTTTACCTGACCCGACCCAGCCTGGGCGCCTACATCGCCACGCGCGCCGAGTTCTTGCAGCGCGCCGGGGATCTCTTTGGCTGGCTCCAGGCTGGCGCTCTCGACGTGCGCATTGATCGCATCTTTCCGTTGGCGGATGTCGCTGCCGCCCATGCATACATCGAAGACCGGCAGACAAAGGGGAAAGTGCTGTTGCAGGTATAAATTGTCCAGGATTCTGCCCAATGTGGCGCAGCCCAGGGTCGCGAAGGAAGAGAGGTGAGCAGTGACCGCACATTCGGTCGAAGATGACCGCGCTGCTGACTATTGGGCGCACCATGCCCAGTTGGTTCGTCAGCTTGAAGAGAATGTGCGCGCGTTGGAAGCAGCCAATCAACAGGCGCGCAAACGAGAGCAATTTGTCACCGATATTCTGGATGGTCTTCCCGCCCACATCGCTATTCTGGATGGAGCGGGCGTGATTCTTGCTGTCAACAAGGCGTGGCGCACCTTTGCCGACGCCAACCCCTGCGTCTTGGCAGGCGCACTGGAAGGCGCCAACTATCTGGAGGCGTGTAATTGTTCGGCCGATAGCGAATCGCAGCGCTGCTGCGCCGCGATTCGCTCCGTTCTGTCCGGTGAAAGTGAAGCGCTGGAGCTGGAATGCGCCGTCACCCAATCGGATGGCCCAGGCTGGTTTTCCGTGCGGATAACGCGCTTTCCGGGCGAGGGCCCAGGTCGCGTGATCGTCATCCGCGAGGACATCACACACCGCGTACAGGCGGAACAGGCGTTGCGCAAGAGTGAAGACGCGCTTCGTCGTTCGCAGGCGGCGGCGCATATCGGCCACTGGACGTGGGACATCCACTCCAACACCGTGACATGGTCGGATGAGATGAAGCGCATTTTTGGGTTGGACCCGGCGCACTTCCATGGCGACCTCAACGCTGTCATTGCAACGGCGATTCACCCTGACGATCGCGCCCATGTGCAATACCTGAATGAGGCGACGATCCACGCGGCGCGGCCGGTTGACGCCGAATACCGCGTGATTCGCCCCGATGGTCAGGTGCGCACAGTCTGGGCGCAGCCAGGTGAGCGTGAAGTGGATGCCAATGGACAACTTGTCCGGCTCTCTGGCATCATCCAGGATGTCACCGAGCGTAAGCGCTTCGAGGGGGAGCTGGCCACCACTTTGCGCCGGCTATCCATCTCGGCGCGCGCTGCCGGGTTGGGCATTTGGGAAACTGACCTGGAAACCGGTGCAGAAACCTGGGACGACGCCATGTACGAACTCTACGGCGTCTCGCGCGACAATTTTCGCCCTTCCCAGGTGGCATGGCAATCCTGTCTGCATCCAGATGACCGGGCGAGGGCGCTTGAGGTCGAACGTGACGCAACAAGCACGGGGAAGCGAATGCACCATCGGTTTCGCATCGTGCGTCCGGATGGCGCTGTGCGCTGGATCGAGTCTGACGCAGAAATCTTGTACAGCGCCGAGGGGCGGCCCCAACGACTGATTGGCGTCAATCGCGATGTGACGGAGGCTGTGGAGAGCGAACAACGGCGCCGCTTGCTCAGCGCGGCAGTGGAAGCGGCGGCCAATGGCATCGTGATCACCGATCGCGAGGGCGTTATCCAGTGGGTCAATCCGGCGTTTGCTGCGCTCACCGGCTATGACCAGGAGGAAGCGATTGGGAAAAACCCGCGCGAGCTGGTGCGTTCCGGTCGGCACAGCGAACCCTTTTACAAGCAGATGTGGGACACGATCCTGGCCGGGCGCATCTGGCAAGGTGAATTGATCAACCGGCGCAAGGATGGCTCGCTCTACTATGAGGAGCAGACCATTACCCCAGTGCGCAACGACGCTGGCGAGATTACGCACTTCATCGGCATCAAACAGGACATTTCTGCGCGCGTGCGTGAAGAGCAAGAGCGCAACGAGCTGTTGGCGCAGGTGCAGGCGCAGGCTGACCGGTTGGCGCAGATCATGCGCAGTGTGCCTGAGGGGGTGGTGTTGCTGGATGAGGCGCGCTGCATCGTACAGGCGAATCCACAGGCCGAAACGTACTTGCAACAGTTGCTGCCACCTGGGCACAGTGGGCCGCTGACCGAGTTAGGCGATCAATGGTTGGAGGACGTGTTGACGCCGCCCGCGCCGGGGCAATGGCGTCTGGTGCGGGCGCACACGGCGGAATTCGAGGTGGCGGCGCAGCCAGTTGCCGCCGGGCCGCTTGCCACTGGCTGGGTGCTGGTGATGCGCAATGTCACTGAACAGCGCGCCCTGCAACGTCAGTTGCAGCGACAGGAACGCATGGCGGCGGTGGGGCAGCTGGCGGCAGGCATTGCGCATGACTTCAACAATATCATGTCGGTGATCATCACCTATACCCAGTTGCTCGGCGAGTCGCCCGTGTTGGGGGAGCGCGAACGTGGCCGACTCAACACCATCTATGAGCAGGCGCAGCGCGCCACCCAGATGATCCGGCAGATTCTCGACTTTAGCCGCCGTTCGGTCATGGATCGCCAAACCTTTGACCTGTTGCCTCTGCTCAAGGAGCAGCACAAGTTGCTCAAGCAGACCCTGCCGGAGAATATCGAAATTCAACTCTATTACGACCAGGCAGACCACATCATCTATGCCGACCCAACGCGAATGCAGCAGATGCTGGTCAATCTGGCTATCAACGCGCGCGACGCCATGCCCGACGGCGGTGTACTGCGCCTGGAATTGCACCGGGTGCACATCGATGCTGCGTCGTTGCCGGCGCCTGCCATGCTCCCCGGTGAGTGGCTGCGGCTGCGCGTCAGCGACACCGGCGTCGGGATGACTCCAGATGTGCTCCCCCACATCTTCGAACCGTTCTTTACCACCAAAGCGCCTGGCAAAGGCGCCGGCCTGGGATTGGCGCAGGTGCACGGTATTGTGGCTCAACACGACGGCCATATCGTCGTGGAAAGCACGCCGGGCGCCGGCGCAACCTTCTCGCTCTACTTCCCAGCCGTGGCGGTGTTGCGCAACCATGGCGTCGTTGCTTCGCCCACCCTGATGGCAAACCTGCCACAAGGACATGGCGAAACCGTGCTGGTGGTGGAGGATGAGGAGAACGTGCGGCGGGCGGTGGTGGAGCTGCTCGACATGTTGCACTACCGCACCTGCGAGGCGAGCAATGGCAATGACGCCCTGCAGATATTGCGTCAGCAACAGCCTGCCATCGATCTGGTGGTGAGCGATGTCGTGATGCCCAAACTGGGTGGGTTAGGCTTGTTGCAGGAAATGCGCCGGAGTGGCAGTGCGATCCCATTGATACTGCTGACCGGCCACCCTATCGGCGTTGAACTGACCGATTTGAAGGCGCAAGGAGTGGGCGCCTGGCTGGTGAAACCGCCGCCGATCAAGGAATTGGCCGAAACGGTCGCCCGCGTGCTGCGCACGGCGCGTCAGTCGCCCTCATCAAGCTGAGCGACGGTTTGAAGATCGCTAACAAGGAATGTCCCAATGGCTTCGGAAGTGGGGGGATGCGCCAGGTAAAAAGCGTGGGCGACGCAGCGGCAGTCGGACGCGCCAAAGCCAGGGATAGGTGAGGCGAACTGGCTGAGCATCGTTGACCAGAGATGCTCCCAGCGCCGGGCGTCGAGCATATACCACACTTCGGTCACTGTGCACGCCTGGCGTAGATAGTCGATGTGCCAGTGTGGGCGCGTCACCGGGCGCAAGTGATGACGCACGCGCCCGCGCAGCCCGCCCGGCCCCAGCGCGCTGCCCGTGTACAGATACCAGCCGGGGATGACTTGAACGCTGCCCAGCCGACCAATGGTGATCTCGGCGCTTCGCTCTGCGTATAAAATGAGAAGATAGCTCCCCGGCGCTGCAGGCAAGGCGTCGGCAGCGTCAGGCGTCAGCCGTGCAATCTTCATGCTGCGGCATACACTCCCACAATTGTTTTTGGGCGCGGGCAGGTTGGGGCGCCACCAGCTTTGACGCCAAGACACAGAGATGCGCAGTGGCAACCTGATAGAGGAATCACTGTCAACTTGTACAAACGGCTCTTGAGTGCAGGCGCCTGGATTGTACAATCTTGGCTTGAGACCCGGTCAGGCCAGGTCCCGATGGACTTGCGCCACCCAGCCGGCGTCTGTAGCGTTGAAAAATTCGCCATTGCGGTCACGGCTCCACGGGCCGACCAGCCAGTAGATCAGGTCGGCAATGCTGGTCGGGGTGGCGAGTTCGCCGCGTGCGTGGATGTCATGAAACCAGCTTGTGTCCAGGCGCGTGCCGGTCGTGTCGACGCTGCGAATGTCCTCTTGCATCGCCGTGTCGACTTGACCGGGGTTCAAGGTGTTGATCGACGCGCCGCTGCCGGCCAGCTCCAGCGCCAGCACCCGCGCAAACATCTCCAGCCCGGCTTTGGCCGCACAGTAAGCGCTGCCGCCAAAGACCGGCGTAAAGGCTGCATCGCTGCTGATGTTCAAAATGCGTCCGTAGCGCTGTTCCAGCATGACCGGCAAC
>DGFH01000150.1:7957-14146 GCA_002391565.1 Anaerolineales bacterium UBA3905
GTTCCAGCATGACCGGCAACACATTGCGCGTCAAGAGGAAGGGCGCAATCAGGTTCGTGTTGATGTTGTACGCCCACTCGTCGGGGTCGGCATAGACGACTTCTTCCAGCGGCCAGATCACGGCGGCGTTGTTGATGAGAATATCGACGCGGTCAAATTGTTCGAGCGCGGTCTCGACGATCTCCTCGACTACTTCAGGGTCGCTCACGTCGCCGGGCACGGCCAACGCCTGCGCCCCCTGACGCCGTAGCGTCGCTGCTACATGCTCGACTTCTTCTTCGCTGCGCGCCGCCAGCACGAGCTTTGCGCCGGCCGCCGCCAGCCGCGTCGCCGTCGCCGCACCAATGCCGCGCCCGCCGCCTGTGATAATCGCCACCTGACCCTGCAATTTTTTCTTTGCCATGCCATGCAGTGTAGCAGACGTGTGCACAGTTGACAATCGGACGACATCCGCACACAATGCAGCGGCAATGACCTGCCGTCATCAAGCCATGACTATGACCAAGCCAACCGACATCGCGTTATTCGCCCAAATTACAGAACACAATCAGACTGCGATGTTGGCGCTTTATCAGCGTTACGGCGGCCTGGTGTATAGCCTTGCCCTGCAAACGTTGCGCCGTCCCGGGTTGGCCGAAGAAGTGACGCAGGATGTGTTTCTTAAGCTCTGGCAACATCCTGAACGTTGGAACCCGGCGTTGGGACAATTGAGTAGCTGGCTGCTCGCCATCACTCGCAACGCTGCCATCGATCGGCTGCGGCGCGAAGCACGCCATCGTAGCGATGACCTGCCGTCGCCCGGCGAGGTGGAGGTCGGCGTTGGGACAATGCCTGATACGGGCGCCTGGGCCGACGGGCAACTGTTACGCGACCTGCTGCAACAGTTGCCGTCAGAGCAACGGGAGTTGATCGAACTGGCTTTCTATCGCGGGTACACGCACAGCGAGCTGGCCGAAGGGCTGGGCATCCCGTTGGGCACAGTTAAGACGCGGCTGCGCGCCGGTATGCAGCGGCTGCGCACCCTGTGGGAACAGGCGGCGCAGACGACTGAGCCGTGACGATCATCCAAATGGCGTCTTTGTAACGTTATCTATAGTGAGATGAACAATTTACCATCCACCGGGGCGCGCTTCCCGGACGAATCCCATACCCCGGACGAATCCCATACGACGGCGCTCGACGCTCGCTTGCTGGCGCTGCTGCCTGCATTTGCACTGGGCGCCACCGATCCAGACGAGGCCGCGTTTGTGCGTCGTCATCTGGCGGATGTGGGCGGCGCCGAAGACGAACTCGCCGCCTACACACGTCTGACCGAGGCGCTCTATTGTGCGGCGCCGCAGGTGGCGCCGCCGCCCGCGCTGGAAGGGCGACTGCGCGCCGCTCTGGCTGGCGCGCTGTCGCCCTCACCGGCTACGGCAGTCGCACCCGGTCGTGGGCGAAACTGGCGCTGGCCGCGCCTGGCGGTGCTCGCAACGGCGGCGGCGGCAGTGTTGCTGGCGCTGAATTTGTGGTGGTTGCGCGAGGCCACGACGTTGCGCACCGAAAACGCAACACTGCAGAACCAGGTCGCAGCGCAGGCGACGGCAGTGGCCGCCCAACAGGCGCAACTTGCGACGCAGCAGCAGCAGATCAACGCACAGGCCGAGGAGCTAGAGGGGCTGCGCAACCAGGAAGCGATGCTCGCCAACACGGTCGCCAGCCAGATCGATCTGCTGGCGCAAGTCGTGACTGCTGCTGGCGAGAGCTACGACATGCCGCCCGCACAAAGTGATAGCCCGGCCTTCGCCACTGTCGCCTGGCTCGACCAGCCCGGCGTCGGCGTGCTGCGCGCCGAGCGTTTCCCACCGCTGCCGCCGGACATGGTCTATCAATTCTGGCTCATCAAGGACGGTGCGCGCACCAGTGGCGGCATTTTCACGGTGGATGCCAATGGGCGCGGCACGCTGGTCTTCACACCCGGCGGCTCGCTGGATGACTTCGATGGCATGGGCGTGACCCCAGAGCCAGCGGGAGGGAGCGCTGGCCCAACGGCGCCGCCTGTCGTCACCGCCACCCTTCATCACAGTTGAGCCCGATAAAGGACGCGCAGACGGTGCTGCTCTCAGGCGCTGCGTTCAAGGCGAACCCATATCCGACCTACGCCCGGCTACGCGCCGAGTCCCCGGTGTATTGCCGGGTGAGTCGTGATGGCGCCGCGCGGATGTGGTTTGTCACCCGTTACGAAGATGTAGCCGCTGCCCTGCGCGACGACCGCCGCTTTGTCAAGGACGTGGACGCCACCCTCACGCCAGCGGAGCGGCTCGCCCGCCCACCGGCGCCGGCGCTTTACCGCCTGCTCACCCACCACATGCTCAACACGGATGGCGACGCTCACGCCCGCCTGCGCTCCCTGGTCAACAAGGCGTTCAGCGCGCGCCAGGTCGAGTTGATGGAGCCGCGCCTGCGCACGATCGCCCACGATCTGCTTGACCGTCTTGTCCCACGCGGCGAGATGGATTATGTGGACGACTTTGCTCTTCCCTTCTCCATCGCTGTGATCGCCGAATTGTTGGGCATCCCTGGCCGTGATCGCCATCGCTTCCGCGCCTGGTCACACATTCTGGTGGCGCCTTCCGCCGACGTCGCGCGCAACGAACGCAAAACGGCTCGCCTCGCCCAGGTGATGCAGGATTTTGTCGATTACCTGCAAGGCATCTTTGCCGCGCGCCGCCACACGCCACAACCCGATCTGATCACCAGCCTGCTCCAGGCTGAGGAGGCGGGCGACCGCCTGAGCACGGAAGAATTGTTCAGCATGATCTTGCTGCTGACTGTCGTCGGGCATGAAACCTCAGTGTTTCTACTTGCCAACCAGACGCTGATCTTGCTCACGCATCCGGTGGCGCTGGCGGCCGCGCGCAGCGACCGTAGCCTGCTTGCTCCGCTCATCGAGGAGGTGATCCGCTACGATGGCCCGGTCGAACGGGCGACGATGCGTTTTGCCGCTGAGGAGGTTGCATTGCATGGCATCACGCTCCACCGTGGCGACGCCGTCAGCCTGGTGCTGGCTTCTGCACACCGCGATGACCACGCCTTTGCGCAGCCCGATCATTTCGACCCCCTGCGCACAGGCGCCCGGCACCTGGGTTTTGGACTAGGCCCACATTACTGTCTCGGCGCTCCCCTGGCGCGGCTGGAAGCGCGTGTGGCGCTCGACGCGTTGCTCGACCGTCTGCCGACTGTACAGTTGGCGATTCCGTATAGCGATCTGCGCTGGCAGACGAACCCGATCGTGCGCGGCCCCAAACGCCTGCCGCTGCGCTGGAAAGCGTGATGGCTGATTGCCCTTGCACCCCCAAGACGATTCTCCTGTCGATTTTCTGTGACCTGTCCCACCTTGTGGTATACTCATGCGCTGAAATCGAATGGGAGACGGACGCACATCACTCATGCCGGAATTGCTTGCCCCATCATCAGCCAAAACCGAAGACCGCCTGGGGCGCTTCTTGTGGCGCCTCATCGAAGCGTCGCCGGTGGCGGTCGTGGCGGTGGATCAGGCCGGGGCGATCCTCTATGCTAACCAGAAGCTGGCGGATATGTTCCAATATCAGGTCAGTGAGCTGATGGGTAAGCCCGTCGAAATTTTGCTTCCCGAGCGGTACCGCAGCGATCATCGCGTCTATCGCCAGCTCTTTTCCGAAAATCCACACACGCGCCCGATGGGGTCGGGGTTAGACCTGGCTGGCCGTCGCAGCGACGGCAGTGAGTTCCCCGTTGAGGTTGGGCTGAGTTACTTCCGCAGCGGCGACGTGTTGATTGTGCTTGGCTCGATCACCGACATCACGCGCCGTAAGCAGACCGAAGAAATCCTGGAGCGCCGCGTCGAGGAACGCACGCGCGAGATTGAACGCCGCCGGCGCGTGGCCGACAGTCTGCGCGACATCTTGCGGGTGCTTAACTCCAATCGTTCGCTGCAGGAGATTCTAGACATCATTGTGGCGCAGGCGCGTGAATTGTTGCGCGCTGACGCCAGCGCCATCTACCAGTTGCATGAAGACGATCAACCGCTCAGCTTTCAGGCCGGCGTCGGCATTTCGCCTGCACAACTTACGGCGATCTATGCCGCCTCCGGCCTTCCTGCGGTGGACGCATCACGCCGGCTTGCTGGCGCCATGCCTGGCAATGGCGCTCACGACGCGCCACTCTTGCATGTCGATGGTCACGACTATTGCGCCCAACTGGCCGTGCCACTTAAGCTCAAGGATGAACTGTACGGCGGGCTGATGCTCTATTATTTGGAGCCGCGCAAATTTTCCGCCGAGGAGATTGAGCTGGCCGTCATGTTTGGCGATCAGGCGGCACTGGCAATCGAAAACGCGCGGTTGCGCGTCCAGGCGGAGCGCGTCGCCGTTGCCGCCGAACGCAATCGCATCGCCCGCGATCTGCATGATTCTGTGACGCAGACGCTCTTTTCCGCCAGCCTGATTGCCGAAGTGTTGCCGCGTCTGGTGCAACGACAGCCCGATGAGAGCATACGCCGCCTGGAAGAACTGCGACAGTTGACGCGCGGCGCGCTGGCCGAGATGCGCACGCTCTTGCTCGAACTGCGCCCGGCAACGTTGATGGAGGTCAGCATCGAGGAGTTGCTGCGACAGTTGATCGAGGCTGCGCGTGGGCGCGCCCGTATTCCGATTGAACTGTCAATCAATGGGACGGCGCAGCTGCCGCCCGCTGTCAAAGTTGCCTTTTATTACGTTGCGCAAGAGGCGCTCAACAATGTGACCAAACATGCCCGCGCCGGGCGCGTGGTGGTGCTGCTGGATGCCGACGCCACGCACGCGACCCTGACCATCCACGACAACGGGCAGGGCTTTGACCTGGCAAGCGTCACGCCAGAGCATCTGGGGCTGGCAATCATGCGCGAACGGGCTGAGTCGATTGGCGCCACGCTCATAATCGAGAGCGCGCCCGGCGCTGGCGCCGCCGTGACCTTGCGCTGGCAACAACCGGATAGCAAGCCAACATAACAGGTGTTTCCGCTATGGCAGAGAACGGAGCTTCAGCTCACTCCCCAATCCGCGTGATGGTGGTGGACGATCACGCCGTGGTGCGCGGCGGCCTGACCACCTTTCTGCTGGCCTATGACGATCTGGAACTGGTCGGCGAGGCGGCGAATGGGGTGGAGGCGCTGACGGTCGCCGAGCGTTGTCAGCCCGACGTCGTGCTGATGGATTTGATGATGCCGGAGATGGACGGCGCCACGGCAACCCGTCTCCTGCGCGAGAAGCACCCGCACATCCAGGTGATTGCACTCACGAGCTTCAAGGAGGATGATCTGGTGCAGGGCGTGCTGGCGGCTGGCGCAATTGGCTACCTGCTCAAGAACGTCTCCGCCGATGAACTTGTGAGCGCCATCCGTTCGGCCCACGCCGGGCGCCCGACGCTGGCGCCGGAAGCGACGCGCGCACTGATCCACAGCGCCACGCACTCACGGCAGCAACCGCTCGGTCATGATCTGACCGAACGGGAGCGGGATGTGTTGGCGTTGATGGTGACGGGCATGAACAACAGCGAGATCGCCGACCGGTTGGTCGTGAGTCGGTCAACGATCAAGTACCACGTGAGCAACATTCTCTCCAAGCTTCAGGCCACCACGCGCACGGAGGCGGTTGCCTATGCGCTGCAGCAGAATCTGGTGCATTTCCCTCGCGAACACACGTTGTAGGCGACATAACGGATTGCGCATGTTGCGCCTGGTCAGTTGACCAGGACAGGGACTACTCAAGCGGCAAGCGCAAGTCTGCCCCGCTGCCCGGCTAATCGCGCTGCGAACCCGTGTACACTCGTGCCGGAGAGATGTTTCCAGCGTTTGCTTGATAAAGGGGCATGGATGCGTGTGTTGTTGGCCGACGACCAGCCAACGCTGCGGTCGGCGGTGCGTTTTTTGCTGGAGCAGGAACCCGATATCGAGATTGTGGCGGAAGCCGCCGATGTCGCCACGCTGCTGGCGTTTGCAGCTGAGTCTCACCCCGATCTGCTGTTGCTAGATTGGGAACTGCCCGGTTTGCACACTACGGAAAGTGCACGGCTTGTGATAAACTCACTATACGCCAGTTGCCCAAGTCTGCACATCATTGTGCTCAGTGGCCGGCCGGAAGCCAATCGCCATGCGTTGGCTGCCGGGGTTAGCGCCTTTGTCAGCAAAGCCGA
>DGFH01000150.1:14350-24099 GCA_002391565.1 Anaerolineales bacterium UBA3905
GGGTCAAGACGACGAGTGAGTAGACGCCATGACTGAACGCTTCGATGCAGTTGTTTTGGGGGGTGGGCCAGCGGGGTTGGCCGCTGCCGCCTATTTGCTCTATGCCCATCTGAATGTTGCTCTGGTCAGCCCGGACCTGGGCGGGAAGGTTACTTATCCCTTTGCGTTGCGCGATGTGCCTAATCAGGACACCGTTTGGGGCGCCAGCCTGGTGCACGAGTTGGCGCAGCGCGTCGCCGCGGGGCTGCAGCACCACGTGCGCGATACCGTTGAACGCGTCGAGCGGCTGGATGACGGCGCGTTTCGGCTGCTGTTGGCGGGCGGCGACACGATCGAGAGTACGGCAGTGGTCGTGTGCACCGGCGTGCGTGCGCAGCGACTCTTCGTGGCGGGTGAGGCGGAATACTGGGGCAAAGGGTTGAGTTACTCGGCGATCTCCCATGCTCCGCTCTTTGCCGGGCGCAACGTAGCGGTGCTGGGCGGCGGCGAACGGTCGATCGCTGCTCTGCAAATCCTGATCCCGCTGGCCAGCCACATCGACTACATCGAGGCGCGACCACAGCCGGTGACAGATCGTGGGCAGGCGGACGCCATCCTGAGCCATCCGCGCGTGAGCGTCTTTCGCGGATGGGAGGTGCAACAGGTCGTCGGCGATGATTTTGTCACGGGCATCGATCTGGTAGGCATCAACGGCGAGGTGCGCACGCTGCCGGAGGAGGGTGTTTTTGTGCAATTCGGGTTATTGCCCAACAATAGCGCAGTGCGCAGTCTGGTGGAGCTGGATCACAACGGACATATTGTGATCGATGAAAATTGCGCCACCAGCACCCCTGGCCTTTTTGCGGCGGGCGACGTGACAACCGTCTACGCCGAGCAGGTGCCGGTTTCGATCGGTGAGGGCGCCAAGGCGGGGTTGTCGGCCTGGCAATATGTGGCGGCGCAGAGGCTCAAGACGGATTGACCTTTCTGGCGCCAGGGTAAACAGTACGGGCGGTGGCAGTGTCACCGCCCGTACTGTTTACCCTGTTTGATCCTCTTACAACTTGAGCAGGCAGTTTTCGGAGCCATGCTCGCTGGCTTCGTAGCCGTCGGCCTCACTGTCGTTGCTCCACACGCCATCGGCGTTGTAGTAGCGGAAGCGATAAGTCTGGCCTGCATCCAACGTCACGGAAACGCTGCACGTGCCATTGGCGCGCTTTACCAGCTTGTTGGCGGTGGGGTCCCAGTTGTTGAAGTCACCCACTACGGAGACGGCGGGCTGTCCCTGTTCGTAGGGCAACACAAAGGTCACCTTGACCTTGCCTTCCCCATCCTTGGCGCGTTTGATCATAAGGATTTCTCACTTTCCTACTTCGGCTGACTCACCTTTAGACACGAGTGAGCAGCGCAAAACACCTCGCGGCAATTCGTTGTCGCGGGGCAGGCCGAACACAGCGACGCTGCCCACACTGGACACAACCATCGAGTTTAGCAAATCCCTGCCGGTTCGCCAAAAAATCAACTGTATCAAAATTATGTAATGATATGGCGTTTCTGTCTGACATCAGCCGCTGACGGCAATGGTTGGCCGCTTCTGAGCGGTGTTGACGTCCGTGGTGGGCTGGGCCAGCGTGACGACAGTCACGTCCTGGCGTGGGAGTGGAATCACGATCTTGTGCAGCGCAAAGGCGTCGCGCACCATCTGGTACAGCTCACTTTTGACGCGGAACGAATCGCCAAATTCGCGCACATAGCCAAAGGCCAGGAAGTTGATGCTGTAGGGGTCGAGACCGGTGATCAACACACCCGGCGCCGGTTCAGCCATGATCAATGGATGGCGTTGCACCGTTTCCCGTAACACCTTTTCCACCAGCGCCAGGTCGCAGTCATAAGCCACGCCGATATTGAGCGCCACGCGCGCCGTGCGGTCGGAGTAGGTCATGGCCTGCACAGGTTTGGTCATCAGCTCCTTGTTGGGTACGAAGATTTCGCTATTGTCGGCTGTCTTGAGCACGGTGGCGCGCATGGCGACGCGGGTGACGGCGCCGCGCAATCCCTGCACCTCGATGATGTCGCCGGGGCGCACGATGCGCTCGAAGACGAGGACGATGCCGCTGACAAAGTTGCCAAAGACCTCCTGCAGCCCAAAGCCAAGCCCGACCGAGAGGCCACCGCCGATCCAGGCCAGTGCACCCAGATCGACGCCCAGGATGCTGAGTGCAATCAGGGCGCCCAGGCTGACAACGGCGTAGCGCGTGACGTTGCTCACCGTGTTGGCGACGTCAAGTTCGGCATGGTTGCGCACCATCAGGTTGTTTACGGCGTTGCGC
Organism: Anaerolineales bacterium UBA3905; assembly: GCA_002391565.1. Taxonomy (GTDB): domain Bacteria; phylum Chloroflexota; class Anaerolineae; order Caldilineales; family Caldilineaceae; genus Caldilinea. Next base: position 16,660 of record DGFH01000150.1, read on the forward strand.
GCCACCCAGCCCGCCAGCAGCGCCATCAGGAGGGTGATGGCGGCGTTGAGCAGATCGCCCAGGTTGATGGTGACGTCGGAGAAGGTCAGCAGTGTGATCTCGCCGATGCCGAGGGTGGAAAAGAGAATGCTGCGCGCGATCAGCAGGATCAGAATCCACAAGAGCGGCTGCACGACTTCATTGGCGAAGCGTTGCGACTTTTCCTCAGGCAGCGCGGCCAGCACGATGCCCACGATGAGGCGGTAGCCCAATAGCAGCCAAAAGATCGGCATGAGTGCATCAATCAGGCCATAGGGCCAGCCACTGTCGGCAAAGCGATAGATGGCGCGTTGGGCGAACAGCAGGAAGAGCACCGGGAAGAGCACAAAATCCACCGCCCGCAGCCAGCGGATTACGTGGGTGCGCAGTGTGGCAGGCGGTGGCGGCGCATCTGGCATGGACGCATCCGGAGGCCGGCGATCCAATCGTTTGAGCACCACGTCGATCACCTTTGGCGTCAGCCACGCCACCAACAAGATCAGCAGCACGACGGCGAGTTGGCGTTGCACCGCCACGCGCTCCAGCATGATCAGCATCAGGCGCGTCTGTTCGTCGAGGCGTTGAAAGAAGAGCGAGAAATCGACAAGCATCGTGCAAATCCCTTGTAGTGCAATTACTCTGTGACGGGTGACGCGTCGGTCTCTTCTGCGGATGGCGCGGGTGAAGCGGTGGGCGCAGGGGTCTCTGCTGCTGGGGGTAGCGGCGTGGGCACGGTGAGGCCATACGGGGCGCCGTTGCTGGCTAAGGCGGCGTACATGGTCGCCACCGCTTCAGCTGGTGCAACACCTTCGACCAACACCTGGCGATAGGCAACGTCGCCCAGCCGGAACACCAACGGCAGCCAGGGCTGCGCCTGGAGCAGCTGCGCCGACTGGAGTTGTTCGGCCATGCGCATCACATTCGGGTAACGATCAATCAGTACGGCGCTGTTGGCGGGCAGTAGCAAATGGCGGGCAAGCAGTTCTGCCTGGCCCTCGACGCCAGCGGCAAAGTTGAGAAAGCGCACTGCCAGATCAAGTTGTGCCTCGTCGATGTCAGCATTGACCATCAGCCCGTCGATCCAGACAAAGGGGCGGCCTGGGCCAGCAGGTCCTTCGGGCATCAACGCTGCGCTGAGGTCGGCTTTGGGAAGATTGAGCAGGAGTTCATTTTCCTGCTCGGAGGCGGTGACAAAATAGGCTGTGGCTCCAGCAGTGAAATCCGCCTGCATTGCGTCGCGTGCAGTAGAAATGCGGATGCCAAAACTCTTCTGCGATTCCTGCAACCAGGTGAGCCAGTCGATCATGGCTTGCGGATCGAGGGCAAACTGGCTGTTTTCGCCATACAGCCGCCCACCAAAGGCGCCGAGCCCCCAAAATGCCCACTCGAAGTCGCCGTCAAGCACGATGGAGACGCCAGTTTGCGCCTGTGCACGTAGATCGGCCAGCGTGCCAGCAGGGTCGGGCACGCGCGCCCGGTTATAAAACAGCGTCTGCAGGTCGATGAAGAGCGGCACGGCGTAGAGCTCGTCATCGATGCGCACCGCCTCGATAGCGACGGGGCGCATCTGTTGCACCAGCGCCGGGTCGATCACATCGGTGAGTGGGCGCACGCCGCCGGCATCCACCAGCCGGCGCATCTCACCATGAGGAAATAAGAAAAGATCGGCTGTCTGTCTGGGGAGAGCAGCGCGGTCGTCGATGGCATCCAGGGCAACGCGCGTCACCGACACCCGGATGTTGGGGCAGACTTCGCTGAATGCATCGACCAGGGTGCCCAGGATCGTGGTGTAGTTGCCTTCCTCGCCAGTGAGGATCGTCAACTCGCCACTGGCAAGGCAGAGCGCCACCAGCGGCGCGCCAGGGAAGCCGTGCTCAGCCACCAGCGTTGCCTGTACATTGGCGGCCGCCTCAGTGGCGCTTACTAACCCGGCCATCGTCTGATTGTAGGCATTGGCCAGCACCGTATAGACAGCCTGGATATCGGCGTCGTTGTACCAGGGAATTGCTGTGCGCGCCTGCGCCTCAACAGTCGCCACCTCTGGGTACAATCCTTCGGAAATACGCGTGCGTATATTGGCAGGCACGATGTTGGCCTCACGCATCATGGCCGCCTGCTGGTCGCTGCTGGTGATGAAGCGCGCCAGGTCGAGCGCCAGTGCAAGCTGGTTAGGCGACGACATGGCGTTGAAGAGCAGCGCCGTCGTCGTCAGCAGCGGGCCGGCGCTGCCCGCCGGCCCGGCGGGCAGTTGCGCCACGCCGAGGTCGGCGCCGAGCACGCTGCTGAGCAGATTCAATTCGCGGGCGTGGCCGATGTAGTAGGGGATGTCGCCCTCCAGGAAGCGGTTGCGCAGCGCCTCGGTGTTGTCGTCGGTGATGAAGCCGGGCGTGTCGCGCACCTGTTCCATCCAGGTCAGCCAGTTGGCGATGCCGGCGGTGGCATCCTGTGGCTCACCAGCGCTGTCGAAGAGATCGACGCCAAAGGCGCGCGCACTCCAGATAGCATCCGTGAACTGGCTGTTCATGAGGACGCGCTGGCCACCGCTGGCTGCCTGGAGCAACTGATCGACGGTTGTCGGTGGGCGTTCAACCAGGGCGCGATGATAGTAGAGGACGAGGGTGTCGATGGCGACCGGCAGCCCATAGAGGGTGTCGTCGTAGCGCAGTGTTTGCATGGCGACAGTGAGGTAGCGTTGGCGCTGCTCTGCATTCACCTGTTCGTCGATCGGTCGCAAGGCATTGGCATTTGCCAGCAGCGCTACGTTGGCGCTGTTCGTAAGCAAGAGATCTGGCCCCAAACCGGAGCGCGTGGCGCGCACGAATTCATCTTCCATCGTTGGCCCTTGAGGCTGGACAATGATATCAATGCCAGGAGTGGCGCGGCGATAGCGGTCGATGACATTGGCAAAGGCTGTCGCTTCCGGCTCAGGCAGGTTGTGCCAGAGCAAGATGGCGTTGCGCAGCTGCAGTGGATTCGCAGTGGAAATCGCTCCAGGCGAGCAACTGGCGAACAGAAGCATGAATGCGATCACAAGAATCCCCAGTTTGCGTCTCCACATGCTGGCGTCTGATTGAAATGATTGGGAAGAATAATCAATGAACTGCATACATCGGGAGTGTATCACGAGTACAGCCAGCTGACCGAGATCTTGAGGCTGTGGCTATGATTTTACGGCCTGGTACGCCGCCAGCACGCGCGCCCGCGCCTGGGCATGATCCACAATCGGCGCGGGGTAATCCCGGCCAATCATGCAGCCGGCGCGTATCTGGTCGCTGCGTTCCATGCGCCAGGGTTCGTGGATGAATTTGTCGGGTACAGTGCGTAGTTCGGGCACCCAACGCCGCACGTAGGCGCCATTGGGGTCGAACTTCTGCCCCTGCGCCACTGGATTGAAAATGCGAAAATAGGGTGCGGCGTCGGTGCCGGTGCCGGCCGACCATTGCCAGCCGCCGTTATTGGCCGCCGGGTCGCCGTCGATCAGCATCTGCATAAACCAGCGTTCGCCCCAACGCCAATCGATCAGCAAATCCTTGACCAGGAACGAGGCAACCGCCATACGCGCCCGGTTATGCATCCAACCGAGGGCGATCAGTTGGCGCATGGCGGCGTCGATGAAGGGATAGCCCGTCTGGCCAGCGCACCAGGCGGCGTAGAGCGCTTCATCATTTTCCCAGGCAATTGCATCGAATTCACGACGGAAGGCGCCCTGTCGCACGTGGGGAAAATGGTGCAGGATCGCATAATAGAAGTCGCGCCAGATCAGTTCGTTTAGCCAGCTTTCGGCGCTGGCGCGGGCGGCGGCATTGGGTGCGTGCTCGAGCGCGCTGTACGCCGCCAGGGCTGCCAGCCGTGGCGAAATCATGCCAAAGCGCAGATAGGGCGACAGTCCGGAGGTGCCTTCCATGTCCGGACGATTGCGCTGCTCGCTGTAGGTGTAGATCGGCGCCTTTTCGCCCTTGATGAACGCACTCAGGCGCGCTTTGGCTTCCGGCTCACCAGGCGGGAAGGGCGTTACTTTCGGCAATGTGGGGTGCGTGGGCAGTGGCGCGCTGGGGAGACGCGGCTCATCGCACAATTCGCGTGGCGCCGGGACAATGTCGCTGCGCACGATGGGCGGTAATGACCGCCAGCGCCGACTATAGGGCGTGTAAACGGTGTAGGGCGCACCGTCCTCCTTGCGCACCTGTCCCAGGGGGCGAATCGTGACGCCTTCAGTCAGCACGAGTGGCGCCGACAGGGCAGCAGCGACGGCGGCGTCGCGGGTTGTTGCATACGGAGAGACGTCGCGTTCTGCATAGACGGCTTCGGCTCTGGTTTCTGCACACACGTCCGCCAGCGCCTGCGCAGGGAAACCGATGCGCACGATCAGGCGTCCACCTCGCGCCGCGATCTCAGCGGCGAGGCTGTGCAGCCCTCCTAACATGAACGCCACCCGCTTTTCACCGACATAATGCGAGTGCAGCAATCCCGGATCGAGCACAAAAACAGGAATGACGCGCTCGGCGCGCGCCAGCGCCGCGCCAAGCGCCTGGTTATCGGTCAGCCGCAGATCACGCCGGATCCACCAGATCGCTGTGCGCATCCCTCCTCTTTTCATCCCCTGGCGTTGGCTTGACTGGTTGTGCGAATAGGTTGATCTCGCTTTATAGCCCCAAACTGGAAATGGCGTTGCGCACGATCGTGGCGCTGCGGTGGAGCGCAGCCGTTTCCTCATCGCTCAGCAACTGCGGAAAGGTGGCGAGAATCCCATCGCCGCCCACCAGCCGAGGCAGCGCCACCGTGACATCACGCACGCCCGCCACCTCTTCCGTGGGCGCGCAGACGGTGAGGATCGAGCGCTGATCCTCGATGACGCTCTCTGTGATGCGCGCCAGCGCACTGCCGATGCCATAGTAGGTGGCGCCTTTGCCTTCAATGATGTGATAGGCGGCGCGGCGCACCCGTTCGTCGATGGCGGCGCGATCGGCTTCGGTCAGGCTGATATGCTGGCGTTCGCAAAAATCATCCAGGCGCGAACCGCCGATCGTCACCTGCGACCAGGCCAGCACCTCCGAATCGCCATGCTCGCCCAACACGTAGGCATGTATGTGTTGGGCATCGACGCCGATCTTTTGACCAAGCAATGTGCGGAAACGCGCGGTGTCGAGCGTGGTGCCGGAGCCAAAGACGCTGCCCGCCGGTGCGCCCAGCGTCTGCGCAATGTGTGCAGTCAGGTGTGTGGTGATGTCGACGGGATTGGTGGCGACGATCAACTTGGCCGCCGAGGCGTGCTCCAGAATCGCTGGCACGATCTGCCGGAAAACGGCGGCGTTGCGTTCGAGCAGTTCCAGCCGCGTTTCGCCCGGTTTCTGGTTAACGCCCGCTGTGATCACCACAGCTCGACAGCCTGCCAGATCTGCGTAGTCGCCGGCGTGGATGTTCATTGGATTGGCAAAGGGCACAGCATGGTAGATGTCGTTCGCTTCTGCTTCGGCGCGTTTGCGGTTGAGATCGACCAGTACGATCTCGCGCCCAACCCCGCGCATCACCATGGCGTAGGCTGCCGCCGAACCCACAAAGCCACTGCCAACAATGCCGATTTTGTCACGTAACAACATGATTTTTCCCTTTTTATCTGGTCACCCGTCAGGCGCCAACTGCCGTCTATCGTCAGAGAAGAGTGAGACCTGACGTTTGACGAGTGATGAATGGTGCGTGACGCCCGCATCTGCAAGGATAGCACGCGCCACCCGCATTCCGCCTAACGCCACTGCCGCCGTAGATTGGCCGGGGAAGATGCTGTCGCCCACCATCCACAGCCCATTGCCCAGACGTGGCCCCCACGCCTGGAAGATGCTCGTCTGTGGGAAGCCGCCGACCCAGCCCATGGCTCGCCGCGTGAAGCGTTGAAAGGTCACCGGCGTGCCAGGCATGATCAAGTTGGCTGCTGTGCGGAGCCCGGGCAAGACGCGCTCGGCAGCGCGCACCATGCGTTCGACATAATGAGCTTTGCGACGTTCGTAGTGGCGCGGATCATAGTGAAACAGCCGCCACCAGGGTTCGAGCGCCGTGTGCGTGCTGATGGTGAGGGCGCGGCGGCCTGCCGGCGCGCGTCCTTTGTCCCAGGTTGGGCTGAGTGAGAGAAAGACACTGTTGCCTTCGCCTAATGGCTCCCGCACGATGACTTGATGATGGAGCGGGAGGTCGTCGGGTGCGGCGCGCGCATCCAGCCCGACGTACACCATGAAGGCGCCCCAGCCCGGCTGTGGGGTGGCAGGCAAGCGGCGCAGCGACGCAGGCGTTTGATCTCCGGTGAGTTTAGCAATATTCCAGGGTGGCAGGTTGGCGATCACAGTGCGCGCCGGGAAGTGCTCGCCGCGCCTGGTTTCGACCGCAACGGGCCGCCCTTGCGCATAGACAATGCGACTGACTTCCTGGCGGTAGCACACCTTGCCACCATGACGCCGCACAGCCTCCGCCAGCGTCTCAGCAATGGCGCCAATGCCGCCTGTCAGGTGCACGACCCCGCGCCGGGGCAAATCGAGAGCGGCGGCGCCATAGAGCGCGTTGGCATTGGCGCTGGTCGTCTGCGCGGCGATCAGGAGTTGCGCGTCGATAAAGAGGCGCAACGCGCTGGGAGCGTTGTGCAGATGCGCCGCCACCGGTCGTAACGCGTCGGCCAGCAGACGCGGGTGGAGACGCGCGGCCGGGTCGCCAGCGAGCCAGCGCAGACCATCACCCAGGAGCGCGCCGAGTTCGCCGGGCGTTTGCGGCGGCCACGTCGGCGCCCGTAACGCCAAATCCCATAAGGCATCGGCGGTCTGCTCTTGCCAGCGAAAGAAGGCATTGGCTGCTGCGCCAAAGGCGCGTGCCTGCTCATCCCAGCGGCGCTCGTCGCCAAATCGCGTCACCGCCTGTCCGTCCGGCAAATGGACGGTCATCGCCGGGTCGCTGGGATGCGCCGGCCACGCTTCGATGCCGACGGCGCGCGCCACGATATCCATTGGCCCACCGGGATAAAAGCCACCCGCCAACGTGGCGCCGGCTTCGAAGCGATAGCCTTTGTGAAAGAAAACGCCAGCGCAGCCGCCGGGATAGACATGCGCTTCAAGCACTGTCACATCCAGGCCAGCCTGCGCCAGGAGTGCAGCGGTGGTCAACCCGCCGATGCCTGCGCCAATGACAACGACAGGTGAGTGTAGAGACATGAAGCCGCCTTTCTGCGCCGGGTGCGCGTCAGGGTGCAACTGGCATGGGTGTGACGGTGCGCCTGAGCAAGGCGCGCGTCTTATACGCACGATAGGCGAAGAGAATCGGCAATCCGGCCCACATGCTCATGCCTACCGCCTTCCAGAACCACTGGTGGTGAAAGGTGGCTGTGACCTGGTCGATCACCAGCGTGGTGTGGTCATCGACGGGCTGGAAGGTGTGTAGATGTTCCCA
>DGFH01000150.1:24321-34196 GCA_002391565.1 Anaerolineales bacterium UBA3905
TGCTCGATCTGCGCCACCCACCGCACCGGCAGTGGGCCAAGCCACATCGTGAAATCCATCCGGTCGCCTTCCTGCAAGGTTGCCGGGGCGGCGTGGACGCGCACGAGGATGGGCGGCGGCGTAATGGCGCCCATGCTGGCCGACTGGCTATGAAATGCCGCTACTGCCGCAAGCGGGGCGTCCACGCTGAAACGATGCTGATAGCGCATGTCTGTCTACTCCTTGCTGGCCGGAAGCGATGCTGTCTCTTGCTTGCCGGCGGGCGCCATGTGGTCATTCGGTGCGCCGAGCAGTGCACGCAGCGCAGCTTGCGCCGTTTCATACTTGAATTTGAAGCCCAGGTCAAGCAACTTCTGGGGAATGGCGCGCTGACCCTCCAGCAGGATGATCGACATCTCGCCAAAGACGGTCTTCATGGCAAAGCCCGGCGCCGGCAGGAAAGCCGGTCTGCCCAGCGCCTCACCGATGAGCTTGCCAAACTCCTGATTTGTCACCGGGTTGGGCGCCGTCAGGTTGAAGGGGCCACTCGCCTTGTCGTTGGCAATGAGAAACTGGATGGCGCGCACCTGATCGTCGATATGAATCCAGGGATACCACTGTCGGCCGCTGCCCACCGGCCCGCCGGCAAAGAATTTGAAGGGCAGCACCTGTTTGGGGAAGGCGCCGCCTTCGTTGCTCAACACGACGCCCGTGCGGATGACTGCGCGGCGTACACCCAGTTTGCTGGCGGCGGCGGTTGACGCCTCCCAATCGAAACAAACTTTGGACAAAAAGTCCCCTCCGGGTGAGGCGCTTTCCGTGAGCTGGGCGTCGCCATTCTGTACGCCATAGTAGCCGACGGCGGAAGCCTGAATGAGCACACCGGGCTTGACCCTGGCGGCCGAGATGACTTCCATGACGGCTTTCCCGGCATCGATGCGGCTCTGGCGGATCAGTTGTTTACGCGCCGCCGACCAGCGTTCATCGGCGATGCCGGCGCCCGCCAGATTGACGATGGCGCCAGCGCCGTCGGCCAGCTCGCCCCAACCCTCGGCGCTCTTGCCGTCCCATTTCTGCAACCTGACGCCAGCCGGAAGATTCTTTGTCTTGTCTGGCTGGCGCGAGAGCACGATCACCTCATGCCCCTCGGTTGCCAGCGCCTGGCTCAGGGGGCGTCCAATCAGACCTGTTCCGCCTGTAATGATGATGCGCATGTTTGCCACCCCTTTCCTGCTTGTGCTTAACGAACTATGCCTGACGCCGGGCGCTGAGCGTGTTTTCAGCGCGCGGCTGATATTCGGTCGGCAGTGATCTGCCCAGCAGACGCGCGAACCACTCGATGACGACATACCCGCGCCGATCCAGATGGCGGAGCGCAGCCTCGTAATAGGCGCTCAGATAGTCATCGAGCGCATCCGCTGGCATTTGATGGTGATTGACCAGCAACCCCTCGACCCAGTCAAGATCGGGGTTCAGATAGTCCATGCGCCCCAGCGTCAACGCCGCAATGATGGCGCGGCCGAAGTTCAAGTTTGCCAGCGCCAGCAAGCGCTGCGGTATGGCTTCTGGCATGAGTCGCCAGATCTCCGCCTCGATCATCGCCTGGCGCGACCGGAAGTGATCGAGCGCCTCCTTATAGTCATAGCTGACCTGGCGTTGTGCTGGCACAGGGCGCAGGTTGGTCATGATGTGTTCAATCTCACCGACCACATGCTCCAGTTTGTCGCCCAGGTAGTAGCCGGGAATCGCTTCGTGCAGACCCGGCGCCTCGGTGAAGATGAGGCCGCCAAACGCCGTTGGGATGCGCGCCTGGAACAGCACCTCGGCCATCTCCATTAGCCCGGCGGCGGTGTGAAGTTGCTGCGCCGTCAACACGACCAGATTGGGGCGCACGCTGGTTAACGTCGCCTCCAGGTTAAGCAGGGGCACGTTGGCCCCCAGGTAGACTACATCCCACCCACGACGGCGCAACAGGAGCGAGATGAGCAATGGCACAAAGGTGTGTTCCTCTTCAGGCGGGCAGCTTACCAGGATGCGACCGGCGCGTGTTGGCGCTGGCGTCGAAGCCAGCAGCGCCTCCATGCGACGAATTGCCAACGCCGACGCAAAGTGTTCCTGCTGCACGGTAACGCGTCCTGTGTACCAGCCCGCACCGATCTCGTGCAAGCCTCGCTGGATCAAATCCATACAGACGACTTCCGCCGGAAAGAGGGCAAAAGCTTGCGCCAGCAGCTGCTCAGCCTGCGACTCCTCAAAGTTGAGGCAGGCTTTCACCCAGGCGTCGCGCATCTGCGCCACGGTGCCGGTTTCGCCCAGCCGCGGCGCTTCGGGCAGGCTCGACAGTGTGCGCATCTCGTAGGAGCGTCCATCATTACGTGGCGCACCCGGAGCGCTGGCCGCGTCGAGCGGATTTTTGCCCTCCTCCTCCAGGCGGTGAAGCAACTCGATGGCGCGGCTGATACTCATGCCATCCTCTTGTCGCTCGATCAACCATTTTAGAATATCGATGTCGTACTGGCTATAAAGGCGATGGCCGCTCTCTGTACGCTGTGGCGTCGGTACACCGTAGCGACGTTCCCAGGCGCGCAAGGTATCAGCTTTTAGCCCTGTCTCCTGGACGACGGCTTTCAGATTATAGATTGGCGTTTTATCGTTATTTGTCATTGCATTGGCCTGCTAGACTAACCGTGAACAACGTTCATGTCATTTACTTATTCGACACAATAGCACAGGTGGTTTTTTTTGTCAACCATTTGCATAACCTTTTTCTAGATTTTTTCTGGATTTTTCCTGGACAAATGTGGTTGGGATTCCTTGACAATCGATTCTGGCTATGTTACCTTCATCATCATGCGCAGCTCAGCACAGATTGAACCATTTGCGTCGCAGAAGGGAGACCACCGAGATGCAATTGCAACACGCCTGGGAACGGACTTTGTTGGAGCTTGCCTATGAAGCGGCTCAGAGCGAGCCGCCAGCAACCGTAGCCGCCTTCGATTCACTCTTGCTCGAGCAGGCTTATCAGCAGTGCGAAGCCATTACAGCCGTTAACAGTCGCTCTTTTCACCTTGCCTCGCGTCTACTGCCTGCGGAGAAGCGCCGGGCGGCGCGCGCCCTGTACGCCTTCTGCCGCGTGAGCGATGATATCGTGGATCGTGTACAGGGGAATGCTCAAGAACAGTTGACGATCTGGCGCCGTCACGCCACCGCACTGCACCCCCCACAAGACGACCTGGTGGCAATTGCCTGGGCAGACGCACGCCTGCGCTTCAACGTGCCGCTCCGCTATGTTGAACAGCTGATCGATGGCGTGGCGCGCGATTTTCAACCCGTCTATTATGAAACCTTCGAGGAGCTTGCAGCTTACTGCTACGGCGTCGCCTCCACCGTCGGCTTGATGAGCATGCACATCATCGGCTTTGCAGGGCAGGCGGCCATCCCCTATGCCATCAAGCTAGGCGTGGCGCTCCAGATGACAAACATTCTACGCGACGTGGGCGAGGATTGGCGGGCAGGACGGGTCTACCTGCCCCGAGAGGAGATGGCGCGTTTCGGTGTGAGCGAAGCTGATCTGGCGGCCGGCGTCGTCACGCCGCGCTGGCGCGCGTTCATGCAATTTCAAATCGATCGCAATCGTCGTCTCTATGGCGAAGCAATGCCGGGGATTGGGTTGTTGGATCCAGATGGGCGCTTTGCGATCGGTGCGGCGGCGGAACTTTATCGCGGGATTCTGGATGAGATCGAGCGCAACGGCTACGACAACTTTGGGCGCCGCGCCTTCGTGCCAACCGGGCGCAAGCTGCGCATGCTCCCCGGCATCTGGTGGCGCAGTCGGCGTGCGATGCCAGAGCGCGCCTGAACTTCGCACTGGCGCTGTCAGAGCGCCTCGGGAAATGCCTTTGCGTTATATCTGGTTAACGCAGCCCGCGATGGCGCACAGGCGGTGGGGCGTTGTCATCTTCATCGTCTTCAAAATCTTCCATCCATTCACCGCCAAAGCTGGCCAGCATAAATCCGAGCGCCTCATCCAGCATCGGGAGCTGAGATTTGATCTTGAGCTTGATCCCCAACATCGCCGCCAACGGCGCCAACAATTCTTTTGCCATTTCGTGGCGAACGTACAGGGTGGCTGGCGTCCAGCCCCAACGGATCAATGTATCGAGTAACACGTACAGGGCGTTGACGAGCGTGTGCGCTGGCGTCTCGCCGTTGGGGAGCAACTCGCTAGCGAGCACCATCCCCGATTTATTGTCAACGACTAACAGCATTTCCGCCAGAAAGGGGCGTCCCTCTTCGTCCGCCACCGGCTCGGGTAGCGTCGCAATGTCCAGTTCGAGCGTGCGCTGTTTTGGCAACTTGCGTGCAGCCTCTATTTTTGCTATATCCAGTTGGACTTTCAACTCAGGCAAGGACGGCGGCGGGATGCGCATCATTTGTTCACGCCAGATGACGCTGCCTGCTTGTGTTTCGGGAATGCGCATTAGATAGCTCTCATCGTCCTCTGGCTCCGGCAGGCTTTCCCCGACGCTGATGCGCGCCAGCACCTCGGCCGCCTGCTCCAGTATGCGGATCAGCACATCGGCCTCGGCGGCGTCGAGCCGCCAGGGCAAGTAGCCGGGCTTAAAGGAGCGAAACACGGGCCAGGCTGCTCGTCCGCGATACTTGCGCCCCAGTTGCTTGATGACGGTGCGGTCATAGGCATCCAGATTCTCGCGATCCTCAAAGGAAAGCTGAAGCTGGCGAATCGACAACAGCATTTGCATCGCCATTTCATCGCTGTCGGCCTCGTGCACCGCCCAAAATTGATAGAGCGCCAACGCGCCCGCATAGACGCCGACCGCGTAATGATCGCCTCCCTGCCCCATTACGCTGATAAAGTAATCTTCCCCAGAGCGCGGGTCGCGCACGCCAAACAGCTCGTCCTCATAGAGATTCTCCCAGGGCGCCATCTCTTTGATGCGGTCAGCCAGGGCATAGAGTTGCCGCCACTGTGCAATGCTCGGACTGTTCAGCATGAGATGCTCCTTGTCGTAATGGACTTGCCAAAGTGTTTTTCCCACTATAGCATGATGCATGTCTGGCTCCAATCATTTATTTACGAGGGGGTGTTCATGCACACAGAGCCCAACGCAACCGCCGCCGGCAGTGCTGACGAGCTGGCTGCACGCGCCGCTCACCTGGCCGCACGCATTCGCTATCACCAATATCGTTATTACATGCTCGACGACCCGGAGATCAGCGACCAGGAGTTCGACGCGCTCTTCGATGAATTACGCACTCTTGAGGCGGAACATCCTGAATTGCGCACGCCAGACAGCCCGACTCAGCGCGTAGGCGGCGTGATCGCCGACCGCTTCGAGAAGACGCGTCATCCCATGCCGATGCTCAGCCTGGCGAATGCTTTCAGCCCTGGCGAACTGTACGCCTGGCGCGAACGCGTGCAGCGTCTGCTGCGTGAGGAGGAACGCAGCCAACTGGCCTATGTCGTCGAGCCCAAATTCGATGGGTTGACGGTTGTGCTTCATTATACAGATGGCCGTTTTTCGTTGGGCGCCACGCGCGGCGATGGCGAATATGGCGAGACGATCACTGCCAATCTGCGCACGGTGCGCGTCTTGCCGCTGCAAATTCCTGCGGACCCGCAAGCCGACCTGACGGCGCCGACGCGTCTGGTGGTGCGCGGCGAGGCGTATGTCGACAAAGCCGACTTCGAGCGCTTCAATCAGAAACAGATGGCGGCAGGGGAACGCGCCTACGCCAACCCGCGCAACTTTGCCGCTGGCAGCCTGCGCCAGCTTGATTCCAGCATCACTGCCACGCGTCCCCTCAAACTGTGGGTCTACCAGGCGCTGATCGTGGAAGGTGCGCCCCAGCCAGCCAGCCATTGGGAGGCGTTGACTTATCTGCGCCGCCTGGGGTTGCCCGTTTGTCAGGATATGCGCCGCTTCACCGACGCTGAATTCGACCAGCTCGCCGCCTATGTCGAAGCCTTTGGCGAACGTCGACATCTTCTGCCCTACGAGGTGGATGGGATAGTGATTAAGGTTGATTCATTGTTGATGCAGGAGGAATTGGGCTTCACTGGCAAGGACCCGCGTTGGGCGCTGGCTTACAAATATGCAGGCGAGGAGGCGATCACCACCCTGCTCGATATTGTCATCAACGTAGGACGCACCGGCGCCGTGACGCCCAACGCCGTATTGGAGCCAGTCCAGGTGAGCGGCGTTATCGTCAAAAGCGCTACCCTGCACAATGAGGACTATATCCGCGATCTGGACATCCGCATCGGCGACAAGGTTGTCATCAAGCGCGCCGGCGAGGTGATTCCCAAGGTGCTGCATCCGTTGCCCGATCTGCGCGATGGCAGCGAACGCGTCTGGACGATGCCTGCTGTTTGCCCTGTCTGTGGCGCGCCGCTGGTGCGTCCAGAAGGCGAGGCGGCCACCTACTGCGTCAATAACGCCTGCCCGGCGCAGCTCGTGCGCGCCGTGGAGTACTTCGTCGGCCGCGAGGCAATGGACATCGCCGGCTTTGGCATCAGGCAAGCTGAGCTCTTTGTGGAGCGGGGCTTTATTCACGATCTGGCCGACATTTATCAGCTGCCGTGGGAGCAAATTCGCCAGTTGGAGGGCTACGGCGACAAGCGCGTGGAGAATCTGCAGGCCGGCATCGAAGCCAGCAAGATGCGCCCCATCCATCGGCTGTTGACGGCGCTGGGCATTCGCTTCGTCGGTGCAGTGGTGGCGGAGACGATCACGCAGCATTATCATAGCCTGCTCGACCTGATGCATGCCACCCCGGAACAACTAAACGCCATCGAAGGGATCGGCCCCAAGATTGCCGCCAGCATCCATGAATACTTTTCCGTGCCGGCCAATCAGGCGTTGATCGAAAAGTTCGCACGCCTGGGGGTGCGCGTGGCCGAGGAGGCGCCGACTGGGGAGGCAGGCGCGCAACCATTAGCCGGGTTGACCTTCGTCGTCACCGGCACGTTGCCTACCCTAAGCCGCGATGAGGCGCACGCCTTCATCAAAGCGCATGGCGGCAAGGTGACGAGCAGCGTGAGCAGCAAGACCAGTTACGTCGTGGCCGGTGAAGCCGCCGGCAGCAAACTCGACAAGGCGCGTCAACTTGGCGTACCGATCATTGACGAGATGGCATTACGCGCTTTGGTGCAGTGACACAAAATGCAGACAGCGAGGACATATGGCGATTTCTTATACAGTCCAGGTCGATGGCGATACGCTGTACGTCAAAACGCAGGGCAGCGATGACAATGTGGAAGAAGTGGTGCAATATGGGCTGGCAATTATCCAGGCAGCGCAGGCAGCCGGTTGTCGCCACGTCCTTTGCGATGAGTTAGCACTGACTTATCGGCTGGGTACATTTGACACCTTCACTGTGGCCGAAACGCTCTCGCGTCACGCACCACATGTGGCGCGCGTGGCGATCGTATGCAACCCTCGATATCTGCCTGACGCCGAATTCTGGGAAACAGTCGCCGTCAATCGCGGATTGACCGTGCGGGTCTTTTCGCAACGCACCAGCGCGGAGGCATGGCTTGCCGCTGCCCAGTGAAGGCCGGGTAATTCTGTAGAGGAGAGATCATGAAGGGCATGCAGCTTCTAAGCGCCATGCTGTTGGCCGGTGTTTTCTTGCTGGTTAACTTGCGCCCGGCAGAGGCGCATCAACCTTACTTCGAGGACGAGGATTGGACGCCCGCCAACGCCTATCGCGTCAAAGACCCGACCGTTTCGACTGCGCTCTACGCCACGCTGGATCGCCGCAACGATGTCGATTACGTGCGCTTCACCGGGCAGGCCGGACAGTCGATCCTGATTGGGCTGACCATTCCGCAGATCGAAGGGCAGGAGAACTTCACGCCCACCTTTGCGCTGATCGGGTCTGGATTGCCGACAACACGTCTGCCCGCCCGCGTCGAAGCGCCGCCCGACGCAGGCGCCCGCATCCTGCGCGCTGCGCCGGGCGAACCAACCAGTTTCTTCGAGCCGTTCAGCCGCACAGCTTACTGGGAGCGCCAGGAAGAGCGTTTCGTGCTGCCTGCGGATGGCGAATACTGGGTCGCGGTGTGGAGTGACGCCGGGCAGGTCGGGCGCTACACGCTCGTCGTCGGCGACCGCGAGATTCCCGGCGGCGACATCGGCTTCCCGTTCAAGCTGCGCGCCTTCTGGACGCCTGTCCCCGCCCCGCCCGAGCCGACGCCGCGCGCGTGTGGACGATGAACATAACACCCATCCACATTGTGGTGACGCGCCTGAAAACCATCTGGCAGCCGGCCGCCTATCACGGCTTTGGCCACCGCGCGGGCTACTTCGAGGGCTGGTACTTCAAGATCGTCGACGCGACCGAGCAGCGCCGCTATGCCATCATCCCCGGCATCTTTCTCGGCAAGAACGGTATCGATTCGCACAGCTTTGTGCAGACGCTCGACGGCGCCAGCGGCGTCACACGCTATCATCGCTACCCGCTGGACGCGTTCAGTGCTGCGCCCGCCGCCTTTGACATCCGCGTAGGCCCAAACCGCTTCACGACGCACGCCATCGAGCTGAACATCGACCGCCCCGAACAACGGCTGGTCGGGCGGCTGGCGTTCGACGGCGTCACCCCCTGGCCCGTCACCTGGCGCTCGCCGGGGATCATGGATTGGTACAGCTTTGTGCCTTTCATGGAGTGCTATCACGGCGTCCTGAGCCTGGATCACGCGCTGCGCGGACAGCTTGTCATCGACGACGCCGCAGTCGATTTTCATGGCGGGCGCGGCTACATCGAGAAGGATTGGGGCGAAGCCTTCCCGCGCGCCTGGGTTTGGATGCAGACCAACCACTTTGACCGCACCGGCGTCTCTCTCACGGCGTCGGTGGCGCGCATCCCATGGCTGGGGACGGACTTTCGCGGTTTCATCGTAGGCTTGTGGTGCGACGGGACGCTCTACCGTTTCGCCTCCTACACCGGCGCTGTGATCGAACGGCTGGAGGTGACCGAGCATCAGGTCGTGTGGGAGATGCGCGGACCGGTCGCTCATGCCGGCGTGCGGCGTCAGGCACGGCTCAGTCTGGTCGCCCACCGCGATGAAGAGGGCGTCGATCTGCTGCACGCGCCGATGCGCACCGCCATGCTGCAGCGCGTGCTCGAAAGCCTGACCGCCGCAGTCGATGTTACCCTGACGGTCGATATCGATGGGCGTCCGGTCGCAGTGTTTGCCGGGCGTGGTCGTCACGTCGGGTTGGAGCTTGGCGGTAAGTTGGAGGAGATTTTATGACCCATTCCGAGCAATTTCAGCGCTCCGTCAGCAATCGCTTGCTGCTGTGGAGCGTGCTCAGTATGGCGGGCGGCGCGCTGCTGCAGGCGACGCGTTCGCCCTTCTGGCGCGCCTTCGGACAGCAGGCGATCGGCTGGGGCGCTATCGACGCCGCGCTGGCGCTCTTCGGTCGTCGCGGGCTGGAGAAGAAAGTGCAGCGCGGCTACCTACCGGCGGAGGCGGCCAGCGACCTGCGCAACCTGCGCCGCATCCTCTGGCTCAACGCCGGGCTGGATGTGCTCTACATGGCGGGCGGGCTGGCGCTGATGCGACGGGAGGATGCAGCGCAGCGCGGGCACGGCGCCGGTATCGCTTTCCAGGGGTTGTTTCTCTTCAAATTCGACGTGATCCATGCGCTGCTCGTGAAAGAAAATGCCTCACGTTCGGGGAATACAGCCTTCGATTCAAATCGAGGCTGAAAGCCAAAGTCGGCTCATGGGGTTTAACCAATAGATTCGGTAACCGTGGGTTCGGCTTCCAGCCGGACGTTTCCGGTCAGCCCCGCCGTCACGCCGGAGGCGATGACCTACGGGAGAGGACGCTGTGTGCGCTGAAGGCAGCAACGTCGATTACCGGA
>DGFH01000038.1 GCA_002391565.1 Anaerolineales bacterium UBA3905
TTGACAATCTGGAAGTCGGCGGCGTCAGGTTCACCTTTGCGGCGCTGTCGCAGCGCCTGGACGGCCATTTCGGCGGCGCTCAATGGCTCGGTGAACTTGAGATAGCGCACGGCGCCCAAACTCTCCTCGATGGGCGCCGCCAGCGTCTCCGGCGTCACCTGGCTGGCGGATGCCACTTCCTGCGGCGGCTCACCAGGCCGTTTGATCCATAGACTGCATGCACGGATATATGCCTCGGCATCCATGGGGAAGAACTCTTCCCCATGTGTAAACCGAATGATCGGCTCGTAGCGCCGGAGCAAATCAACTTGTTGGCGTTCATCCATGGGGCTGTACATCCGTGTCGTGAGGATCGTCAGGTTTCGGCCCAAGCAACAGGCGACCTTCTGGCGAGTTCATGAAGATGATGATCAGGATGGCGCCCAGCATATAAATAAACAACAGTGGCCGTTCGGAGAGCACATGATTGCGGTCGTAAAAGTAGAGCTGCAGCGCCACGAGCAGAATGAGCGATTCTGTCAGTAGACCCAGATGCCAGCCGACGCGCGGGCGCACCAGGCAAACGATGATGCATACCAGAACAAGCAAAAGAAAGGGCAAAAGCGCCACCGCCTGCTGGAACTGCACAAGCACTTCTGGAGGCGGTGCGTCGAGGATGCTCACCATCTCCCACTTGATCGTCCCCAGGAGAAACGCTGCCGTGCCCGCAAAGAACATCGCTTGCAGCAGCAGCACGCCAACCGTGATCCATTGCGACCAGCGATATTGGTGATTGCTATGGCGGATGAAGCCCGGCAGTGGAATCTGCTGTGGTGCAGGCGTCTCGTTCATCGTTCAGGCGAGGCTCAACGCCAATTCCTCTGGCGAGGCGTTGCCGCCGCTCAAGATTAGAGCAACGCGCTTGCCCGCGCACCGTGCTTTTGCCTTAATGGCCGCCGCCAACGGTGCGGCGCCCGCCAATTCCGCCAATGTCTTGGCTTTCTCCAGGTAGAGGCGCACCGCTGCGATCATTTCGCTATCCTCGACCAGTATGAAATCATCGAGATGCTCCCACATGATCTGCTGTGGCATCATGAACGGGGCGCCCGTGGCGAGACCAGCGGCGCGCGTCGCAATCGGCGCTGTGCGGACGTCACGCGCCTGCCAGCTCAGGAAGCCGGCCGGTGCGCCGCTCGCGCCTACGCCGATCACCTGGATGCGCGGGTTGACTGCCTTCGCCACCAGACACGCCCCTGCACAGCCACTGCCGCCGCCGACCGGCGCGAAGATCACATCGATGTCGGGCTGCGACTCCAGGATCTCCAGCGTGTGCGTAGCGACGCCGGCGATCAGCAGCGGTTCGTCGCCCGACGAAACGAAGCGCAGCCCTTGCTCCTGCTCCAACGTCAGGCAGTGGCGTTTGCTTGCCTCGAAGTCGGCGCCATAAAACACAACCTCGGCGCCATACGCACGCATGGCGTTCACCTTGACCGGGTTGGCGCCCTCCGGCACAACGATCACGGCGCGCACGCCGAACAGGCGGGCAGCGTAGGCGACAGACTGCCCGTGATTG
Source organism: Anaerolineales bacterium UBA3905 (assembly GCA_002391565.1). Classification (GTDB taxonomy): domain Bacteria; phylum Chloroflexota; class Anaerolineae; order Caldilineales; family Caldilineaceae; genus Caldilinea. The sequence goes on from DGFH01000038.1 coordinate 1,553, forward strand.
CCGGTTGAGGCGGTGACGACGCCGCGTGCACGCTCCTCAGACGCCAGGTGCACCATCAAGTTGATACCACCGCGCACCTTGAACGCGCCGATCGGTTGGTAGTTTTCGTGTTTGACATAGACGGTGGCGTCCAGCAGCGCGTCCAATTGCGGGTAATGGTGCAGCGGCGTCGGCGACAGGTGCGGTGCAATCACACGGCGTGCGCGCAGGACATCCTGAAACGTGGGCAGTGATTTCGACACGGACAATCCTCTCTGAAAAATGAAATCGGGAATAGAACGCGGCTCGCGCCGATTTGGTGGATGTTCGCCGATCTTCTTTTTGATCCGCGTGCATCTGCTCAATCTGCGTCATCCGCGTGCCATGTGCGAATCTGTCTACACTTCGCGGCTGGCGCGCACCATGCGGCGGTAGGCAATGAACATGGCGCCCAGCGCCGTGATGCCGGCAATAGCAACCTTGGTCAGATCGAAGACCGGCGTCACCCGCACACCCTGAGCATCAATCGTCACCACGGCGACCGGGCGACCCAAGGCATAGCCGCCGCCGCCACCCCCGCCGCCACTGCCGCGCTCGCTGTCAGGCTCGCCCCCCTCGCCGCCGCCAAAGCCGACGCCCATGCCCACCGTCAGTTCGGAGGCGACGATCACAGTGGCGTCGCCGCGCATCAGCGGCTCACCGTAGACAGCATCGGTGCGCGCCACATCGAAGAGCCGCCCGAGCAACCGCCCCGCCTCATCCACCGAGCGCACGGGCAGCGCAAAGAGCGGCGCGCGGTTGCCTTCACGCATGAGAACCTTCCTTTAACTTGCGTCCAAACTGGACAATGGCCGCCACTGCGAGCAGCGCCAACACCACCTGCGCCAACCGCGTGATATCCACCACAGGTTGCCGCATCGTGTGGCCGCGCCGCTGGATGTGGACGGAGATCGGCGTATTCCACACCAGACCACCGCCAGGCCAGCGCACCTGCACCACCAGCGACTCACCGATGATAGTGTAGAAGCCAGCAATCCGTGGTGCGCCGCGCTGACGGCGAATCGAGAGCCACTGCATAGGTGTAGGGATACAAGGGAATGACGGATTTGTCAAACGGTGTATAAAAGCGGGTTTCCTATCAGTTGTAAGGCGCGGCTTCGTGAAGTACAATACCATCAATTCTTCGTGCAAACCTTCACAAACAGGAGGCGCTCCCCATGAAAGATATGACCGTCCTGGAGGCAAAACGTTTCGGCGTCACCACCTGCAAGCCGACAGCGACTCTGATGAGCGCTGCATGTGTCATGCAGGAAAACAACATCAGTGCATTGGTCGTCGTAGACAGCGACGGCTTTCTGGCTGGCGTCATTACCCGCACCGACCTGGTGCGCGCCTGCTACGAACGCGATGACTGGCCTCAGCAACCTGTGCACGCTTACATGAACACTGACGTCGTGACCGTGCGGCTGGACGACCGCCTGGAAACTGTGATGGCGCTGTTGATCGACCGACGCATCCACCGTGTGGTGGCCGTCGAGCCGGTAGGCGACAAATTCAAGCCCAAGGGCGTGCTCTCTGCAACTGACATTGTCTACCACATGGCGAGTTGTCATTAATGTTGCCGGGCGATACAGGAAATTGCCTGCATAGGGGGAGCGCTGCAAATTACACTTGTAGTGCGCCAGCATTGACATTTTGACCGCTGCAGAGTAAAACAAGCAAACTGTAACCTAGCTTTTCCCACGTATGGGAAGCCTACAGGCCGGTCTGACCCGACCGGCCTGTTTTTTATTGGTGCGAGTCTGTTAGCAGGAAAGCGAGTGAATCATGCAGCGACTATCATTACTGGCCTTATGGCAGCGCGAATTTGGCGGCTATCACATCGGGAAATTTCGCCAGGATTTGCTGGCCGGGTTGACGGTGGCGGCAGTGGCGTTGCCGCTGGCCCTGGCCTTCGGTGTGGCGTCAGGCGCCACAGCGGCCGCCGGTCTGGTGACCGCGATTCTAGCCGGGTTGATCATCGGCGCGCTATCCGGCGCACCCTATCAAATTTCAGGCCCCACTGGCGCCATGAGTGCAGTGCTGATCGTCATTGCGCAGCGCGTCGGCATCGAAGGCGTGTGGATGACCGGCTTGATGGCAGGCGTTATCATCCTGGTGATTGGCTTGCTGCGCATGGGGCGCTTTGTTGCCTTCATACCCTCTTCGGTTATCACCGGCTTTACGTCAGGCATCGCCTTCATCATCTTCGTTGGACAGATCGACAATTTCCTGGGCGTCAGCACCGAGGGTGCGGAGTCTGCCGGGTTGAAATTCCTGGGCTACTTCCGCGGGGACTTCACACCACAATGGACAACGGTCGTGCTTGGCCTGTTGGTGGTGGCAATCATGGTCTTCTGGCCGACGCGCTTCAATCGCTACGTGCCTGGCTCGCTGATCGGCATCATCGTCGCCACCCTCGTTGCCGTGGTGACGCAGTGGCCGGTCGCCCATATCGGCGAAATCCCGCGCACAATTCTGCTCGACCAGCGCCTGACCTTTGCCACAATTCCCTGGGAGCGCGTCAACGAGTTGATGGTGCCCGCGCTGTCGGTGGCGGCGCTTGGCGCAGTGGAATCGTTGCTATGTGGCGCAGTCGGCTCGAAGATGACAGGTGTGCGGTTGCAAGCCAACCAGGAGTTGATCGCTCAGGGCATCGGCAACATTATCATCCCATTTTTTGGCGGGGTGCCGGCGACGGCGGCAATTGCCCGCTCATCGGTCGGCATCAAGTCGGGTGGGCAGACGCGCATGGTGAGCATCATTCACGCGCTGGCGCTGCTGGCGGCGGCGCTGCTCTTTGCCCCGATCATTGCGTTGGTGCCGTTGGCTGCGCTTGCCGGCGTCTTGATGGTGACAGCGGTGCGCATGAACGAGTGGGAGGCTATCGGCTTCATGTTCTCGCATCGTTTCAAGACCGGCATCTTCACCTTTTTGATCACCTTTCTGGCGACGATTACCCTCGACCTGACTCAGGCAATTGTTATCGGCGGCATTATCTCGGCCGGCATCTTCATCAACCAAGTGGCGAACCTGGAGGTCGATATTCGTTCCGTTGATGTGGAACGGATGCGGGCGCGCGGGATGGACCTGCGCACCGACTGCAAGTATATCCGCGTGGCGTTTCTGACGGGCCCGCTCTTTTTTGCCGCCACCAACACCTTCAACGAGGCCTTTGCTCACGAAGAAGATGTGGACACCTTGATTCTCTCAATGCGCGCGGTGCCCTTGATCGATCTCTCCGGCATCGAGGCGCTGCACTCCTTGCATGATACGTTGGCGGCGCAAGGGAAGACGCTCATGCTGGCGGCTGTCCATCCGAAGGTGATGCGCATGCTCGAACGCGCCGGACTGGACACGATCATCGGCAAGGAGAACTTCTTCTGGAGCGCCGACCGCGCCATCCTTGTCGCCGAGGCGCGCCACGAGCACCGGGCGGCGCAGGAGGTCAATGAAATCGAGTCGGCGCCAGTGGTCGAGCCAATCGCGATGCCACTCTAACAGGGAAGATCACGGAGAAGTCACGCGGTTCGTCCACCCTCGCAGGCGCTCAGAGCGTCTGCGAGGGTCACATGCCGACAGAAAATCGCTCTAGCAGTGTAACTTCTACCATCTCCAGGCCAGGTCGAGTCTCATCATCTGCGAAAGGTTAGCTGTGAGCGCTATGACATGACAACCTGGAAATCAATGCCAGGAGTCATCCCCAATTGGGGGATGACTCCTGGCGTCAGGAGGGAAGTGTGGGGCTGGCGCTATTGGCGCACTGTGGGCAGATATGTGCGGCTCGTGATCGTTACACCGCGAATCTGCGTGGCAACGGCGTTGCCATTGGCGTCGGTGTAGCTATCGACCAGCGCCGTGCTGCCGACGGTCAGCGCGCTGTTCAGATCGTTTAGGTCGGTCGCTGGCGTTACGACGAAGGACTTGCCGCCGATCACCCAGGTTGCATCAGCAGCATTGAGCGCTGCGGCCTGCAGATTGCCCATGCTCTCGATGTCGCCCAGGTGCAGGTTGGCGCCAGCGCCCGGCGGCACCTGGGTTTCCAGCTTGTGAATGTAGTTCACGCCGCCGGTGGTGCTGTATTCGACCTCCACATAGGCGCCGACTGCCAGTAGACCGTGATCTTCCACAAAGCGGCTGTTCTGGTCGGCGTTGAACGTCATGCTGTTGATGACCCATTGCCCATTGAAACTGTTGGTGGGCATGCTCTGCACAAAGCCGTAGACCTTGAAGTGGCTGGGGCTGGTGACGCCGCCATTTTCATTGGTGCTTTCAATCTTGAGGGCGATGCGGTTGTTGTTGGCGTCCAGATAGTACTTCACCTTGACGTTGACCCCCACCGCAAACTGACCATGCTCCTGCTCAAAGCGTGTGGCGGCATTGGCGGTGTAGGTAAAGCCGCCGATCGTCCAGACGCCGGCAGTCCCACCGGCTGGCATCGCCTCGATCGCGCCGTAGGCATGACCTTCATAGCCTTCATACGAGCCGTTGCCATCGTCATCGTGACCGCCCTCGTCGGTGCCATATTTGGTTTCGATCTTGGTGGCGTGATTGATGCCGTTGGCGTCGGTGTAGAACTTCACTTCCACCATAACGCCCTGCGCAAAGGTTACCCCGTATTCTTGCTTGAATTGCGTGACGCTATCTGCGGTGAAGCTCACGCCGCCGATCACCCACTGACCGATCAGACCGGTGGGGAAGCTATTGATCACGCCGTACAGTTCACCCTGCGGATTGGCGCTGCCCCCACCATTGCCGCCAGAGCCGGTGCATTTGTAGTCGTGCTCGGTCGCCAGTTTGGTCAACAGCGTGGAACCCATTGGATACTCAATTTCAACACAGACGCCGATGCCATAACCGCCATGCTCTTGCTCGAAGTAGGTGTTGGCGTCCGTCGTGTACGCGCTGCCACCAATCGTCCAGGCGCCGATCAACCCACTGGTTGGCATGGCTTCGATGCGCGCATAACGCTTCCCACCCGTGTCGCCGCCGTTATCGCCGCCGCCGCCGCCGCACTTGTAGGCTTCTTCGCTGCTGATTTCCATCGCCTGATAGGTTGCGCCGGCCGTCTGATATTTGACCTCCGTGCACACCCCCACCTGCAATGCTCCGTGCTCCTGGTCGAGCGTGGTTGCCGCGGTTGCGGTGAAAGTGCGACCGCCAACGCGCCATTCACCCGCCACACCGGTCGGCCGCGCCTCTAGCAGGCCGCGCCACTCCGGCCAATCATCCGCCGGGGACGCCGCCGCCAGGGCGGTGCTCATCAGCAGCAGCAACAGAACTGCAGCAACTGCAACGAAAGCCTGCTGTCTTCGTACAGACCCTCGATTCACCAACATATAACATCCTCCCATTTCTTTTGCTTTGGAACCATAGAAATTGAGTTGATGCGCCTTGACCTTTCGGTGTGGCGTCATTGAACAAAGTCTTGTCAGTAGCATACGACGCAGTGGATGGGTGTGGGTGAAATCAAAGTTGTGTCTATGTTAAGCGCTGGTTAAGCGCAACATGCTCCATAAACATAAAACAGCAATGAGCATGGGTACAGCTCTTGTCTCTTTGCCCCCGGCTACATCTATCCGCACTACCGAGGAATCGTCCACCAGGCGTAGTTGAATTCCATTGATCGATCCCAGTACAATGGATTACGGCTGAATTCACACTCATTGCAGAGGCGATACATGCGGCTACCTACCGATCAGTACATTGAGGTCGAGCACTTGTGGCTGCGCTACTGGCTGGAAGGGAAGAGTGGCCCCAATCTGGTGCTGATCCACGGCATCGGCGGGGCGGTGGATGTGTGGCGCAAACAGTTCGATGCTCTGGCGCTCACCCATCGCGTGTTGGCCGTCGATCTACCCGGCTGTGGACGTTCGACAATCCCACCCGTCTATCCGCCCGATACATTGCGCCTGTTGGCAGCGGCGGTGCGCGGCGTCATGCAGGCAGTGGGCATGAGGTCCGCGACGATCATCGGTTCGTCGTTGGGCGGCGCCGTTGCCATCGAATTTGCCTTCCGCTGGCCAGAGATGGCCGCATCGCTGGTGCTGATCGGCCCCGCAGGGATGACGCACAAGGTGGCCTGGCCGCTGCGACTGATGACAGTGCGCGGCGTGGGCGAGGCGCTGACCCTGCCCAACCGCACCCGCACGGCGCAGGCGATCCGTCAGTGCGTCGCCAATCCCGCCTCCGTGGCAGAGGAGGACATCGACCGCGCCTTCGACATGGCGATGCTGCCTGGCGCACAGGATGCATTTCTGCGCCTGCTGCGCGCCTACGCCAGCGTGCGCGGTCTTGACCACAATGAACTGCGCCGCCTGCAAACCGGGATGCACACAATCCATGCGCCCACCCTGGTCATCTGGGGCGCGCAGGATCGCATCTTGCCGGTCACGGCGGCGCCGATGGCGTTGGTGCATCTGCCGCATGCCGGGCTGATTGTGCGTCCAGAGAGTGGTCATCTGGTCTTTGTCGAGGAGCCGGAATGGTTCAACGCCACCATCGCTGCGTTTGTGGCGGCGCCTGAAGTGTTGCTGGCGCGCTTTAAGTCACAGCCTGCTACGTCGCTGTCAGCCAATCAACGGGACAGTCTCTGGCGGCGCACGCCACTGCAACCGCGTCTGCGCCTGGCCGCAGCGACAGCGTTGGCTGTGTTGCTGCTGGTTGGCGTCCAGGCCGCGCGCCAGCGAGAGTAGCAACCCATGAAATCAGGTGCGCCGGGGTGAGCGCACATACTCCCCGGCGCACGCTGCAACGGGCTGGTTAACGCTGGATTGTGGGCAGATAAATCCGCCGCTCTCCTAACCACGGCTCTTCCTCTGGCGGCAGGTTGGTGGGTGGAATCTCCGCCGTCACTGCCCCTGCGCCCGAAGCGCTCACCTGCACCGCTGGCGCGGTTCCACCGCCCAACGCGCCGCTGGCGGTGATCACCACGGTGTTCGCGATCGTCTCTTCCACCACGACCGGCCCCAACGCAGGCAGCACACTATGCGTGATCGCCAGCGTGGCGCTGAGCGGCAACACAGCAGCAAGTACGGCGTTGTGTATGCCGACTAAAGGATCATCGATCGTGTGCGTGGTGAAGGTGACATCGCCGGTGTTGGTCAGCGTTAGACAATAGTAGAGATTCGCACCGGGCTGCACCTGCACACTGCCGGGCTGCGCACACGCATTCGGATCGAGACCAACGCTCTTGATCACGCTCAACCCAGGGTGGACGACCTGCACGGCAGCGCTGGCGCTGGCGCTCAATGTCGCCCATGGCTGCATCGGCGTCGCAGTTTGCCGCGTGGTTGGCGGTGGTGCGGTTGTCGCCGTCACCGTCGCCACGTTGGTGTAGCTGATCGTGGGTGCGTCGGTGCAGGTGTAGACAGCCGTTACGCCTGGCGCCAGATCGGGCAAGGTGCGACTGCACGCCGGCGCCTGTGGGTCGCTCACAGTGACATCGGTCAGCGCCACCGCGCCTTGATTGGCGACCGTCATGGTGAAGGTGGCGGTCGCCCCGGCCACCACATATTGCAGCGGCGGCGTCTTGGTGAACGTCAGTGGTTGTTCGATAGTGAAGGGGATGCTGGCAGTCAGCCCACAGGGGCCTTGCAGCGTGACGGTGGCCGGGCCAGGCTGCGCAGGCGTGTAGGTGACGACAATCTCGCCGTTGGCATTCGTCAAGAAGGTCGGCGCCGACGCCCCGACGACAGCGTTCACGGCGACCTCGCCATTGTCGGTGGCGACCAGGAAGGGCGGGGCGCCCAGCGTGGCGCCGGGGCCGCCTGTCAAGCGCCAGACGCTGCTCCCATCCTCTGGACGGAAGATCACGGTCACAGGCGCACCTGGTTGATAGGGGCCGGGCGCAGCGGTGACCGTCACCCGATCGATCCAGGGTGCAAAGGCGATGGCGCCGCCGTCCTGATCATTGGGTGGCGTCGCTGTGCGCGTGGCGGCGTCGCGCACGCCATCACCGGCGCCGCTCGGGTTTGCGGGATGGTTTGGACCGCTGAACGCGCCCCACCAGACGCCGCGCGCTTCAATGGTTTCGGTGTACACTAAGGGATCGGCGAACATCAGCATGCCCGCAATGGGATTGGCGCAGACGATGTTCTGTTCGAAGCGCGTGGGCACAGCCGCACCGGCGGAGCTATCCAGGAAACGCGCGTCAAGGTGCACACCGATCGTGTTGCTTTGAATCAGCGAGCCGGTAATTGTGTAGCGATGATCAAGCCCTTGCTGAATCGCTGCGATACCCTGAACGCTATCAGCGTGTGCGCTCAGGACAAGGGCCCCCGCAGGCGGGCTGATAAAAATGCCCACGTCACGGTTTGCGCTGGCGGTCGTGCGCCGGAACTCGCTTACCAACGCGCGACTAACCTGGAAGCCGTCACCGCCGTTGCCACTGGCGATGCTGTTTTCCACATCCAGGCTGCCCTCTGGGCTGCACAGGGATGGTTCGTCGTGCGCCAGACCTGCTAACCCGTTGTTGAGTAAACGGCTCTCGCGCATGACAGTTGCCAGCGAACCGTCGAAGCGCCCCAACGCCACGCCGTTGCCGCCGTTTGCCTGCGCCAGAAGCCCCTGCAGATGCACGGGCGTCAGGCTACAACGTTCCTCGAAGGTGCGATCGCTGAGCCAGAAGCCATTTTCGCTGTTGCTGATCGCCGTGCTGTTGGTGATGGAGATCGCCTGATCGGCCGCAATCTCGAAGCCATCGAGGGCGTTGCTGATCGCCTGTGAGCCGGTGACGACTACACTTTGCTGCGCCTGCAGGCGCATCCCGGCGCCGCCGGACTGGAGCGCCGTCACCCCGATCACCTGGATCGTGCCGGTGACTTCGATAGAGTCGTGGGTGTCAGCCAGCAGATCGATGGCGCTGGCGTCGGGTGAGGTGGCGACGAATCCGGCCAGTGTGAGGTCGCCGCCAAACAGGGCGGAGATGTACAGAGCGGGGCCGCCGCCAGGGGCAATCGTCACGCCGCCGCTGCCTTGCAGGGTCAGGTCGCCGGGTAGACCGCCGATGGCGGCGCCCATCAGACTGAGATCGACGCTCTCTGGATAGGCGCCAGCGCAGATGGTAATCACATCACCAGGCGCAGCATGATTGACGGCGGCTTGAATCGTAGCATAGTCACCGCTGCCAGGACAGACGGTGATCGTCGCCGCCCGCGCCGGCGTGTGCAGTGACAGCAACAACAACGACAACAAGGCAACAGCGAGCCCGAGCGTAATGCTGCGCACCAGCAGCTTTGTTCGAAGTGTACTCATATGCTTCCAAAATCCTTCATTCAATAACATTTCTGGGTGGACTGTTCTTGCTTACCTTCATGCAGGTCTGGTATGGTTTGATTGGCTGTTTAGCAAGGGACGCGTCGATTCTAAAAAGAAGACGCCTTTTGCGTCAAACTGGCGCCGAATCCAGCGAAAACGTATCTAGCGAAAACGTAACGTAAGGTGTCTATGCTCGCACCGCATCGCATCGCCAGCCCCAACTACGATCCTCGTCCCATTGATGTACGCTTCCTTGTCCTGCACTACACTGCTGTCGATCTGGCGCGCACATTGGAGATTTTCACCGATCCGGCGCGTAAGGTTGCGGCGCATCTGGTGCTGGATATGGACGGCGCGCTGTATGAGTGCGTCCCCTGCTGGGATGGGGCGGCGCAGCGTGGCTGGCACGCTGGCGTCAGTCACTGGCATGATGGCGTCGCGCAGTGGGAGGCGCTCAACGACTGGTCGATCGGCATCGAGATGGTGAACTTCAACGGCAACATTTTTCCTTTCACCGACGCCCAGTATACAGCGCTGGCAGCCATTGTCGATCATCTTCGCCAACATTATCCAGCGCTGCGCCACGCCGAGGCTGTGCTTGGTCATGAACAGATCGCTGGCTTTCGCGGCAAGGCCGACCCTGGCTGGCAATTCGACTGGCCGCGCTTCTTTGCGATGTGCTATCCCAATCAACCGGCGCCGCCGCGTCAGCCTGTCTGTCCGCTCACCGTGCGCGATGCGCTGACGCGATTGGCGGAAGTGGCGCCGACCGCTGGTATTGCCGCCAATGCCTTTTGGGAGCGCGTCAGCCTGCTCACAGAGGCGGCAGCAGGCATCGCTGCCCAAGGCGACAGAACCCGACTGCCGACTTGATCAGGCTTTGGGTGTTCTGGCGTCACTTGGTACACTACGCAAAGACTCTGGGCTGATCTCACCAGATCAGCCCTTTTATCTATCGCCATAAAGGATGCAACTTCCATCATGACCGTACAAACGCTACCTCTGCGCCGCACGCCACTGCAGACGCTCTGGTACTGGCTCTATCGGCTGCTCGGTTGGAACGGTGAGTATCGCCACCCGCACACCGACAAATTCATCATCATCGTAGCGCCGCACACCTCGAATCTCGACTTCTTCATCGGCTTCATTTACAGCCGCGCCTTTGCTATGCCCTTCCCCAATTTTCTGGCGAAAGACTCACTCTTTCGGGGCTTCTTTGGGCCGGTGTGGAGATGGTTGGGTGGCATTCCCGTCAATCGCAGCGAACGCACCAACTTCGTCGATCAGGTGGCGGCGGAGTTTCAAAAGCGGAAACGCATGATCCTGGCGATCACGCCGGAGGGCACGCGCAGTCGCTCGGAATATTGGAAGACAGGCTTTTATTACATGGCGCAGAAAGCCAACGTACCCGTGATCATGGCTTCAATTGACTATGCCCGCAAGTTTATTTCTTGTGGCGATGTGGCCGAGATCACCGGCGACATGGAAGCCGACCTGGCGAAGATTCGTGCACACTTTATCGGCATTGTCCCGCGCCACCTGGATCGTTATGGGGACATCCGCTTCCGCCCCACTCCTGACGAGAAGCAGGATCGCCCACAATAAATTGCTTACTCCGGTGTGATGCGATAGATCGCACCAGTGGCGAAGTCACTCACCAGCAGGCTGCCGTCGCGCCACGCTAACAGATGTTGGGGGTTGCGCAGCCCAGAGAGAAAAGGCGAAACCTGCCCGCTGGCGTTGTTCCCGTCGGACGTCACCTTGACCTGCACAACCTCCCCCTGATGCCACAGCGCCACCAACAGCACCGTCTCATCCCACGGCGCCACAGCGACGCTTGTCGGTGTGGCGCCTGCTGCAAAAAGCGCCACCGGCGCACGCGTTTGTGCACAGCGCGCCGGGTCGCCGCCGTAGCGCGCCACCGGCTCACGATTGCCCGCACACTGCGGCCAGCCAAAGTCGGCGCCTGGGAGCACCAGGTTCAACTCGTCGGGTGGGGCGCCTTGATCGATCGGATCGTCGCCAATTTCGGTGGTCCAGATGCGCCCCTGTGCATCGATAGCATGGCCGTAGGCGCCTTTCAGCCCTGTCGCCAGGGCGCGCGGATGAGTGGGGTCTTGCGGCGTCAACGCCCACAAGGTAGCCGAACCAGGCGCGGCCGCGTTCCCCAACCGGCTGCCACTCGTCGCATAAATGATTTCACCGTGCGGCGTCACCGTCAGCGTGCCATTCGAGCGTCCGTTGAAAGGCAGTTCGGTCAGCACCGGGTCGGGTGGACCGACCGAGGCGTCGGCGCCGATGGGCGCCGCCAGCAGATCGCGCCCCGACGCGATCCAGAGTTGACCGCCGTGCACAGCGATGCCGGTCGGCTTGTACAGGCCTTCCAACTGCACGCGGCGGCCCCCTGTGTCGGGATTGATCGAGAGCACCTGCCCCACGCCATCATTTTCGCCGCCGTTGAGCTGCGCCACCCACAGGCGACCATCGGGCCCGGCAATCATCTGGGTGGGGCCGCGCAACCCATCGGCGACCAGCTTAGCGGTGAAGCCGGCGGGAAGCGACAGATCGGCGGCGGCGGGAGCTGTTGGCAGCGGCGTCGGCGCGGCCAGCGGATTGGTGCAAGCAGTCAACAGCCACAACGCCGGTGGAATCCACCAGAATCTGTGCATCCGACGACTTCGCATCGTTATGTCCTCAACAGAATGCGCAATTGCGCTCACCAGCCAAAGCGTTCTTCACGCCACGGGTCGCCTTCCATGTGGTAGCCGGCGCGCTCCCAGAAACCGGGACGGTCGCCCGCCATGAACTCAAACCCGCGCACCCACTTGGCGCTCTTCCAAAAATACTTTTTGGGCACGAGCAACCGCAGTGGGTAGCCATGATCTGGTTCCAGCGGTCTGCCTTCATACTCGAAGGCCAGCAGCGTGTCGTCGTCGTCGAGCACGTCGAGCGCCACATTGGTGGTGAAACCTTGTTCGCAATGCACCATCACATGTGTGGCTTCGGGTTTGATGCGAAAATAGGTGATAAACTGACGCCAGGGCACTCCCGTCCATGTTGTGTCGAGCTTGCTCCAACGTGTGACGCAGTGAATATCAACCGTCTCCGTATTGCGCGGCATCTGCATGAGTTCGTCCCAGGTGAAGGTGCGCTCTGTTTCCACCAGGCCAAAGACGCGCAATGTCCAGTTGTTCAGATTGGCGTAGTGTGGAGTGGCGCCGTAGTGCAGCACCGGGAAGCGATCGGTCAGGAATTGACCGGGCGGCACCCGTGCATCGCTGCCAGTTTCCGGTGTATTTTTGACACGCTTCAGTCGTTCGACGCGGGCAAAAGGGTTCTCGAATCGCATGATGGTCTCTCCAGGGTGAACATCCACAACGTATCGACAGCATATCGCAGCGATTGTGAGCTTTCTGTAACTTTGTGAACGCTTCACGCGCGGTTATTGTGTGGAGTGCGCCAGGTTACGGTACAATGTGCGCCATCATCCCAACCAGCAAGGAAGTTTTATGCGCGTCCTGAAAATTATTGGCTCCATAGCGCTGACGTTGGCGGCGTTGATATTGGCGGCCTATCTGGGCATCTATCTCTGGTCGCTCACCATGCCGGAGATCCCGCCGGTGACGCTGGCTTCGGCGCCCAACCCGGCGCAGGATTATGCGGACGCCATGGCGCGCTTTGATGCGCTCCTGGCTGAGGAACGGGCGCGCGGCGACATCGACGAAAAGTGCCTGCCCTACGTCCTGACGCACGGACAACGCACCGAACGCTCGATCATCCTCTTCCACGGCCTGACCGCCTGTCCTTTTCAATATCATGAACTGGCGCAACTCTTTTACGATGCGGGTTACAACGTCTTCGTGCCGCGCCTGCCCCGTCATGGCTACCTCGACCGCACAGCGAATGCACTGGCGGAACTAACCGCTGAGGAGCTGGCCGCCATGATGGATGTCACGGCCGATCTGGCGGCCGGGCTGGGCGAGGAGGTGACGATGGCAGGGTTATCGCTGGGCGGCAACGTGGCGGCGCAAGGCGGACAGTTGCGCGGCGATCTGCGGTTAGCTGTGCCGATGTCGCCGGCGTTGGGCTTCCGCTTCGTGCCCAATCTCCTGACGCCCGCCCTCACGCGCCTGATCCTGGGGCTGTCGCCCGACATCTACATCTGGTGGGATCCAATCAACAAGGCGGATTTCCAGGCCGAAAGTGGCTATCCCGGCTTTTCTTTGCGCGCCCTGGGCGAAATCTACCGGCTGGGGCTGGCGGTGCAGGCGCTGGCCGACAAGCAGCCGCCGGCGGCGCAGGCGCAGCTTGTCATCGACAACTGGGGCGACCCGGCGGTCAATCTGGGCGCCATCGAGGCGCTGGCCGTCGCCTGGAAACGCAGCGGCGGCGCAGTGGCTACCTACCGTTTCCCGCTGCTCCCCTGGCTCCCGCATGACTTCATCTCAACCGACGCAGTCGGCGCCAATACCGACTACACCTATCCCAGGCTGATCGAGTTGATCACAACCTATCCCTGATGAAGGAAACCATCATGAGCAACCTGTACGATCCTGACCTGACGCAGTGGCTACAATTGAGCGGCGAGTACATTGGCCGGGTGCGGCCCGCCGCCGAACGCGTGGAGTGGATTCTTTTTTTCTTTGAGCAGATCAAGCCCTTCGTGTCAGCGGAGGAGTATCGAGCGCTGCTCGACGCGGTTCAAGCTGCACTCCAGGCGCAAAAACAGGCGTAAGCAGACCGTCTTCCCTCGCGCGTCTTTGCGTCCCTGCGCCTTGGCGTCAATTGGAAGAGTCACCCAATTTGACGCAGAAAGGCGCAGCGATGCAGAGAGACGTTGAGGGAATCAAGAGAAAGCGCATCTGTAGCCGAAGATGCAACTCCTCTGCATACCTCTGCGTCGCCGCGTCGAAGCTCCACCCTCTTTAAACCGTCTCTTATAGATGACGCAGCCAAAAGTTGCACATTCCCCATCTTCCCGGAAGCTCTGAGCTTCCGGGAAGATGAGCAAAGTCTCTTTGCGCTATCGATTAGAGATTGTCTAGAAAGAACGCAATCGTGCGCTGCATTGCCTCTTCAAAGTATGGTGAGGCGATGTTGTGCCCGCCGCCTTCGTATTCGTAAAACTCATAGGCTTTGCCGGCTGCATTCAACGCTGCCGCCAGGTCGCGTGAATAGTCGATCGTGACGACGTTGTCGTCGAGGGCGTGGTGAAGCTGGATCGGCGCCTGAAGCAGATCGATGTGTTCGGTGAGCGACACCGCCCGCCAGAATGGCTCTGCTGTGTTAGGCGGCCCGTAAGTCTCCCGCAACAGTTGTCCAATGCGTCGCCCGGCTGAAGTCGCTGGTGAGTTCGGGTTGTAGGAAGGATCGTCGATGGAGTAGCGGGTGAAGTCGTCGTAGCTATAGACGGCGCCTGCCCAGATGACGCCTGCCTGAATCGCCGGCTCGATCAGCATGGCGCGCAGTGTGACGTTGCCCGCCATGCTGTGCCCCCACAGCCCGATTCCCTCTGGATCGACGTAATCGAGCGTCTGCAGGCTTTTGAGCGCGGCGATGGCGTCGATGCTGTAATCGGGTGAAAAGTAGGCGCCGGTCGGCTCCCCTTCGGACTCGCCAAAACCGCGCAGGTCGATCTTGAAGACGACGAAGCCCGCACGCGCCAGCGCATCGACATAGGCGACATAGCGTTCGGTCGTGCGGTATTGATCGGGTGGGATGTAGCCGTGAATGAACACAATGGCTTTGTGGCCGCCCTCGGGTGGGTCGCTAAAGGGCGTGGTGAGTAAGCCGTAGATTTTGTTGCCTTCAGACAGATAACTGGCGATATAGCGGGCGTAGTTGGCGCCATCTTCCAGTTGTTGTTCGATAGTGATCGCGCTGCCCTCGATGTTGCGATCTAGTAAGGCAGCGATGGTCAACTCATTGCCGACGGGGAATAGAGGCGTTGGGGAGGCCGTCGGCTCTGGCGCAGGCGCTGCGGTTGGCGATGGTTCAGGCGTAGGCGTGGGCAGTATTGCAGCGTCAGGCATGACGGCTGGCGTGGACGCCGCAGCAATCTGCGCCGCAACCGGCTGGCAGGCTGCAAGGCTGGCGGCAAACAATCCAAGACAGACGATAACGAACAGCAGGCGATGCGCGCTCATGTGTATGTTCCCCACCACGACCAATCAGGGCAATTGACTGGCTGAATGCTACCGCAAAAGCTGATAGTGGAAAAATCGTTCAATGTTTTACGGTTTAAGATGGGTGCGGCGCCGCGCGTTTTTGCCCCAAAAGAAGAAGGGGCGCAAATGTTTCTGCGCCCCCCCTGCGAATTGGCCTGCTCAGGAACCCCCCAGGCGCCCCCGATCTTACTTTATGAATTGGCTTCTGGCGTCGCCGTTGGAGCAGCTGGCGCCTGACCACCCATGCCGGGCATCATGCCGCGATGATGGAAGTTACGCCCTGGGCGGCCGTGCATGCCTTCACCGAACATCTCGCCCCGGAACATGCCTCGTCCCATCTGACCCTGTTGTTCCAGCAACAGGTCGGCCTGTTCTTGCGTGATGGCGCCTGCCTCAACCGCGGCGTTCAACGCATCCTCGAAGCTCTGCTGCGTCTGACCGGCGTAATATTGCATAAACGCCCGTCGTGCCTTCATCAGGTCAGCCTGTTCCTGCGTGAGCACACCATCAGTCACAGCCTGGTCGATCATGGCGTTTTGCGCCTTCAATTGCGCCGCCTGCAGCTCTTCGACCGTGATCCCCAACGCTTCGGCAAGATAATTCTGATATTCGCCGCGCATTGCGCCAAAGTCAAAGTCACCCATGCCCAATTTCATCCCGCCGCGCCCCCAGGGTGCAGCCGGGGTCGTCGTGCCGTCGCCGGTGTTGTCATCTGTCTGGGCAAAGGTTGTCTGTGGCGCCAGCGTCAACGCGCCCAAGACCATTGCGCCAACCACGATGCCGGCGGTGAGCCACTGCTTCCAACTTGTCTTGATGTTCATAGCTGTATCCCTCTTTCAACTTGATTCTGAAAAACAAGAACGTATCTCATTCCTGCTCTACTTCTAGTTTGCCCGAAAAGTGCAAGAAAATCCGTTAGAGAATGTTTGGGGAATGTAAATTCTCTGGCGTCAATTGCTTGCTCTGCGCACTGTGCGCCGTGTGGTTGGCCATGAACGCCACAATGTCAGCCCCACAACACTGATGCTGGCGACCAGGTAAATTGGATGGAGCCACGCCCCATCTGTGCCGGCCAGCCAGCCATGTAGGGTTGCCAGCCCAAAGGCCAGATAAGTAAGATAATGGAGCTGACGGAAACGCTGGTAACCAATACGTGGAATCAAGTAGAAGGATGTGGAGGTCAAGACCATTACGTATATGCCAACGATGCCTAACCCTACCGCCACCGGTTCATACGGACCGATAAATGGCACAAGCAGATCGATCGGATCATAGTCAAAGAAATTGCTAAACAGCAGCAGATACGCGTGATAGACGGTCATGCCAATGGCTGTCCAGGCAAGATAGGTGTGCAGTTCTAGCGCCAGCGCTGGCGCCATCCATTGCTTAATCGCTTTGCTCGACAATGCAATGCCCCATGCTGTTGCTGTCGTGAGCAAGAAATAGGCCACAACGCCACTGGAACGTACAGCGTACCAGATGTTTTCGTTGTCAAGCGCCCAGCCGTGCGTCTCTAGCTGCAGGTTGACGACATAGAGCACCATCAGCAAAGCGGTCGAAAGTGCGCCGTATATCAGAATGCGCCAGAAACCGGGAATCGGCTTGCGCGTGGATGTCGTAGTCTCCATCATCTACTCCTTATTGTATTGCGATATCATCCGCCGCTACATAGCGGTGCATGGCAGCGGATAGGTGAATTTGCTGATTCTGATCAATGACGGCGCCGGCAAGCTGTCGTGTAGCCAGGCGCGCCATGCCGTCCGTCACCCCTGCAACCAATGTCGCGGTAGCCCAGGCTTCAGCGCAACACGCATCTGCACAAAGCACGCTCGCCGTCACGATGTCACTCTCCGCTGGACGGCCGGTACGCGGATCGATCAGGTGGTGCAGACGTTGTCCAGCCTGAAGCCACCAACGATAATCCGTGCCTGATGTCGCCAGAGTGGCATTGTTGAGCCAGAGCGTCAGCGCCGTCGGTGACTCGTCTTCATCCGTCATTTCTGTTGTTGTCGGCATTGCGATCGCTACGGGCCAGCCGGGGTAACCGGGCGGGCCATCGCCGGCTGTCAGATCACCGCCTGCATCGACCAGACACGGCCCCCACTGGCAGAGGAAATTGACCACCTGCTCTGCTGTAAAGCCTTTGGCGATCCCACCCAGGTCTAACCCGATGCCAGCAGGCAAGTAGAGCGCGTGCCGTTCAGGATCGCACAGCACTGCGTCCCAACAACCAGTCGATGCCTCTGCGGTTGCGCCATGCTCGGAGCGTGTGCGCTGGACGGCAGCAAACGTACGGTCATAGCCGGCTGCCACTACAGCCGTTAGTGTTGTCGGATCGAACAGTCCGTCCGTAGCTTTTGCTAATTCCAGCGCCCGCTGGATGACTTGCCACAGCGGGCGCGAGAGTGGCGACCAGCGCCCGCTATGGCGGTTAAGTTGTGATAATTCACTGGCAGGATCGAAGCGTGTCATGCGCGTCTCGACGGCGGCAAAGAAGTTTTGCGCCTGGCGCAGCAAGTCGACGGCCAGCGCTGCATCATCCAGCCGAAGCCAAACCGAGATGGCGCTGCCCATTGCCCGGAAGTCATGACGGTGCAGAGGTTGTTCATACAAATCCATGGGGGGTCTCCTCGGCGCGATGAGCGGGAACGCGTAATATGTCTGACGGGACGGCTTATCTGCATCGGCGCCGTTGTTGGCGCCATCGTCGGCGTGGCGGTGGGCGCAGGCGTCGCTGCTGATAACTCGTTTGGAATGATGGGGACAACGGGCACGGCATCCGCCTTCGTCGCCGGCGTCACTGTCGGCAGTATTCCCAGAATTGACAAGAACGGTGCGGTGTTCACTGCACCACCAGTGGGCGTAGATGCCGATGGCAACGCCTGTGCTGCGAGCGCAACCACAGCAGGCGTCGATGCCAGCTCATCAACGCGAGATGTACGCTCCAGCCAGGCAATGGCCTGTGCACCGGACAACGTTGCCATGATGCTGCTGGCGACAATTGAAAACTTTAGCCACGCTGAACGACGCGACGCACGCGCACGACGCGACTTTGAGGCGGGGGGAATGGTTGCATTTTGAGACATGATTCATTTCCTTTCTACGCAGCATAGATGATGGCTGCATCGATACAGGAAATGATAGAGGCAAATTGTAAGAGAAGTTTATGATTTGTCTTAAGAGTATGCTATGTGACATGGCAGCGTTACCGTGAAGGTGCAACCGTGTTCACGGCCTGCGCTGGCAACGCTAACATGCCCCCCATGCGCCTCGACCAATGCGCGCACAATTGCCAATCCCAATCCGACGCCGCCGCCATCGCGATTGCGCGCACTATCGGTGCGATAGAAACGGTCAAAGATAAAGGGTAGATGCGATGCTTCGATGCCTTCGCCGGTGTCTGCAATTGTCAATGTGATTGCGGCAAGATGGCGCTGCACAGAAAATTTTGCGTCAGGCGTCACTCGTCAGGCCGGGAATTGACGTGTGACTTATGACGAGCGACGCCTGACATTTCATCTCAACTTATCCGCCAGCCTGCGCCGTGAAGTCGATCTCCAGCTTCACATCGTCGGAGACGCTTGCCACCATCGGCAC
>DGFH01000277.1:0-3503 GCA_002391565.1 Anaerolineales bacterium UBA3905
AGATGTGTATAAGAGACAGCAACGACCCGTTCGTGATCGTGTTGATGCTGACGGGACAGTTGCAGCCGAAATAACCTCCAATCTCCAATCTCGGAGAGTGGAGATTGGAGATTAGAGATTTGAGATTGAAGAACCTGTTGGAGATGAAGCCGGTGTGCAGCCTGCGCACCGGCTTCAATTATGCCTATGCACAACTATCGTATTCTCACAACCGTGAATTTTCTGGCGTTCATTGCGATTGGCATCAATTCGCCGTTGCTCACGCTCTACTTGCAAGGGTTGGGCGCTGGTTTTGCACTCATCTCGGTGATTCTCACGAGCACGATCCTGGTGATGCTGGTCAGCAATCCGGCGTGGGGGTGGCTGGCCGACCGGCTAGGACGGCGCAAGCCGCTTTACATTGTGGCGCTGGCGGGCGCGGCGCTGGGCTACTTCTGGCTGAGTACGGCCACCGGCGTGGCAACGGCCTGGCCGGCGCGCCTGCTCGACGCGCTGAGCATGGCGGGCGTCTCCACGCTGGGCTTGACGCTGATGGGCGACACGCTCGACGCGTCGCAGCGGCGCGGGCGCAGCATGGGTCTGACGCGCGGGCTGGCGTCGCTGGCGTTTGCCGCCGGTGCGTTCGTCGGCGGGCGGCTGGCGGATGCGTTCGGGATTTCCTCGGTTTTTCTGGTCTGCGGTGGTTTCCTGGCGGCGGCGGCGCTGGTTGCGTTACTGCTGCACGAAGTCAAACCGGCGCCGGTCACGGTGGCAACTGCTGCGCTGCCGGTTGCGCCGCACCCGCGTGGGTTGGGGCTGCCGGTGCTCTTCCTGGCGGGCGTGGTGCTGTGGACCGCGGCGCATGTCGCCTCGACCTCGATGTGGCCCAACTACATGGAGGCAAACGGCTACAGCAAGACGACGATCAGCAGCCTGTGGTCGCTGGCGGCGCTGATCGAAATGCCGGCGATGTGGCTGGGCGGCGCGCTCTCGGATGTCGCCGGGCGCGCCGTGGTGCTGGCCGCAGGTGGCATATTCATCGCAACGGTGCAGATCGGCTACTTGCTGCTGGTGGCGAGCCTGCCCGCGCTGCTCGGTGTGCAGGTAGTGCGCGGCTTTGGCTTTGGCAGCTACACAGCGGCGTCGATGACCCTGGCGGCGGAAGTGGGTGGCAAGGCGCAGCGCGGCGGCAACAGCGGGCTGTTCAACACGGCGGGCAGCGCCGGTCAACTGGTGGGCAGCCTGCTGGGCGGGATGCTGGTGCAGGCGGCGGGGTTCAGCACGCTGTTCCTCGTCTGTGCGGGGCTGGCAGTCTGTAGCGCCATCTGCTTCCTGCTGCTGCGGCGCCAGCGCGCCATTTCGGTGACGGAGCAGCCGGCTGGATCATAAGGGGACACAATCGAACGCAGATGATGTGGACTGGCCGGATTTGCGCAGAGTCGTTGCAAAATCCATGCGCAGCACCATGCCCAAAAGACTTTTACTTCACATTTGCAGCAAAAGTCGATGTCCCCCAGTTCAAATGCGCCCTCCGTTTCTGTGACAACCACTACGGAAGATGTTCTCATTTTCAACTAAGATGATGGTAAGTGCGACGCACAACAAGGAACATCACATGACGCTTCAGCTTACTGGCATCCATCATCTCACTGCAGTCACGGCGCACGCTGCGGAGAACTATGCCTTCTACACCCAAGTTCTCGGCATGCGCCTGGTCAAGAAGACTGTCAACCAGGACGATGTGCGCGCCTACCACCTTTTTTACGCCGACGGCATGGCGACGCCGGGCAGCGACCTCACCTTCTTCGACTGGCCTACGACGCCCCGCGAACAACGCGGCAGCCACACGATCACGCGCACCGGGCTGCGCGTCGCCAGTGCGACCAGCCTGGCGTGGTGGGCGGTGCGCTTTACACAATTGGGCGTGAAGCACAGTGCAATCACCACACGCGACGGACGCGCCACACTCGATTTCGAGGACTTCGAGGGTCAACGGTTGAGTCTGGTCGATGACGGCGGTGCAGGCGAGGGAACACCATGGCCTGATAGCCCGACGCCAACCGAACATCAAATTCGCGGTCTCGGCCCGATCACGATGACAGTGAGGCAGCTGGCGCCGACCGACCTGGTGCTCACCAAAGTCATGGGGATGGAGGCGACGCGCATCTATCCCGACCCAGATGCGCCGCAGCACAGCGTTCACGTCTTCACAATGGCTGGTGCAGGCCCCGCCGCCGAGCTACACGTCGCCGTGCGTCCTGACCTGCCGTACGCCCGTCCTGGCGCAGGCGGCGTGCATCATGTGGCGTTTCGCGTGCCTAACCAGGCCGAGCACAACGCGTGGGAGGCGCGGTTACGCAGCGTCGGCATCCAGACCAGCGGCATCGTCGAACGCTACTACTTCCGCAGCATCTACTTCCGCGAACCAAACGGCATTCTCTTCGAGCTGGCGACCGACGGCCCCGGCTTCACCGTTGATGAGCCGCTGGCGGAGCTTGGCAAACGGTTAGCGCTGCCACCCTTCCTGGAGCCGCGCCGCGCCGACATTGAGGCGCATCTCAAGCCGCTGGCAACAACGTGAGGCGACAGCTTTGCCTCAAACAGTTGTCGCCAGCCAGCCACCGTCAACGTAAAAAGTTGAGCCGACGCAGTAGGCAGCGCGCGGTGAACAGAGAAAAACAAAAAAATCCGCCACTTCCTCTGGGGTGGCAAAGCGGCCGATCGGAGCGTAACGTTTTGCCACGTTGTCGAGATATTGCTGCCAGGTCGTCTCCGTGCCTGCCGTCCACTGCTTGACCGGCTCGATCCAGCCCTCGGTCATTACCAGTCCCGGATTGATGCAGTTGACGCGGATGTTGTCGCCGATCAGTTCATTGGCAAGACACTTGGAGAACATCACCAGCGCCGCCTTGGTGACATTGTAGATCGGCTCGTGCGGCAGTGGCTGTTTGGCGCAGATCGAGGCATTGTGTACGATCACCCCGCCGCCGCGCCGCCGCATTAACGGCGCCAATCCGCGTGCCAGCCGCACAGCCGCCATCACGTGCAGTTCCCAGTAGTGTTGCCAGCGTTCGTCGGGGGCGTCCATAATGGTCTCTTCGCTGCCGGCGCCAGCGTTGTCGATCAGGATGTCGGCGCCACCCCAGTGCTGTTCCACCACCCGCACCAGTCTGTCGATATCACCAGGCGAAGTGACATCGGCGCCGATGCCCAACGCCGTGACGCCAAACTCCTGCGTGATCGCGGCTGCAGCCTGTTCAACACGTTCAGTATTGCGCGCACACAGCGCCACCTGTACGCCCTCTCGCGCCAGCGCCCGCGCTACTGCCAGGCCAATCCCCTGGCTGGCGCCGGTGATAACTGCGGTCTTGCCGGTGAGGTGAAGGTTCATAGGGGTGGCGCTTTCTGATCTGTTCATGTCAGGGAGATTCAGCCCCTGACACATCCCTGGCTGTCCACAATCGATAACGCTACTGGATGCCGACTGCAGCATACGCTGCACCGATCGCGGCAGTTTTCTGTTG
>DGFH01000277.1:3678-6775 GCA_002391565.1 Anaerolineales bacterium UBA3905
GCAGTTTTCTGTTGACGAATGGCAGTATCGCCTGCATAGTAAGTTTTGGCAACATCGAGCAGAACCTGAGACGAAAAAACGGATGATTCAACCATGTCATCTCATGGTTCAACGAGTTGGAATACGCTCTCCGATCCTCAACCGCCATAACGAGGGGTGTCTTGTGCAGAGAAATCGACGAACCGTACTTGCCGTTGCACTGCACGGCAACAACGGAAGCGACATTCCGGCAAGTTGTACTGTGGGCGGTATACTGAATCAACCTGGCTAACCAACCTGCGCGCCAACATCGTATTGTGGGTCATGATTGACACAGCAGGCGACCTCACGAGGGAAAGAATGTCAAAACGGACGCGTCGAACGACCGCATCATCAATGGTAAAACCGCCGCTCTCCTGGCAGGGCGCGCTCTTCGCCTTTGCCACCAACATGCTGCTGGTCACCGTGCTCACCGGGCTGGTGCAGACGATGACGCTGCCCATCGAGTTCGAAACGATCGCCACGCTGCTTGGCCCGCTGTTGGCAGGCAGCCTGACGGCGCTCTACGTGCAGCAGCGCGGCGGGATGCACGCTTTTCTCGGTGGAATGTTGAGCGTGCTCCCGTTGACGGTCTTCATTTTCCAGGGCAGCTGGCAGCCAGCGGTCTATGCTGGTGCGTTCTGCACCATTGGCGGCGCGCTGACGGAAGTCGTGCAGCGGCGAGTGAAGAAAAGAGATTAAGAGATTGGAGATTGGAGATTAAGAGATTAGAGATTAAGAGATTAGAGTGTGGAGAGCGGAAATTAACGAGGATAGGTTGGCAAGTCTCTTAATCGCCCAGTCGCTCAATCTCCAATCTCCAATCTCCAGTCTCCAGTCTCCAATCTCCAGTCNNGATTAGAGATTAAGAGATTAGAGTGTGGAGAGCGGAAATTAACGAGGATAGGTTGGCAAGTCTCTTAATCGCCCAGTCGCTCAATCTCCAATCTCCAATCTCCAGTCTCCAGTCTCCAATCTCCAGTCTCCAATCTCTAGAGAGTTTTCTCTATGCACAGCGGCAACTGGTGGCGCTTCGTCACCTTTGAAGAATCCAACAAGTCGAAGCCGGTGCTCGACCGCGCCCTGCTACGGCGCGTCTTTCAGTACGCGCGTCCCTACCTGGGCGCGCTCTCCATCGTGCTGGTGACGATTACGCTGACTTCGCTCCTGGGGTTGCTGCCGCCGCTGATCTACCGCGAACTGATCGACGTGGTGTTGCCCAGCGGTGACCTGCGCCTGCTCAACCTGCTGGCGATTGGACTGTTTGCCGTGCCGCTGCTGACAGGGTTGCTGGGCGTGCTGCAGCGGCGCTACAGCGCTCGCGCTGGCGAGGGCATCATCTACGACTTGCGCAACCAGATGTTTGACCATCTTGGGCGCATGTCGATGCGTTTCTTCACCAACACCAGGTCCGGGGAGATCGTCTCGCGTTTCAACAACGACGTGGTGGGCGCGCAGAGCGCGATCACCGGCACGATCCCCGAAATCTTGACCAACATCGTCACCCTGGCGTCGACGCTGATCGTGATGCTCACCATCGAGTGGCGGCTGGCGTTGCTCTCGGTGCTGGTGCTGCCGCTCTTCCTGTTGCCAGCGCGCCGCGTCGGGTTGATCCTGCGCAAGATTCGGCGCCAGGCGCTCGACTACAACGCCGAGATGAGCACCCAGATCACCGAGACGCTGACCGTGAACGGCGCGCTGCTGATGAAGGGCTTTAACCGGTTGCCAGCGGAAGAGGCGCGCTTCCGCCGGGTAAGTGCGAATGTACGCGATATCGGCGTGCGCCGCGCCGAGGTCTCCCAGCTCTTTTTCATGGGGCTGGGGCTGGTGGGCGCGGTTGGCAGTGCGCTGGTCTACTGGGTGGGCGGCTGGATGGTGCTCAACGATGCACTGACCGTTGGCACCATCGTAGCGTTCACGGCGTATTTAACCCGGCTCTATGGCCCGATTTCCTCGTTAACGAATGTGCAGGTTGAATTTGTGACCGCGTTGGTCAGCTTCGAGCGCGTCTTTGAATATCTCGATCTGCCGATTGAAATCCAGGATAAACCCGGCGCCATGCGGTTGGAGAGAGTCGAAGGGCGCATTCGCTTCGAGGATGTCTGGTTTCAATATCAAGGGCCGCTATTCGGCGACGCACCGGCGATGGACGCCGGCGACGCCAATGGCGATGAAGCTGCGCTGCCTATTCGTCACGCTTTGCAGGCGCTCAATTTCGAGATTAAGCCGGGCGCGCTGACGGCGTTGGTGGGGCCAAGCGGCGCCGGCAAGACGACGATCACCTACCTGCTGTTACGCCTCTATGACCCGACCGCCGGACGCATCACGCTGGACGGCATCGACCTGCGCGACATTGCGTTGGAGTCGCTGGCGCAGCAGTTCGGCATCGTCAGCCAGGAGACCTACCTGTTCCATGACACAATTCGCGCCAACCTGCTCTACGCCAAAGCCGACGCCACGCAGGCGGAGTTGGAAGCAGCGTGCCGGGCGGCGAACATCCACGACATGATCGCAGCGCTGCCGGACGGGTACGACACGCTGGTGGGTGAACGTGGCTACCGCTTGAGCGGCGGGGAAAAGCAGCGGCTTGCCATCGCCCGCGTGATCTTGAAAGACCCGCGCATCCTGGTGCTGGACGAAGCGACTTCCCACCTCGATTCGCAGAGCGAAATGTTGATCCAAACGGCGTTGGAGTCGCTCTTGCGTGGGCGCACCAGCGTCGTCATTGCGCATCGCCTCTCCACGATCCTGGCGGCAGACAAGATTCTGGTGGTGGAGAAAGGGCGCATCGTAGAGCAGGGGACGCACCGGGAATTGCTCGCCCACGGTGGTCTGTACGCCGCGCTGTACGAGACACAGTTTCGTGACCAGGTGGCTGCAGTGTAACTACTGATTTCTAGGTTGACATTTTATGAGCGCAGTGTTGCGTATTACGTGTTGCGTGAGGGGTTCCGACACGTAGCACGCAACACGTAACACTGGAAATATGAAAACTCTGCCTAGCAATCAGTATTTGGTCGAATAGTCAGCCAGTCTGACTAAACAACTACCAGGCTAAGCGACCCTTCCCCGTTATCCT
>DGFH01000211.1 GCA_002391565.1 Anaerolineales bacterium UBA3905
TGGTTGTCGGCTTTTCCTGAACTGAAGGTGCGCACCTACGTCCGGCTGTATGATCGCGGCGTCGAAAAACGTGGCGTCTACTTCTTCAGCCTGGACGCCGCCAATCCGGTCGCCGTGCAGATTGCGCGGCGCACTTTCTGGCTTCCCTACTTCGACGCGCGAATGCGCGCCCACTATGACGGTCGCGCGGTTCACTACGCCAGCCACCGTACTCATCGCCACGCGCCGCCGGCAGACCTGGTGGCAGGCTACCTGCCAACCGGCGCCGTCTATCGCGCTGCGCCCGGCGATCTCGACCATTGGCTGACCGAGCGGTACGCGCTCTACACTGTGGATCGGCGCGGGCGCCCCTACATCGGGGAGATTCACCACGCGCCCTGGCCGCTCCAGCCCGCCACAGCCGAGTTTCTGATCAACACGATGGCCGGCGCAGCGGCCATCCGCCTGCCCGACACGCCGCCGCTGCTCCACTTTGCGCGCAAACTGGAGGTCGTCGTCTGGCCGATCCGCCCAGTCGAACCATAACATGAGCGACGCTCCCCTTCGCCCCTCGCAACTCGCCCCTCGCCCCACCATTCGCCTCGGCTTTCCCGTCAAGGTGCTGGGTGAGCCGTTACGTTCACATGACAGTCGGCGCTGGCAGAATGGTCCCCATCTCAGCGTCAGCCTGGCTTATCTGCGCGATGTGTTCGAATATCTGCACCGCAAGCAGATTCGTTTCTATCGACTGGCCGGACAGCTTGCACCCTATCTGACGCACCCGGCTTTGCCGGCGTTTCACCGCCAACTCGACGAGTGCACCACCGAACTGGCCGCCACCGGCGACCTGATCCGCGCTTACGGACTACGCGTGACGCTGCATCCCGCGCATTACGTGCAATTGAACGCACCGGATGCCTGGCTGGTGCGCCGCGCCGAAGAAGAGCTTGGCGGCGCCGCTGCGCTGCTTGATGCGATGGGGCTGGCGCGCGACGCCGTGATCGTCGTGCATGTGGGCGGCGTACACGGCGACGCCGCCGCCGGCCGCGAGCGATTTGTGACACGCTTCCTGGCATTACCCGAGAACGTGCGGCGGCGGCTGGCGCTGGAGCACGACGATCGCCGCTACTCCTTCGAAGATGCACTGTGGATTCATCGCCGCACCGGCATCCCCGTTGTGCTAGACGCGCTGCATTTGCGCTGTCTGAACCCTGCCGGGCGGACGCTGGCCGATGCGTTGCCGGTGGCGCTGACAACCTGGCCCCCTGACTGCCGACCCAAGATTCACTTCAGCACTCCGCGCACGGCGCTGAGGGCGGTGCGCACCTCGCTGGGGACGCGACTGCAGCCCCCGCTGCCCAACCAGCACAGCGATTTTCTCGACCCGTTTGCGTTTATCGATTTGCTGCACCTGGCGCAGCAACTGCACGCGCGCCCCTTCGACGTGATGCTGGAAGCCAAAGCCAAAGACCTGGCGCTGCTGCGGCTGCGCGAACAGCTTGCGCATTTCGCGCCGGAGCTGGCGGATGTGGTGGGCTAGATACCGCAGGCGATCTTGGAGAGAGACTTTGTGCACTATCTTGGGAACCGTCAGGGGACGGCTCCAACTCACCGATCAGTTACGGCAACAATGTTGACCTCTACATGAGCGCCGAGGGCGGCGGCCACCTTGCGCAGAAAACTGAGAGATGGTTCAACCGCGCCACTTTCCAGGCGAGCGATACTTGGTTGCTTTGTCCCCACTAATTCAGCAAGTTGTGCCTGTGTCAAGCCGCGTTTGATGCGAAGCCTCGCGATCTGATAGGCAGATTCGAAGGCGTCGTAGTGTGTCTTTACCTCTGGATCGACGAGCATTTCAGCTTTGATCTGCTCGAAGGGAATGGTCTTTGCGCTCACGATTCGTTCTCCTGTGACAGAAATTCCGTCCACCGTCGCTTTGCAGTTTCGATCTCTTTGCGCGGTGCACTCTGACTCTTCTTGCGGTAACCATGCAAGATGATGAAGCGTTGTCCGTGATGGCTCACATAAAAACAGCGACCTGCACCTGCCCGCAGCTCCCACATTCCGGCAATTGGTCGTGCGTGTGGCATGCCAAGCTTCACGCCAAATTCCTTCAAGAGATCGATGACTCGCAGCATTTCAGCCTGCTCTCTTTTTGGCAACGACAGCAAAAATTCGTAGGCCGGACAATGTCCACGAGCGTCAACGTAGAATTCAACGCGCCACGGTTCGCTCATACAACAAATATAACACAATTGTTATAAATTACAACTAGACATCTTTTCATACTGTGCGCCCAAGTGAGTTAGCCACCTTCACGCGCACACTCTCCGGCACATCTTCATCTTGCGCAAGTTGCGCCCACACCAGCTCACGATCCAGCAACGGCAACTCGCCCGCCCAGCAGCGATGCGCCAGCTTTGCCACCGCGTGGCGTACACGCTCGAATTCGGCGGGCGTCAGGCTTGCCTGGAGCGCCGGCGCCAGCGCCCGCAACTCCGGCGTCAAGATCGAGGCGCTGAAACGTTGCAACGTTGCCTCGAAGCC
>DGFH01000223.1 GCA_002391565.1 Anaerolineales bacterium UBA3905
TGATTACGCTGTGGATATGGCGAAAGTCGACTTCCCGCCCAACAGCCGCGTGATCGGCATTGAGGGCGAGATTACAGCGCTCAAGTATATGCAGCAAGCCGAACGGCTTGGCCTGGCGGCGACCGGCGTCGTCGCCGATGACCCGGCGGCGCGGCGTGAGGCGCTGGCGACAGCAATGGCGACGGGTGCGCCGGTCTACCTGACGCGCGAACTGGACGAGATCGCCAACGACTATAGTTTCACGGGCGAGGGGCCGCTGGTGCGCGTCTGGCTGCGCGGGGAAGTCGTTGAGCAAACGCCGTCGATCCGTAGCGATCTCACCATATTGGACGGACGCCTGCGTCTCGAAGGCTACGATCTACTGCGACTGAACTGGGCAGGCGGCCCGGTGGCGCGACTGACCCTGTACTGGCGCCCGCTCACATCCCTTGACCGCGATCTCAAGGTCTCGTTGCGCGTCGTCGATGCAAGCGGCGCGCCGCTGGTGCACGCCAATGGTGCGCCCGCCGTCATCGACGCCTATCCCCTGCGTCAGGTTGCCGCCACCACGACCTGGGCGCCAGGCGTCCAGGTGCGCGACGTCCATGAAGTAGCCCTGCCAGAGCGCCCACATGCACGCCTTCTGCTCATCATCTATGATGCAGCCAGCCTGGAAGAAGTGGGGCGGCTGGAGACGCCATTGCCATGAAACGCTGCGCCGGGTGATGTGCGTGGTTTGGGAATTCCTTTATCACTGTGGAATAATGGATATGTTTGTGTCTAAAGCACACTGATGACCAGTGGCATGACAGCCCGGCGCCATCTGCGACGGAATAGACAACGGACAAAAAAGTGAGAGGTGAACAAATGACTGTAAATCGAATTCTGCTGATTGGTGCACTTGTGCTGGCTATCGCCTTGACGGCAGCCTGTCAGCCGATCACCCCCGAAGATATGCAACGCGCGCTGGCTGGCGAGCCAGGAGCGCTTGTCCCAACGCCGCGCCCAGCTGCAACTGAGAAAGCAACAGACGAAGCCGCGGACAGTGGCGCCATGGCGACCGTAACCGCGCGTTCATTGCGCGTGCGCGCCCAACCCAGCCAAAGCGCTGCTGTTGTCGCTGGCATTCGCGAAGGCGAGCAGTACGCAGTGATCGGACGCAGCAGTGATGGCTTGTGGCTGGAACTGGCGATTCCACAGGCGGCGCAAGGCTCGGGCTGGGTCTCCGCCAATTTCGTCACGGTCGCCGGATCGATCACCAATGCCGAAGTCGCCAGTGCACCGACGCCGGCCCCGACTGAAGCGACTGCCACAGAAGCAGCCGCCACCGCGACGACGGTGGTAGAAGCCACCGCCGCCCCCACCGAAGAAGCAACAATGACTGAGACGCCGACGGAAGTAGCAGCGACGCCAGCGGCGACCGAAGCCCCAACTGCAGCGCCAGCCGAAGAAACCACCGCTGTTACACCGCCGGCCGCTGGCTTTGCCCTGGTGACAGCGGAGGGCGCCCGGTTGCGTGTGCGCGCCGAGGCCAGCACCGAGGCCGCCATCGTCGGCTGGGTGCAGCCGGGTGAGACTGTGCCAGTGGTCGAGGTTTCCGCCGATGGGCTGTGGGTCAAAATTGGGCCGATGCCTGGCACCCAGAACCCGAACGGCGGCTGGGTCTCTGCTGAGTTCTTACTGCTCGGACAGTAAATTGCCCAAAGGCGCCAGAGGGCAATAGAGAAGCGGACCTTCGGTGCAAATGGATAGGCGCCGCACAGTTTGGGAGATCTTCGCAGTTTGTTTACCTTCCCGAAAGCTCTGCGCTTCCGGGAAAGTAAACAAACTGCGTCACGACTAAAAATAACACGGGCTGGCGACTGTGGATAGCCGCCAGCCCGTGCTTTATTGAGTAAATCGATTGAGTGAATCGCTTTGTGAACGACCGAAATCTCCCACCCGCACCCCTTACACCGGACAAAAATCAACGTTATCTTGTCTACGCCTTACACGGCGTCGCGCTCGTCCTGCTGGGGTTGCATCTCTACGTGCGCACCCTGCCACCGACGCCCGAACCGATTCCGTCGCCCGATAGCGCCGAAGCAGCGTGGTGGGGATTCTGGCCCATCACCTACCTCCCGGCGTGGGCGACGCTGGCGGGAGTGGTTGCCGTGCTCGGTGCGATCGCAATGTATTGGCATGGACAGGCGACGCACCCAGAGCAAGAAGATGAAACGCAGTCATCACGCGCCCTGTGGCCTGTGCTCTGGGGCGTCTCTCTGGCGTTGGTGGCGGCTTTCTTCTTGTTCCCCATTGCGCACACACGTTGGGGTGATGCGTTTATGCTGGCAAAGGGCATCGCCTATCCCGAACCGGCGCTGCGGTTGACGCGCTCCTGGCAGGCGCCGCTGGATGTGGCGCTGCACAGCCAGCTCTGGCAACAGTTTCACGGCGTGTTTGGCTGGGAAGATGCTGTGCCTGTCTATCGGTTATTGAGTCCCATCGCCGGGGCACTGTACCTGCTGGTGCTGCTGCGGTTGAGCCGCCGACCACTGCTGGCGCCGGGCTGGCTGCCCTATGCACTCTTTACCACGTTGGGGCTGGTGCAACTCTTTTTTGGCTACGTAGAGAATTACAGCTTTGCAGCTGTGGGCGTGCTGGCGTATCTGTGGCTGGGGCTGGCGGTGCTCGAAGGGCGGCGTCCACTCTGGTTGGCGGCGACCATCCTGGCGCTGACGCACGCCACCCATCCCAGCACGATCGTCCTGGCGCCCAGTCTGCTCTACCTCGGTGCGCAGGTCATGCAGGGCACAAACCGTGCCGCCGCTCGACCCACGCTCCTCGCCCCACCGCGAAACCAAGCCGTCCGCGCCGTCGTTCTACAGATTGCGCTGCCCATGCTGTTGATCAGCGGCGCAACGTTTTTGTTCATGGAAGCGAGTGGTCACGGCATCGCGGCGCTGTTGAGCACGGATCGCCCCGGCGGCGGCGACGCGCGCTGGTTCGTCCCACTCTTTACCACCACGACGCGCTGGGAGCACTACACCATGTTCAGTTGGCCACACCTGCGGGATTGGCTCAACGGCCAAATGCTGACCGCGCCGATCGTGCTGCCGGCGTTGACGGTGGTGGGCGGGGCGTGGGTAATCGATAGGATGAAGAAGCGAAAGATTGAGAGATTGGAGATTGAAGATTGGAGATTGGGTGGGGGCGTCATCTCCAATCTCCAATCTCCA
>DGFH01000148.1:0-4792 GCA_002391565.1 Anaerolineales bacterium UBA3905
GCCCAACGACGACCTGACCCTGGAGGAGTGGGACAAGGTCTTCGCCAACCGGGGCAACGCGCCCTTCTACATGACCTTCACCGGCGGCGAACCGTTTCTGCGCCCCGACCTCGACGACCTGGTGATCAGCGCCTACAACCACTGCAAGCCGGAAGTGATCACCATCCCCACCAACGGCATGTTGACCGAGCGCGTCGTCGAGAAGGTGGCGCGCATGTGCCGCGAATGCCCGACCAGCAGCATCGGCATCAACCTCAGCCTGGACGGCATCGGCGACGAACACGACGACATCCGCGGCGTCGAAGGCAACTGGAAGCTCTCGATGCAGACCTGGGAGCGGCTGAAGGAGCTGCAGAAGGAGCACAAGAATCTGGTGCTCACCGTGCACACCGTGATCAGCCGCTTCAACGCGCACCGCTTTAGAGAGATTCAGGAAGGGCTGAAGTTTCTCGAACCCGACTCCTATATCACCGAAGTGGCGGAGGAGCGCGTTGAACTGGACACCGTCGGTTGGGGCATCACCCCGCGCCCGGAGGATTACGACGAGATCGCCGATTTCCTGAGCCAGCAGGCGAAGCAGGCGCCGGCAAAGGGCATCGCCCGCTTCACCCAGGCGTTTCGCGCCCAATACTACCAGCTTGCCAAACGCGTGCTTCACGAGCGCGACCAGGTGATCCCCTGCTACGCCGGCTGGGCGAGCGCGCACATCGCCCCCAACGGCGACCTGTGGAGCTGCTGCATCCGCGCCGAGCAGGTCGGCAACCTGCGCCAGACCAACTACGACCTCATGCCGATCTGGAAGGGGCAGGCTATGGCGCAGTTGCGCGGCAGCATCAAGCGCAAAGAGTGCGCCTGCCCGATGGCAAACGCCAACTACGCCAACATGCTCCTCCACCCGCCGACGGTGGCGAAGGTGATGTTGGATGTGGTGAAGTGAGGGAGAGGCGAGTCATGAAAGGCAAGTTCCGCAGGGATGCATGAGGGGGAGGTGTACAGCCGGCGGTGCAAACACTGCCGGTTTTTGTTGCGCTCATGCGGATTTGCCTTATAGGGGTCGGCAATTTGTCGCTTGAAGAGCGCGGCTGAAGCGCTATGATCGCCCGCAGATGCACCATTTACTTGCCGCTGCGGAGACCCCTGTAGATGACCCTGCTCTATCTCGCTCTTGCGTACATGGCTGGCATTTTAGCGGGCCGTGTAATCTATGATTGGTCGGGATTGACGTGTCCGTTGCCGGATTGGCTGTGGCTGTTGCCACTGGCGCCGCTACCGTTCGCACCGCTGTTTAACCGCACATCCGCGCCCGCGGCGATCCCGCCGCTGCGCTGGCCGGCGAGCGCCGGCTTCGAGTCCCCCATCGAGCGCAAGTCGCCGGCGTTGGCGGCGGCGGTCGCTCTTTGTCTCACTGCTGGAGCGTTGCGGTACGCCGGGCAGCCCTTCGCGCCTTGTTGGACGCCCGCCGATCTGGCTTACTACAACCTGCCCGCCAATCAAGCCTTCGAACGTGGCGCCCCCAAAGTCACTGCCACCGGCGTCATCGATAGTTATCCGCTGGTGGCAGACGTCAAGCAGCGGGTGGTGATCAACGTCGATACACTGGAAGTCGACGGTCAGGTGCGCGCTGTCTCCGGCAAGGTGCGGCTCAGCACGGGCATCCGTGAACGCTACACCTACGGTCAACCCGTGCGCGTCACCGGGCGGCTGGTCACGCCGCCAGAGTTCGAGGACTTCTCATACAAAGAATATCTGGCGAGACAGGGCATCCACAGCCTCTTCTACAATGCGCGCATCGACGTGCTGGCGGGTGACGCGCAGGGCAACCCGCTGCTGGCTGCGCTCTACACCGTGCGTCAGCGTGGGGAGGCGTTCATCAACCGCACGCTGCCCGAACCTTACGCCGGGCTGGCCAACGGAATGCTGCTTGGCATCGAGTCCGGCATTCCTGATAAACTCTACGACCAGTTTAACGCCACCGGCAGCTCGCACGTGATCGTTATTTCTGGCTCCAACGTGGCGCTGATCGCTGGCGTAATCATGGCGCTGATGGTGCGCGTGGTGGGCGGCAAACGGGCAGTCTGGTTCACCGTGGCCGGGATCGCCTGCTACGCGCTGCTCGTTGGCGGCGACGCGGCGGTGATGCGCGCCGCTGTGATGGGTAGCCTGGCTGTGATCGCTACGGGGCTGAACCGACGCAGCACCGGTCTGGTGAGCCTGGGCGCGGCGTGTGCACTGATGACCCTGCTCAACCCGCTGGCGCTGTGGGATGTCGGTCTGCAACTGAGCAGCGCCGCCACCGCTGGGCTAATGCTGGTGGCTCCAGGGATGATCGCCAGCTGGCGCGGATTTCTGCACCGCGTACATCTGGCCGCCATTGGACATGGCCCGGTCGGTTCGTTCTTCGAGGAGAGCGTCATGGTTACACTGGCAGCCAATGTCACGACGCTGCCGTTG
Source organism: Anaerolineales bacterium UBA3905 (assembly GCA_002391565.1). Classification (GTDB taxonomy): domain Bacteria; phylum Chloroflexota; class Anaerolineae; order Caldilineales; family Caldilineaceae; genus Caldilinea. Next base: position 2,452 of record DGFH01000148.1, read on the forward strand.
GTGGTCTACTACTTTGGTCGCCTGAGCGTCATCAGTCTATTGACCAATGTGTTGATCTTGCCCGCCCAGCCACCGATCATGCTGGCGGGCAGCGCTGGCGTCGTCGCTGGCATCGTCGGGCTAGAACAGGTCGGGCAGTGGATTCTGGCGCTGCCCTGGCTCTGCCTGACGTGGACGGTGAGCGTGGTGCAGTGGACGGCGTCGCTGCCCGGCGCCACTCTGGAGATCGCTGGTTACGGGCTGGGCGCCATGTTATCAACCTACGCCGCTATCGTCGCCGTCAAGGAACGCTCCCGTTTGCAGCGCCTGTTCAACCGGCTGCGCTCCTGGGCGACCCCAGATTGGTGGGGGCGGCTGGTGAGTCCCGCTGCCGTGAGTGGGTTGGCGCTGACGACTGCGTTGGCATGGATGGCGGTCGGTGCGCTGCCCGATGGTCGGCTGCATCTTTGGTTTCTCAACATCGGTCAGGGCGACGGCATCCTCATCCAGACCCCATCAGGACGCCAGGTGTTGATCGACGGCGGCGCCAGCCCGGAAGCGCTCTTTGGCGAATTGGGCGCAGTCATGCCCTTCTGGGATCGCACGCTCGATTTGCTTGTGCTCACCCATCCCGACGGCGACCACATGCAGGCGCAGGCCGAAGTCCCGGCGCGCTATCGGGTGGCGCAGGCGATCCACACTGCGCACGCTGCGCAACATCCCGACGAAGCAATCTGGCGCGAGCGGATGACAACAGGCGGCGTCAAGGTCATCGAAATGGCGGCGGGCGGCTGGCTCGATCTGGGCGACGGCGCAGCATTATGGGTTATATGGCCGCCGCCCGCCGGCTTTGCTGGCGAGGATGCCGATAACGAAAATTCGTTGGTGCTCAAGCTGATCTATGGCGATTTCAGCGCGCTGCTCACCGGTGACGCCGGGTTTGCCAGCGAGCATCTGCTCGTCGATGCCAATGCACCGTTGGCCTCCACCCTGCTCAAGGTCGGTCATCACGGCAGCCGTAGCAGTTCCAGTCCCGCATTCATTGCGCACGTGGCGCCGCAACTTGCTGTCATCCAGGTCGGCGCCGGAAACGACTACGGCCACCCCCACGCCGAGGTGCTGGACGAACTGACGGCGCGCTCAGTGCTACGCAACGACCTGAATGGGCGGGTGCATGTATTCAGCGATGGCCGCGTGATGTGGCTGGAGTGCGAGCAGCCGTAGCGATGGCCGCTATCGACGCCGGTGGCGTGATGGGGCTGACAACCGGCTACCACACGATCTTCTTACTCACCTATATTGACGATTTCTACGCTGACACGTGGACGGGCGCTAGGCTGACAACCGGCTACCACACGATCTTCTTACTCACGGCTTCGTCGCCACCTTGTGGTATGATGGCAGAAAATCGAATCGGCTGATTTCAAGAAGGAATGAACTAACACATGGTGATCAATCGACGCTTTGCGCAATTTGCCTGGGGCGTGGTCGTATTCAATGTCATCGTCATCGTGTGGGGGGCGTTCGTGCGGGCGACCGGCTCCGGCGCCGGCTGTGGCGACCATTGGCCGCTTTGCAATGGCGAAGTGCTGCCGCGACCGGAGCGTATCGAGACGATGATCGAGTTTTCGCACCGCATCACGAGCGGGCTGGCGTTGCTGGCGGTCGTGGCGCTCTTGATCTGGGCGTTTCGGGCTTACCCCAAAGGCCACATCGTACGCAAAGGTGCGGTCGGCTCGATGGTCTTCATGATTCTGGAAGCCCTGGTCGGCGCGGCATTGGTGCTGTTGCAGTATGTTGCGTTCAACGTGTCGATTGGACGTGCGATCTGGATGGCGGGACATCTCGTCAACACCTTTTTGCTGCTAGGCGTCCTCACATTGACCGCCTGGTGGGCGCAGGGTGGTCAGCCATTGCGTCTGCGCGGGCAGGGCATTGTCGGGTGGACGCTGCTTGCGGCCCACCTCGGCATGTTGGTGCTCGGCATGAGCGGCGCCATCACGGCGCTTGGCGACACGCTGGTGCTAACGGGCGGCATCTCACCGGCGGAAAACGCGCTGGTGGCAACACTGGTTGAACTGCGCATTTTACACCCGATCATTGCCTTTGTAGTGGGCGCCCTGGTCAGCCTGGCGGCATGGATCGCCATGCAGCGCCGTGAAGAACGCGTCACCCAACAACTTGGACGTCTGCTGATCGCTCTGTATGTAGTGCAATTGCTGATCGGCTCACTGAATGTTGCCCTACGCGCGCCGGTCTGGCTGCAGCTGGTGCATCTGGCCTTCACCAGCACGATCTGGATTCTGCTGGTCATGCTGGCAGCATCAGCGCTGGCGCGCCGTGATGAGATCACCGTAGATAC
>DGFH01000148.1:4978-6591 GCA_002391565.1 Anaerolineales bacterium UBA3905
ACCAGCACGATCTGGATTCTGCTGGTCATGCTGGCAGCATCAGCGCTGGCGCGCCGTGATGAGATCACCGTAGATACATCGGCAGCGGCTGCCCTCAAGCGTTCGGCGCCGGCTTGAGCACCGCTCCCAGACCCAAGCGGTGCTCGCTCCACCCATCTTCCCGGAAGCTCAAAATATTCGGGAAGATGGGCGCTATCATGGGCCGCTCTCCAACCATGTCTCCAATAACAATCCGGTCGCACCGAGAGTATCGGCGCTAAGTTTGTCAAGCGTGTCAGCCAGTGTGGCGCGATAGGGATAGTCGGTGCTCATGATGTCGGCGGTGGCGCTGTCTGTGAAGACAGTAGTGACGCTGAGCGGCATCGGTCGGCTTTGATCTGGAAAGCGCGCGCCAAGTTCAAGGTTGTCCGCCACACCCCACAGCGCAGCATTGAGCGCCGGATCACCCGCTTCGTTCTGAAAGAACCGCTGATTGATGGCGCCAGCCTGATCAACGCCGACAACAAAACGCGGCGCCGCGCAACGCGGCACACTGCCAGGCAGACTCTCCACAAAGAGGCGGCTGCCGATGTGCGCGTCCCAACCGGGCAGCCCAGCATTGGCTTCGGCGTCGAAGAAAGCCAGACAGACAGTGTGCCCGCTGGCGTCTACGTTGAGCGTGCGCGCCAGCTCAAGCAGAATCGCCGGCCCGGATGCACCGGCATTGGCGCCGGGCGACGGCGTCTGTTGGCGCGCCGGGTCGGGGTCGGCATCGGCAACCAGACGCGTGTCGTAATGCGTCGCCAGCAATGCGACCGGCGCGCCGGGCTGGGATGGGCTGCGCACCGCCACGATGTTGCGCCCTTGCACCTGCTCGTTGATGGTGAAGGGCTGGATCACCACGTCCCACCCCAACAGGCGTAACTGCTCGACCAGCCAATCGCCCATACGCAGGCTGACTTCGGTGCCGGTGATGCGTGGGCCGAAGTCAAGCTGGCTGCGCACATTCGCCAGCGCGCGCTCACCGGAGAAAGCTTCGTTGACGACATCTGGACGGAGTAAGCCGTAGCCCAGGTAGCCAAAGAAGCCGACAGCCGCCAACAGTGCGCTGATCAAGATCAGTTCAATGGAATACGCGCGGATACGTTGCATAGATGCATGGGTCGGTGAAAGCAAGTGGAGAAAGGGTTTCTTGAAGAGACCGGATTTCTCGCGAAGACGGCATTACTTCTCATTGCGGTCGCGCGAACGAAAGAGCAATTTGATCGGCGTCCCTTCAAAAGGATAGTAGGCGCGGATGCGATTTTCCAGGTAGCGCGCATAGGAAAAGTGCACGAGTTCCTCGTCATTGACGAAGATCACGAAGGTGGGCGGCTCGTTGCCGACCTGGGCGCCGTAGTAGATGCGCAGCACGCGCCCCTGTCGCGAGGGAATCTGTGCCGCGTCATAGGCCTCAGTCAGAATTTGATTGACCTCGCTGGTGGAAAGCCGGTGTCGGCGTTCGGCGACGACTTGCAGCGCTGTCGGCAACACCTTATTGACGCGCTGGCGTGTCTTGGCGCTGATGAAAAGCACCGGCACATACTCCATGAAAGCAAGCTGCTCGCGCACGGTTCTGGCATACTCAACCATGG
>DGFH01000257.1:0-5994 GCA_002391565.1 Anaerolineales bacterium UBA3905
TCGACCCGCGCAAGGTGCAGATCATCAAAGAGCACACACTGGGTTCGGCGGGCGCCGGGAAGGTCGCCGCCGGCAAAGCGCGTCTCCAGCCGCAGCTGATGCCAGACGATGTCAAGGCGCGTATCCGCGCGGCCCAGGCCAAGTATCGGGCGCAAAAGCAACCAGCATAAACAGGGGGTTCTTTCATGACTGAAGCTACGATGGTCGCCACAGCCCCAGCTGTAGATTCGGCGTCCGCGCTGCCGTATCACGACGCCGTGCCGGGTGCAGTCATCGGTGAGTGGGCGACAGACACCGACAAGGCATTCTTTGTTGCGCCGGATAAGCTGGTGGCGCTGCTGACTCACCTGCGCGATAAAGAGCAGTACGACCTGCTCTCCAGCGTTACCTGCGTCGATTACTCCGCCTACAAAGGCAAAGCGCGCGCCGGCGTCAGTGAGCGCTTCGACGTTGTCTATCACCTCTACAGCACCAGGAAAGGCGGCGGGCCGGTGCGGCTGCATGTACGCGTGCCCGACAACGAGACCGTTCCATCGGCGACTGGCGTCTATCCGGGCGCCAATTTGCAGGAACGCGAAGTCTATGACCTTTTTGGGATTAAGTTTGAGGGGCATCCTAACCTGCGCCGCGTGCTGACCTGGGAAGGTTTCAACGGCCATCCACTGCGCAAGGATTGGAAGGAAGCGTATTTCGAAGAAGAGGCCAAGCCCTTTAAGAGCCGCCATCCCACCGGCGGTTACCATTGGCACGAAGATAAACTACCCTGGGGCGACAACAACACCTATCCTGCTGGTTGGGACCCTGACTCCTGGCAGGAGCCGGTCACCTATGTGCCGGTAAGCCAGGCGCCCCATCACAGCTTTGGCGAACTGGATACGCAGTCGATTGTCATCAACCTGGGACCGCATCACCCCAGCACACATGGCGTCTTCCGCATGTTGACGCGCGTGGAGGGTGAAACAATCCTGGCGTTGGAGCCGGAGATGGGCTACTTGCACCGTAACCACGAGAAGATCGGCGAACGCAACACGTGGTTAATGAACATGCCCTTTACGGATCGCCTCGACTACATCAACTCGATGAGCAACAACCTGGGCTATGCGCTGGCTGTTGAAAAGCTGCTCAACATCGAGGTGCCGGAGCGGGCGCAATATATCCGTGTGATCATGGCTGAGCTGACGCGTATCATCAACCACACCTGGTCGATTGGCTTCATCCTCAACGACCTGGGCGCTTTGCAGACGCCAGCGCTCTACGCCATCGAAGAACGCGAGATGATCCTCGATCTCTTTGAGGAGGTCAGCGGCGCGCGTCTGATGTGCAACTACATGCGCTTTGGCGGCGTCGTACGCGACTTAACGCCAGGGTGGGAGGAACGCGCCAAATATCTGGTGCATGACCGCCTGCCACGCGCGCTCGATCAACTGGATGCACTGCTGAGTGGCAACGAGATTGTCAAGGCGCGCGGGCGCGGCGTCGGTTACCTCCCGGCAGAAGACCTGATCGCGCTGAGCGTCAGCGGCCCGATGATCCGTGCGGCGGGCATCCCGTATGACATCCGCAAGGCTGAGCCGTATTGCATCTACGACCGCTTTGACTTCGACATCCCGACGTTGCCGGAAAGCGACATCTATGCTCGCTATTACATTCGCCTGCTCGAAGCGCGCGAAAGCATCAAGATTTTGCAACAGGCGTTGCGCGATATTCCCAAGAAGGGGGAAATTTTGGGCGGCAAAGGCGGCTACACCTTCCGCCCCGTCGAAGGCGAAGCCTATGCGCGCATCGAAGCGCCCAAAGGCGAGTTGGGCTACTTTGTGGTCAGCGACAACAAGGCCAATCCCTACCGCTATCATGTGCGCAGCCCCAGCTACATTAACCTCAACGCGTTGGGGCCGATGTCGGTGGGCTACAAAGTGGCCGACGCTGTTGTGATTCTGGGTGCGATCGACATCGTGCTCGGCGAAGTGGATCGGTAATCGCGGAATAAAGCTCTGGAGGAACTTGCATGTTTGGAACCGGACTGCTCAAAGGGCTTGGCATTACGCTCAAGCACTTCACCGATACGTTCACCGACGACCGTCGCAAGGAGCCGAGCCGCTACGAGGGCAGCATCAAGCTCGACGACCGGCGCCGCATTATCGACCAGCCGATTACACAAGAAGGGCTGCTCACCATCCAGTACCCGGAAGAGCGACGCCTGCTGCCAGAGCGCTTCCGCTACATCCCGATGCTGGTCTACGATACCGAAGTAGGCGAAGATCGCTGCACCGCCTGTGGCATCTGCGCCAAGGTCTGCCCACCGCAGTGTATCTGGATCGTGCGTGACATGGATGACCAGGGCAAGCCTGTCACGCGCCCCGCCGAATTCTACATCGACGCGGCAGTGTGTATGAGTTGCAGCTTCTGCACCGAGTTCTGCCCCTTCGATGCGATCAAGATGAACCACGACTACGAGCTGGCCGTCTATGACCGCTATCCGCAGCTTGTCTACGACAAGGAAGAACTGACGGTGCCGCTGGAGTACTACGCTGCTCTCTGGCCGACGCAATTTGCCGAAGAGCAAGAACGCCGCGCCAAAGAAAAGGAAGAAGAGCGCCGCCGCGAGGAAGAAAAGAAGGCTGCCGCCGAAGCCAAAGCCAAAGCTAAAGCTGCTGGCGCTGAAGCTGGCGAGGCCAGACCCAAGCGCACGAAGGAAGAACTTGAGGCAATGAAGGCGCAGGCCGCCGCCAAAGCTGCCGCCGCCAAAGCCGGCGGCGCCGAAGCCTCAGCGCCAGCCACCGATGACGCCGAAGCCGCCGCCAAGAAAGCGCGCCTGGAAGAGATGAAGCGCAAGGCCGCCGAAAAAGCCGCCCAGCGCAAAAAAGAGAGCGGCGAGTAAGTAACGTAATTCGGCAAACGGCAGGGTTCATTCCTGTACAAATTTATGGTACACTTCACCAGACTTGTCGCAACGACAAGTCTGGTTTCTATTGGTGAACAATTTCCAGAGCGTCTGCGAGGCTGTTTGGCTCTCGGACACCTGGAAGTGTGCGAACGGCCGGGCGTTCTGTGCAGCGGCGATGATCGCCCCTCGCAACTCGCCCTTCGCAACTCCCAAGGAGGTAATCTTCATGGCACTCACAATCACCTGGTATGGACATTCATCCTTTGGCATTGACGCCGATGGCGTCAAATTGGTCGTTGATCCATTTCTAAAGCCCAACAATCCGGTGGCGTTGGTCGGCGCCGACCAGGTGGCCGCCGACTTCATTCTGCTGACGCACGGGCATGGCGATCACGTAGCCGACGCTGTGCCGCTGGCGAAACGCACTGGCGCACAGGTGATCTGCAATTTTGAGATCGCCAACTGGCTGGGCGCCCATGGCGTCGCCAACACCGCCGGCATGAACACCGGTGGTGCAGGTGTATTCCCCTTTGGCCGCGTCAAGCTGACTATCGCCCATCATAGCAGTTCGCTGCCCGATGGCGCTTACGCTGGCAACCCCTATGGCTTTCTGATCAACTTCAACGATGGTCATGATCTTTACATCGCCGGCGACACTGCGTTGACTTATGACATGAAATTGATCGGCGATGTGGGCGGCGTCGATGTTGCGATCCTGCCAATTGGCGACTTCTTCACGATGGGGCCGAGTGACGCTGTGATCGCCGCTCAGTGGGTCAAGGCTAAACATGTTATCCCCTGTCACTATAACACCTTCCCGCCGATTGCTGTCGATGCGGCAGCCTTTGCCAGATCGCTGGCGCGCGAGGCGGGCATCGACTGCACCATTTTGGCGGTAGGCGAATCCGCCACGTTTTAAGACGACGGTCAGGGGCACCACATCTATGTCAGACATTAGCGAATATGGCGTACACACCAAAGCTGAATTACTATTCCCCGCACACCTGATCCCCAGCCTGCGCGACCTGCGCGGCGATGAATGGAAGGCGCTGGTTGATCGTGTGGCCGCGCTGCCCGAAACGCACCCCGACAGCCTGGCCTTCGTGCTGATGATGATCGAACTTGATGGTTGTCTGAAATGCAACAGCAACAACTACAAGTTTCTGCGCGGCTGTTATTTGTGCGCAACGCAAACGGTGCAGTCCTTCAAAGGCAGCGATCAGGATTTGCTGGCGCTCTACGAAAAAGCGCGTCAGGAACTGAGCACCCATCTGCAACACGGCGTCCGCCCCGGTGAGCTTTCATTGGCGGCGTGACACAACCCGGCATGACGACGACCAGACCAGCGCTCGTGCGGCGCTGGTTTTTGTTGCGTACACCCCGGCGCCGGTCGCAACGGAGAGTTGAGTGAGCATGACGATTGATTATCAGGACAGAACGAGCGGCGCACGGCGCGTCGCCATTATCGGCGGCGGCGTCACCGGGCTGACAGCCGCGTATGACTTGACGCGACCTGCTGCACAAGGGCGTTTCGCTGTTAGCCTCTTTGAGGGCGCCCCATATCTCGGTGGCTTGGCTGCAGGCTTCAAGGGGCGGGCAACGTGGGAATGGTCGCTCGAACACTTTTACCATCATCTCTTTCTTTCCGACCGCGCCATGCTCGGCCTGCTCGATGAGATTGGTTTTCGCCATGCCCTCAAAAGTTACCGGCCTAACACGGCTATCCACACGCAAGGCAAAAATTATCCGCTCGACAGCGTTACGCGCGTCCTCAGCTTCCCGCTGATCCCATTTGTCGATCGGCTGCGTATGGGGATGGTGATCGGCTATCTGCGCTATCACCCGATCAAACCATGGCGCAAATTCGACAAGATTGGCGCCGACGCCTGGCTGCGGCGCTGGATGGGCGACAAAGCCTACGCGGCGGCGTGGGAGTTCCAGCTGCAGGGCAAGTTTGGCGACTATTACAAAGAGGTCAACCTGGCCTGGTTCTGGGCGCGCGTCGTGGCGCGCACGCCCAGATTGGCTTACTTCGATGGTGGCTTCCAGGCCTTCATCGACCACCTGGCGCAGCGCGTCCGCCAACAGGGCGCCGCTATCACAACCGGCGCCAACGTTCAGGCGATCCGCCCTATGACGGATGGCGGCTTCGAGGTGGTGGTGAACGGGCAGGTGCAGCGTTTCGACCAGGTGCTCAGCACAGTGGGTCCGGGCGCGATGCAGCGGCTGGCGCCCGCGCTGCCCGCCGACTACCTGGGACAGCTTGGCCGCCTCAGGAGTATGGGCGCAGTGGTGCTCACTGTGGCGCTCGACCGCAAGCTGACCGCAGATATGTACTGGATCAGCCTGCCCAAGCGCGAAGGCATCCCCTTCCTGGCATTGGTTGAGCACACCAACATGATCGACCCTTGCCATTACGCCGGCGATCATCTGCTCTATCTGGGCGACTACCTGCCGCCAGAGCATCGCTACTTTGATCTGTCGGCTGAGGAGCTGCTCGACGAATTTGCACCTTACCTGGTCAAGTTCAACCCGGCCTTCGACCGTGCGTGGATCACCGGCGCGTGGGTGCACAAGGCAAAGTACGCGCAGCCTGTCCCGCCGGTTGGCTACCTGGAGATGATCCCTGCCCTGCGCACGCCGCTGCCTGGTCTTTACTTTGCTTCGATGAGTCAGGTCTACCCCTGGGATCGGGGCACAAATTTTGCCGTAGAGTTGGGCCGCAAGGTGGCGGAGTTGATGCAGCAAGGCGCCTGATAGATTTTTCGGACGTTCACACCACGATTCACCGACGGTCGGCGTACAACGGTCTTGTCCCTGTCTATGTCCAGTCCAGCCAACAGAGCGGCGATTTGGCGATTGGCGCTGCGCATCCTACAATCTTGACTGGGTATCGATTTTGACCGGGCATGATGAGGTGAAGGGATCATGGCAAAGGAACAATTCAGCAACGTATTGCTCATGCTTGGCGCTGCTATGTTGTTAGTCTTTGGCATCATGGAAGCGACCGGCTTTCACACCGATCCGTTGCTGCCCGCTGTCTCGGCTTTCTTGATCGGGATGACGGCCGTGCTGGATCGCAGCGGCTTGCGCCGCCTACGCTAAGATAC
>DGFH01000257.1:6165-15469 GCA_002391565.1 Anaerolineales bacterium UBA3905
TTTTTTGCACCCAAGTCTTTTGCGTCAAGTTCGGGGTGATGTCCGATGTTGGAGGTCATCGCCTCTGGCGTGACGCCCAGCCTGTGTCGGTTGCCTCTCAAGAGTGCGCCTGGGTCATTCGCCGCCGACGCATGCCTGTCCGATCAGGTCACCGGCGCGGTCGGACGGTGTGAGGCCCACGGCGTGCACCAGCACACCATCATCCGCCATCCAGAGATCGATGTTGTGGGCGCCATCCCCCATGCTAAAGATCGCTGGCGCCTCCTTTGCGCTGTTCAACTGCGCCTGCCAGGTGAAGCCGGATTGTGTGGCAAAACCGGAAAGCGGCGCCGGTGCACCGTCGTCTGTTAGAATTGTCACGCCGTCAATGCCGGCGAACAAGGCTTGATTGCGTTCGGGCGGGCTGGTGCGATCGCTATCGGCAAAGGCGGGGGCGCAACCGCAGACCAGCAAAACATAGTCACCCGCCGGTAGTTCGACGTCGAAGCCAAGCGTCGGCGCCCCTGCTGGGGTAGCGGCCACGACATCGTCGAGCAAGCTCAGGCTACTGTCAAGCGGCGCCGGCGTCAGCACATCATCGACAACCGGGCAGCCGCCAAAGTCGACCGGTGGTTGCCAGGCAAAGCCGGTAAGCGAATCACTGCCAGGCGTCAGGCGCGCGGCGCGATTGACAGTCAATGTAATCGGGGATGCAGTGGTTTCTTCCGGCTCTGGCGTAGCCGCTTCGCCCGACTCCTCGCCGCTGGGCGTCGGCGTAACTGTAGCATCGCTGTTCGCCTCACCGTTCAACAGCGACACGACGTTCCAGGCAATCTCCATTTCCGTGACAGCGTCGGCGCTGTCGCTAACGACGATGCGGGTCAGGTAGGGGCTGTTTTCAGCCGCGTCCGGCGCAACGACACCGGCAATCACGCCGTCTAGATAGCTCAGATCAGGCGGCAGCGACTCCACCGTGACGGTAATGGCGTCGCCTTCGACATCGGACACGACGACAGGCAATGCCACCTCTTCGCCAACCGTCACAGTGTAAGTGGTCTCCATCTCGATGCGCGGAGCGTCGTTGACGGCGCTCACCGTGATCGTCACCGGCGCCGTGATCTCACGCTGGCGGTCATCGCTGATGTGGATCGTGAACGTATCCTCACCGCTGAAGTCGGCCAGCGGTTCGTAGGTGAATTCACCGCTGCCCTCGTCGAAAGCGGTGATGACGCCATTCAGCGGTTCGTCCTCGATGCCAAAGAAGAGCGTTGCGTCTTCCACATGGCTGGCTGTTAGCACGGCGTCTAGCGGCGTATCCTCCTCGGTGACAAAGCTCAACTCGTCCACGCGGAAGGGATTGGGGTCGAGTTCCACAGTGATCGTGAAACTCTGGGTGATCACAACGCCAGCGCCATCGGTGGCAAGCACTTCTACATCATGCTCGCCCTCATCGCCATCCACCGGCGTCCCGACTAATGCCACCTCGCCGCCGTCGAGTATCGTCAGCAACAGCCAGACGGGACGCACCGGAACCTCGACGGTCAGCGCGCCATCGGCGGTGACGGCGAACGGCAGCGATGTCGCCTCTTCTTCCGGTGTAGGCGTCGCAGTGATATCGACATCGCTCTCCAGAGATGTAGTTTCTTCTGCTGTCGTGGTTTCGGTAGCGGTTTCGGTGGCGCTTTCCGGCGTTGCCGTGCTTTCGGGTGCAGGCTCCTCTGCCAGCGCTTCTTCCGGCGCGACGGTGGCTTCGGTGTCGGTTGGCGTTGCAGTCGGCGTGGCAGTGGCTGTCGCATCAACTGCGGCGTCCATCTCCTCCACCGATGCGACGGGCGCAAAGGTTATGGTGTAGACAAAGCTCTGATTGAGATAGGCGACCGCTGGCGGCGTGCTGGCGAACTCCCAGGCAGTGGTCGGCGTCGCGGTTATGGTCGGCGTGGCCGTCGCCGTTGGCGTGGCCGTCGCCGTTGGCGTAGCCGTTTCCGTCTCCGTAACAGTTGCTGTCGGCGTTTGGGTGACTGTTGCCGTTTCGGTTGCAGTAGCCGTCGCTGTTGCAACTATTGTTGCTGTAGCGGTTGGCGTAGCGGTTTCGACGAGCGTTGCCGTTGCAGTGGCTGTAGGCAGCGCGGTGGCGGTGGCCGTCGCCGTCGGCGTCAAGGTTGCCGTAGGTGTGGCGCTCTCCGTTGCGGTGGCAGTCGGCGGCGTGGTGGCGGTGGCTGTTGGCGTGGCGCTCGCTGTCGTCGTGTCGGTGGGCGTCGGGATCAACGTGGCAGTCGACGTCGCCGTTGGCGCCTGGGTTGCGGTGTTAGTCGGTGTTGGAAGCAAAGTCGGCGTCCAGGTGGGTGTTGCCGTCCACGTCGAGGTCGGGATAGGCGTCCACGTGGGCGTGAAAACCGGCGTCCACGTGGGCGTGAAAACCGGCGTCCACGTGGGTGTGGCGGTGGGGTTACTTTCGTTATCTTCGTCGTTGTCGCTATCATTGGGCGCAGCGACCGTCGATGGTGGGGCGGTGTTGGTAGGCAGTGGGGTTGGCGACGCAGCCGCTGTGACCACGATCAGAATTGGCGTTGGCGACGCGGCAGGTGGAATGGTGGCCGTCGGCGCCGGAGTGTTAGTCGGCGCAGCAATGGTCGCTGTCGGCGGCACAGGCGACGGCGTAAACGTTGCCACTAGCGTACGGTCCGCCACCGGCGAAACCTGCGCCACCGTTGCCGCCGGCTCATTCACCGGAAAGAGTGTGGCGCCGATCACGTAGCCGATCAGCAGCAGAATCACGGCGCCGCCGCCGAAGACGGCCACGCGCGCCCACCGTTGGTTGGATGGTCGGCCATTTCCAAGACTCATAGTGTGTTCGCCCCCTGATTATCTGCACTCCATGCTCAACACACCGGGCTGAGCAGTCTCTGCGCAATGTGCACTGTTATCTCCGTTGACGCATTGCCTTGAGTCTCGGTTCCCCGGCGTGGCATGCAGGGCCTACCTAGAGATTAACCACTTTCTGTTTGCACCAGTTTTACATATAAACTATACTACGTTGACAAGTAGCTGCACTAACTTTATTTCCCGTCTTCAACGATTCACAAAACAAAGGAGTTTACAGATGGCAGTCGCAACACAAGAAAAGCCGCCAATTCAATGGTGGCTGGTATTGATCCAGGGTATAGCAACACTTGTCATCGGTATCTTTCTGCTGATGGATCCGATCACCACTTCGCGCATGATCGTTTTTTATATCGGTCTATACTGGATTGTCACAGGCATTCTGTCGCTCATCCGTATCTTCACCGATCGCGGCAATACGATCTGGAAATTGATCAGCGGCATTATCGGTCTTCTTGCCGGTTGGTTCCTAGTGTAGAATCAGACAACTCTTTCGGTGATAGCAAGATGGGACTCAAGGTCACAACCATAATAGGCGCAAACCCGCTCTGCAACCTCCTGTGCTGTGAGCAAACGTGCTGGTTCAACAATGTTCCGCTTGCCGTGAACCCAGTGTGGCTCAATTCGATTGAGCCAGGGACTCTTGCTGGGCAAATAGAAGGCGATGATCCGGACTCCCCTGCCTTGCTGTTTGACTGTGCGATTATGAGTCTGGATCCAAGTGCGCACCTCTTTGCTGATATGCCAGGAAGCGTTATCCCAGATCATGATCAGAGCCGTCTTGCCCAGATTGTCCAGCTTGGCACAGCACCAGTCCAGAAACTGTGTGGTCATTGCGCTCACCGGACGCTTCTCCACGAAACGCAGCCACATCTGCTCTGGCAACGTGTCCGGTGCAGCAGGACAAGAGACCAACAAACCGTAACAGGCCAACGCCTTTGGGTCCGGATCGTCCTTTGCGGGCGCCTGTTCCACCAGACGCAGCGTCTCACCCTCCTCTGCCCAAGCCTGCAAGGTGGGTTGCGTGACCCGGCTCCACCAAACCTCATCCTGGAAACCCAATGCATATTCAGGGTGCCGGCCTGCAAGTTCGATCAGGCGGTCGCGGTCTCTTTTTTTCGCACATACGCCGGATCTGGACTGGTGATCCACTGCTTGGCCCGCTTCCAACTCACACCCAGCCGCTGTAATGCTGTCCGCACGGCCTCGCGGCTCACTCGTTCTGCCGTCAACCCTTGCTCAAAGCTCACCTCAGCCGCCAACTCTAATGTCCACAGGCTCGTTGCTTTCCCAAAGTTACGCGGACTCTGGTGGAGCAACGCCCGTAGCTGCTCTGCTGCTGCGCTGTCAAACCCCCGCTCGATCCGATACGGCTTTGTTGAGCCAGGTGTCAACGCCGACACTCCATTCCGGTTGAACGCATTGATGGCGTTGAGGGCTGTGTCTGTATCGCAACCTAACTCACTCGCAATCTGCGACGCCCGTTTGCCGCAGGCGCTCGCCAGCAATATCTGGCAGCGGCGTAGTGTGAAGGCGTCCCGTGACCGCAGCCCGGCTCGCAAAGCTGCCTCTTCTTCTTCTGTCAATGTGCGTACATAGATCGGTGCTCTTGCCATGTTCACGATCCTACAACACCGAATCACTTATCTGCAACTACACTAGTCTCTAACATTACAGATGGCGCCACCCTGGTCTTTGGCATTGCCGCCGTCATCATTCTTGGCATCCAGGGCATCATCATGGGCATCTTCGGGTTGATCGAGTCCTTCCAGGGCGCTGGTTGGGGGCCTGGAGTGCTTGGCGTCGTGTCGATCATTATTGGCATCCTGTTGTTGGGCAGCCCGTTGGGCTATGCACTGGCACTGCCTTGGGTCATCGGCATCTTTGCCATTGTTGGCGGCATCTTCTCGATCATCATGGCATTCCGGTTGCGCAGCGCCTGACCGGGAAATCGTTCCAGGTTGTTCCATAGGGCAGGCGCTCGCCTGCCCTATTTTTGTCCATATCCGAAGCGGTCATCGCTGGAGTCCACGTATGCGCGATCTCCAACCTGTCGCCAAGCCATCAGGCACGCAAAGCCAGATATCCAGGATCATCAAATCACTGTTCTTGCTAGGCTTCCATGTCGTGATTTACGGCGTGGCGGTCATGCTGGTGCTATGGATCGTTTCCGGTTTCCAGATTGGCATCCGCTTTGTCCTTTCTGAATTTCTGATCGCAGGGCTAATCTTTGGCGTGCTGAACGCTGTTTTTCGTCCTTTGCTGGTGCTCTTCACTGGCAGGCTGATCATTCGCACCTTTGGCCTCTTTGCGATCGTCATCAACGCCGTGCTACTCACTGTCCTGGCGCGCTTGATGGGGTGGGGCGCAGGCTCCCTCTGGCAACTGCTATTCGCCGGTCTGTTGATCGGCATCGTGCTTGCCATTCTGGATGCATTGTTGGGCATCAATCGTCCCTTTATCAGAGATACAGATGAAACGTCAGCGCTCTGGAATTTTCTGCTCCGCCTCTCTGGAAACCGCAGTAATCAGTTGATCGCCAACTTGCGCTTCCAGCAAGTCTACGATCTGCTCTATCGTTACTTGCTGGAGATCGGATTGGATCGTGTGCCGTTCGTCAGCACAGTGCGCGCACGGGTTGGCAAATTGATCTATGGCGATGCACAAACCACGATTGCCGGGTTGAGCATGCCGGCGCAGATTCGCGTGATGCTGCAGGAGCTTGGCCCTACCTTTGTCAAATTCGGCCAGATGATTTCCAGCCGCGCCGAGGCATTGCCGCCTGAGTGGCAGGTGGAATTTGCGCGGTTACAAAGCAACGTGCCGCCCTTCCCTGGCGCCGAAGCCGTTGCGCTCGTCGAGACGGAACTGGGCAAACCGCTGCATGAATTCTATGCGGAATTCAGTCTGGAGCCGTTCGCCGCTGCCTCGACGGCGCAAGTGCATCGCGCCCGCTTGCATGACGGCGCCGAAGTCGTGGTCAAGGTGCAGCGCCCCAACATCGTGCCAAAGATTCGCGCCGATCTCCAGATCATGCACGAGCTGTTGCAAACCCTGACCAACTACAACGCCTGGATGCGCGAAAACAACGTGCTCAGCATGTTCAATGAGTTTACCGGCAACCTGATCAAAGAGCTGGACTATCGCAATGAGGCGCTCAACGCCCGCCAGCTGACCGACACGATGGCTGCTTTCCCTGAGGTTGAGGTGCCCACCATCGTGCGCGACCTGACGACGGCCAAAGTGCTGACGATGAGCTATGTCCAGGGCGTCAAGATTATCGATGTAGCCGCCATCACCGAAGCCGGACATGATCCCAAACACCTGGCGCGCGTCTTCCTGCGCGTGATGATCAAGCAGATCATCTTCGATGGCTACTTTCATGGCGACGCGCATCCCGGCAATATTTTGTTTAATCTAGAAACAGGACGCATCATTTTTCTTGATCTGGGCATGATGGGGATGCTCAATCAGAAACAGCGCGTTAACCTGGCCGATTTGATCTGGGTGCTCAACGGGCTGGACGCCTACGAAATCTCCGAGACATTGCTGCGCCTGTGCACACCCTTCCACGATGTCAACGTGCCCCAGTTCCGCGAAGATGTTGAACGCAGCGTCGTGCGCTACATGCGTTACCCGGATGCGGCCGGCTCGCTGTCGGCAGTGCTCGACGGCGTCTTTGCGGTGCTAAGCGATAACGGGCTGCGCCTGGGCAGCGAGCTAACCATGGCGCTCAAGACGCTCATCCAGGCAGAGGGCATCGTGCGTGTACTGGACTACGACATCGACATCGCGCGCGAAGCGTTTGGCTTCATTCAGGGGTTCCTGGCAGAGCAGTTCACAGTCGAACATCTCAAGGCGACCGCGCAGACGCAACTCCTGCGTTCGCTGAAAGATGTCTTGCGTCGCCTGCCCGACCTGCAACAGGCGACGATGCAGTGGCTCGACCAGTACGAGAAGGGCAAACTGGAGGTTACGCTCGACACCGACGAGCTGAATCAGCGGCTGGACATCTTCAACCTGGCGGCGCAGCGGCTGGCGATCGGCATCGTGCTGTTGGGCATGATCGTTGGCTCTGCTTTTGCCACGCGCATTGAGGGACAGGTGCTCGGCATCGATCTGGCGACGCTCGCCTTCGTCCTTTTCACCTTCTCCATCGGCGTTGGCTTCACGATGGCGCTGCGTATGTTGCGCGGCGAAAATACGCGCCCGGTGCGCAAACCCCGCATCATATACGATGAATGAAGCCTCATCTGGAGCGCCATGGCGCATCACCTACATCGGGCATGCCACCGTCCTGATCGAGGGCGGCGGCGTGCGCATCCTGACCGACCCGGTGCTGCGCTACCGCATCGCCCATCTACGCCGGCGCCCCTCGCCACTCCTGGCGCAGTGGCAGGAGCGGATCGACGTCGTGCTGATCTCGCATCTGCACTACGACCATCTCGATTTGCCCTCGCTGCGCAAATTGGGGCAGGCGACGCGCCTGGTCGCCCCAGTGGGCGCGGGCGCGCTGCTGCGTCGACATGGCTTCACCCAGGTGGAGGAAATGCGGGTGGGGGAGCGCACGGTGGTGCGCGGCGTCCCGATCGCCGCTACGCCAGCCGTACACAATGGTGCGCGCGGTCCGCTCGGCCCCGTAGCAGAATGCCTGGGCTATATTATCGGCGGAGGAGCGATGCCGGGCGTCTATTTCCCCGGCGACACCGATCTCTTTCCAGAGATGGCGCAGATGGCGGGACGCGTCGATGTGGCTTTGATGCCGGTATGGGGATGGGGGCCGACGTTGGGCGTAGGGCATATGGATCCTTACCGCGCGGCGCAAGCTGGTCAACTCATTGCACCGCAGATTGCGATTCCTATCCATTGGGGCACACTCTACCCGCTGGCGATTCACCACCTGACCAAGGCGTTTCTGATCGATCCCCCACGCCTCTTCCGCGAGTTCATGCTGCGCCTGGCGCCCCAGGTCGAAGTGCGCATCTTGCAGCCAGGCGACCATTGCGAAATCTGAATGAGCCAATGCATCGGCAAACTGACATGCACCTCCTCTCGTCCATATCAGGATGTCCGCAATGCGTTGTCAGCTGCTGAGTGCTACGCTTCCCTGGCCAGGCGCGCAATCTGTTTGCCAATGCTGAGCGAGGCCGTCGCTGCAGGCGAAGGGGCGTTGAGCACATGCGTCATGCGATACGCCTGCACAATGTGGAAGTCATCAACCAGCTGGCCGTCGGGCGCCAGCGCCTGCGCGCGCACCCCCGCGCCAGCCGGCTGCAGATGCTGTAACTCCAGTTCCGGGGTGAGCGTGCGCAAGGCGCGCCAGAACGCGTGCTTGCTGAAGGAGCGGTAGAACTCACCGACCCCGGTCGGCCAGTAGCGTCGCGCCAGCCGCCAGAAGCCGCCGTAGCTGAAAATATCAAACGCATCGCGTACGGAAAAGTTGAATTTACGATAGCCTTCGCGGCGGAAGGCAAGCACGGCGTTGGGGCCGGCCTCGATGCTGCCGTCGATCTTGCGCGTGTAGTGGACGCCTAGAAAGGGGAAGTTCGGGTTCGGCGTCGGATAGATCAAGTTGCGCACCAGGAAACGCGCCGCCGGCGCCAGCTCATAATACTCGCCGCGAAAGGGCACGATGCGCACACCTGGAGCGACGCCGCAGCGCTGCGCCACCCGGTCGGCCTGTAAACCGGCGCAGGTGATCAGGTGATCGCAGGTAATCGCTTCTTCTTGCGTGGAGATGAGCGTCAGGCGTGCGGGCTGTCGTCGTACACTTGCCAGCCGCCAGCCGGTGCGAAGTTCGCCGCCCGCCGCCTGCACCCGGCGCGCGTAGGCTGCAGCCACTGCACCGTAATCGACGATGCCGGTTTCGGCAATCCACAACCCGGCGACGCCTGCCACGTGTGGTTCATGATCGCGCAGTTCACCGGCTGTCAATGCTTTGGGGGTCAAGCCGTTCGCACGCGCCCGGTCGGCCAGCGCAGCAAGTCGCGCCTGTTCGGCTTCATTGGTGGCGACGATCAACTTGCCGCAACGTTCGTGAGCGATTCCTTCCATCTCACAAAAGGCGTAGAGCGCAGCGCGTCCTTCGGCGCACAACTTCGCCTTGAGCGAGCCGGGGCGGTAATAGACGCCAGCGTGAATCACGCCGCTATTGTGTCCGGTCTGATGTGCGGCGATTTTATCCTCTGCTTCGAGCACCACCAGCGACCTGACGCCCTGCTCCAGCAACGCCAACGCCGCGCCCAGCCCGACAATTCCGCCGCCGACGATGGCAAATTCGACGTGCATGACCTACCTCTCCCCTTTCCTTGATAGACAGATCAATCAAACTTGAAAGCATTCTATAGAGCATCGGGTGTGCTTCTGAAATCTCTGTTGCTGGATGATGCTGGTATAATGACCTGCTAAGGGAGACAATGATCGATGAATGACCTGCCTCTATTCC
>DGFH01000256.1:0-1792 GCA_002391565.1 Anaerolineales bacterium UBA3905
GATTGTCGAGCGCTGCGTAGACATCGCCGCCGGGCTGCGCGTAGATCGGCGCAATGCGGTTGTAGAGCAGCTCATTCTCTTGCGGCTGAAGTTGCTGCATGAACCCGGCATACTGACGCGGAATGATCGAATCGTAGCCGCGCACGTCGTGCCAGCCATAGTACATGCCCACGTTGGCGTTAAAGGTCTTTTCGCCCGGTGCGTTGAAGGTGGTGAAGCGCCAGGCAGGGGCAAGGGACGAGGCGTGAGGCGTATCGAGACCCTCGCGCGCGTTGAGGAACTTGACGACCGGCGGCGCGCCCTCCTCCGTCCACGGTGATAGCGCCGGGTCGCTGGCCGGGTTGAATTGTCCGTGCGCCAGGAAGAGATCGAGGACGGTGATGGCGATGAGGGAAAGGGCGATTAGGCGATTGGGAGATTGGGAGATTGGAGATTGGAGATTGGAGACTGGCGTCTCTCCTTCCCATCCCTCTCCCTTCTCTTTCTGTCCTTTTGTCGAACGCGAAACACGCGGATTGGACGGATCAACGCGGAGTTGATTTTCTCTGCGTGCCTCTGCGTCTTTGCGTCCCTGCGTCGAGGCGCCGCCTTGCGCCCCGCGCCCCGCTCCCCGGAGCATCCACCAGACTGTTAACCCTACGAACAGAGCGACGCCGCCAAAGTGCGCCAGGTTCGCCGCCTGGTAGCTCCAGAACATGCGGCCATCGGCAAAGGCTCTCTGCGCCAGGTCGCTGCCATCCACGATGCGCTGGCCGAAGGCGACAAAGGGCGCCGGCGCAAAGAGGCTGGCGAGCACGAGGAGCAAGGCGACCAGGCCGGCGAATGCCCAAAAAGCTACCAGCAATTGCGCGATTGAGTGAGGGGAGATGGGAGATGGGAGATTAGCATCGCTGCGTCGCCCCTCGCCCCTCGCTCCTCGCTCCTCCAACCATCCCAACACCACATTTAGCCCCAGCGCACCCAGCGCGGCCATGCTCAGCGTAAAGGGGAAAACCCAGCGAAACGGGCTGTGAAGCTGGCTCCAGCCCGGCAGTCCGTAGTAGAGGATGGCGTACAACGGCGTGCCGAAGGCGAATAGCAGCGAAACGGCGGCCAATCCGGCGAAGAAGAAGGTCGGTAGGAGAGAAATTGAAAGATTGGAGATTGGAGATTGGGGATTGGTTGCGGCCTGCGCCTCGCCCAAGCGCTCAATCTCCCAATCCCTTATTCTCCAATCTCTATTCTCCAATCTCTTCTTCCAGACAATGCTCACCGCCTCCACCACGGCCACCGCCGCCAGCAGCCACGTCGCCAGGCCAAGATAGTTGCCGCCTTCGACGTAATTCTTGACGCCCCAAAAGATCGTATGGGTTGGCTCACCCAGCGCGTTGACGGTGACAGGCGTCCAGGTGCGCGTCCAGAGATCGAACCACTGATGATGGCTGGGGCTGCCAAAGATGTTAGGCAGCGCAAAGGTCAGCACATGGCGGCTCGGCCAGGCCCAATCCAACACCTGCGCCAGCGACGCCGACCCTTCCCGGAAATTGAGCGGGAGCAGTTCCACCAGCGGCAGCAACTGCACGGCGCCCAGAGCCACGCCCAGCACCGCCATGGTCAACAGCCAGCCAGCCAGTTTGAGCGTGCGCATCAACGGCGCGCGGCGCGTTGTCGTCGTCCGCCGGATGCGGGTGTGAGCTGCGATCAACCGCACCAGGCTGTACGCGCCCGCCGTCAGCAGCGTGTAGTAGATCAACTCCGGGTGCCCGGCCAGCACAACCAGCCCGATCACGCCCGCGCCCACCGCCACGTAGGG